>NZ_JACKXD010000002.1:0-361388 GCF_014212355.1 Halobellus ruber
GAGAAGTAAAACGACGAACCTCTTCATTTTCAAATACGTTCAGTCACGTGGAGCCGACGACAGCAGAATCCTGGCTCCAAGCCCTCGCTGTCTGGTGGAATCGATGCCAAAGTTAACGCGACCGTTTCGCCTATGTGCGTGGTTATGCCGCCCTCCAGCACGTGCAGCGTTTCGTCCGTATCTTCGTGAACGTGCATCGGTGTCTTGTGGCCCCCCGGCTGATGCATCTCGACCACGGACCGACGGCCATCGGTCTGGTCGCCGGTGACGACGACGTAGGCCAGATTATCGAGGAACTGGTATGTCGGTGCCTCCTCTCTATTTCCGACCGCTGGTTCGGTGAAATCGGACATACTCCTGAGTATATCTACCAAAAACTAAATTTTTCGCCCATTTTCCCGTCGATGGACTCACGCTCTGTATCGGGCACGCCATTCCAGAAGAGTAATTGAGGTGTGTCTATCGATGATGGACTCGGCGCAGCGCATCAGCAGTTGCGGTCCCCGAGATACGGATATACTTCTGCGCGGTCGCCAAATCGCTCTAACCCATTAGTGCCTGTAACGGTACGGGGGACACACCTTTGTACGCGTGATAGCTAGCTGCCGTCGCCCGCAGACAGTGTAGATAAACGTGACCCTCGATTCCAGCTTCATTTGCGGCAGCTTGCGGCCGTCTATTGACGGTTGATCGTGAGCGGGGGAACTCATCGTATCGAGCGGAGAAGCGTTCGAAACACAGCTCCAGCCGGAGCGAGAGGTCAAACGGGATGAGTCGCGCGGACGCGACGGTCTTTGGATGCCATCGGGACGTGGCGGCATCTGCTAGAGACAGGTCTTCGTTGTGTTCGGCTTCCTGTCTGGCCTGCCGGTGGCAGTATCCACACTGGCACGGTTCATATTGTGGAATTCGAATCGTGCGCCGATCCCAGTTTATCCAGGTCGTCTGAAGATGTGCGATTTCGCCTGCTCGCATCCCAAGTCGGCCTGCGGTGAGACAAATGAATTGGGCCTCGAAGTCGTGCGGTTCCGGAAGTTCCGAGCAGGCCTCCAGAAGAAGTTCGAATTGCCGATCCGTGAGAACATCTTCGTGAGTGTGTCGGGTAGTTAGTGCTCTGCGGTGCCGTTCCGCCCACTCGGTTCCCGGTTGGTCGTGATGAGACACCTAAACCTATCCTCATCCTATGGAAACGGTAGTATCGTCCGAGTGTGCTGCATAGAAAGCCCGCATCGGTCATCAAGGACACCAACGATATCAACGAGATTGCTGCATATCGACTGGCGCCGCGGACGCATCGGTGTCTCCTCCCTGCTCATCGACCGTAGTGTACTTCTCGCGGAATTCACCGATGAGCTGACCCATCTTCGCGTAGAAATCGTTGAGCGTCCGCTGCATCGCGTCGGCGATCTCGTCAGCATCGCGAGGAGAGAAGACGTGATAGTAGCTCCCGCCCTCCTGACTGACCTGTTCTCGCTCCACGATATCGGCCTCCTGGAGGCGCCGCACAGAACGATAGGCAGTCGTCCGCTCGCGGTCGATCTCGGCAGCGACCTCGTCGACGGTTATGGGCTCGTCGGCCTCGACGAGCAGCCGGAACACCTCCTTGTCCAGATCGGAAAGCCCGTGGAAGCAGTCTAGGAGGTTCTCACACTGCATCTCCTCCTGGAGTAGTTCCGCCATCGCGTCAGGCATAATTATGTGTACTCACCGCCGGGACAAGAGACTGTCCGTGGTGGACGTGGGAGCCAGACACCGGCAGCAGCCGAACCGGGGACGTCAGTCCGCACCGGGAATCCCCTCCGCTCCGCGTCGGTCGGCGAGCACGGAGCGGGCGTACCCCTGCGCGTATGCACCGAGGAACATCCCACCGATGGCCCAGAGAATCGGCCAGTTACCGACCCCGAGGCTGGCGTACGCCGCGCCGGGACAGATACCGGAGAGCCCCCAGCCGACGCCGAAGATGGCGCCGCCGACGAGGACGTTCCGGTCGAGCTGCTTCACGCGCCGGCCGTAGGCCCGGCCAGTCAGCGGTGCCGTCCCGCGGAGCACGTCCGCGCCGAGCGTGAACGTCACGGCCGAGACGGCCGCGGCGCCGCCCATCACGAACAGCAGCCCGAAATCCTGGAACTGGAGGAAGTCGAGCACCACCTCCGGCCGGGCCATCCGGCTCACGCCGAGGCCGAAGCCGAACAGCAGCCCGCCGATCAGGATGAGCCCGTGGAACCGAGCCCCGCGGCCATCTGGCCCGGTCTCGTCGCTCACGGGACCACCCCCAGCGCCATAACGACCTGTGCGGTCCCGGCGGCGACAACCAGGAAGGTCGCGACGTTGGTGACGCTCGTCCCCGAGAGCGAGCCGACGCCACAGACCCCGTGGCCCGACGTGCAGCCCTTCCCGACGCGGGTGCCGACCCCGACGAGGACGCCGCCGACAAGCAGCCGCCACGGCTGGACCGCGGTGGTCCAGCCACCGGGGCCGATCGTCAGGGCGTAGGCCGCTGCACCGAGAACGATGCCGAGCGTGAACGTGAGCCGCCAGTCCCGCGAGGCGAGGTACTTGCGGCGGTTGAACCGCGGCAGCCGGGAAGTGTACGACAGCGTCGTCTCCAGGAACGTCGACGCCCCGGCGGTGATCCCCGTCCCGAGATAGATGACCGCGACGCCCAGCCCGATGAACAGGCCGCCGAGCGCGTACGAGACGACGCCCTCGGGGAAGAACGCAGCCAGCCACGGAAAGGTCTCGACGAGTGGGCCGGCCTGCAACAGGACGCCCTCGAGCCCGACCATCAGTCGTCGGCCTCCAGCCCGCCCGCGCTGGCAGCACAGTTGTTCGGCCCGAGTTCCATCGTCAGTGCCTCCGTCCGGTCGGTGTCGGCACGACCGAGATTGGTGTCGATGATGGTCTCGTAATTGGCCGGGCGAGGCGGCATGTCCGCGAGCACGCGGTCGACGAAAGTCTCTCGGGCAGCCTCGAGGATGGGCAGCCGCTCCCGGACGGTCCCGAGCGTGGCCGTGTACGTCCCGTCCGCGCACCGGGGCGTGCCGTCGCTCGCGTGGGCAGGTGCTATGACGACATCGTCGTCCAGTTCCAGAAGCTCCTGTAGCGTCTCGTACAGCTGCCGGGCCGCCCCGGGAGCACCGTCGTCACCGTCTTCGAGGTCCGGACGGGCGACGCTGTCGACGAACAGGCCATCGCCGGTCAACAGCACCCTGCCGTCGACCAGCAGCGAGGTCATCCCGGAAGTGTGGCCGGGCGTATAGAGTACCTCGATCATCGTCTCACCGACGATGATCGCATCCCCGTTTGCGAGTGTCCGATCCGGATCGAACGTCGTGCCACGAGCCACTGCAGGCTCCGGGAGCATCCCCTCGCTGCCGCGTGCGGAGAGTTCCCGGACACCGGAGATGTGGTCGGCGTGGATGTGCGTGTCGACGGCCGCGACCAGTTCCGCGCCGAGCGCGCGGGCGTCCTGCTCGTACGTGTCGACGAATGCCAGGAGCGGGTCGACTACAACGGCCTCGTCACCGGCCACGACGAGATAACCGAGACAGCCACTCGACGGCCGATGATACTGCGCGACGGTCGCGTCCGTGTCGACAGCGAGTTCGCTGTAATCGTAGAGGTCCGCCCAGCCGCGCATCCCGCGGTCCAGGCTGACCGCGTCGACGCCCGCGTCGGCCAGTTGCTCGACGATCAGCTCGCTGGACTCGCCTTTCGCACAGACGACCACCAGCGGGCCCTCGGGGAGGTCCGCCAGGACGGACTCGGGCACACCGTCCAGTAGCTCGTAATACGGCACGTTCAGGTACTCGATAGAATCACCGTTGATCCGCCACTCCTCGGCCGTATCCGGGGCCCGAACGTCCAGAAGCCCGATCGATTCTCCGGCTTCGATGCGCTCGCGGAGTCGCTCGGGAGCTATGATATCGGCCGTCGTGTCGATTGCCGTCGTCATCGGCAGGAGTTTTGCACTCGGAGTACAAAATTCTTTGCAACTGTCGTGCAATCCTCTTGGATTCCATATGATCCGGGATGCACTTTTGAGCCCTCTGGAGCAGCGATGGGGTTGTTGAGCGGTACAAGGTGTCGGCGTGAATCCTGAATCGAGTGCCTCCCGACCGAATAGCTTTTCACATAGAAAGCAAGATTGCATAACAAGCCCAATACGGGTGCTACTATGACAGACCACGAGATCACCGAAACACTGGACGCGAAGGGGCTCTCCTGCCCGATGCCGGTCGTGAAGACCAAGCAGACCATCGACACGCTCGCTGCCGGCGAGACGCTGGAGGTGCTCGCTACGGACGCCGGGAGCCTGAGCGACCTTGCTGGCTGGGCGGACACCACCGAGGGCGTCGAACTGCTGGACCAGGTCGACGAGGGCGACGTCTACCGACACGTCGTCCGGAAGACCGCATGAGCTCAGAGATGGACGGCGGTCCGACCGGTTCCGAGGCGGGGGGTAACACTGCCACCGACCGCACGGAGGCGGAGCTGGTCGACCGAGTCGAGACGCTGCACGAGCGTATCGATGACCTAGAAGCCGATCTCGAGGCCGCGACCGACGATGGGCCGAAGCGGATGACCATCATCGCAACGAAGGGCACGCTGGACATGGCGTACCCGCCGCTCATCCTGGCGTCGACCGCGGCCGCGTTCGGCTGGGAGGTGACGGTCTTCCACACGTTCTGGGGGCTGGAGATTCTCCACGAGGAGCGCTCGAAGGAACTCCAGCTCTCCTCGGTCGGGAACCCGAACACACCGATGCCGAACGCCTTGGCGGCGCTCCCCGGGATGGATCGGCTCACGACGACAATGATGCGCCGCAGCATCGACGACGTTGGGACGCCCACAATCGAAGACCTCGTCGACACGTGTCTGGAGATGGGCGCGGACCTGCAGGCCTGCCAGATGACCGCGGACATGATGGAGTACGACGAAGACGCGTTCTACGACGGTGTGACGACCGGCGTGGGCGCCGCCTCTGCGCTGAGTGAGATGGTCGAGGCCGACATCCAGCTGCTGGTGTAGGCGGATGCCGACCAGCAGCACTGGCACGCCCCGAGAGGAGGCATCCGCCGACGATGGTGACATCCCGGCTGCAAATCCCGAGGCGGGCACAGCGGAGCGACCGGACCCAGCCATCGGTCAGGGGTTGCTGGATACCGAGATGGGACCCAGTTCGGCGATGGCACACCTGTACCGTGGTGAGATCCACCGGATGAAGTTCTGGCGCGAGCGGCTCGACCGAACGACCAACTGGGCAGTGATCGTGCTGGCGGCCGTCCTGACGTGGGCGTTCTCCACCGAAGGCAATCCCCACTATCTCCTGCTAATCGGCAACGTCGTGCTGGCGACGTTCCTCACGATCGAGGCACGCCGCTACCGAGCGTACGATATCTGGCGAACCCGCGTTCGGACTCTTCAGAAGGAGGTCTGGGCGGCCGGACTGGATGGCTCGGGGCCGACGGATTCCGACTGGCGAGCTCGGTTAGCAGACGACTATCGGGAGCCGACGGTAAAGATCACCACCGAAGAGGCGGTCGCACACCGACTCCGCCGTATCTACCTCCCGCTGTTCGCGATACTGAATGCGGCATGGGTCGTCCGGATAACGGCGTTCGGAACTACGAACTGGCCCCGGAGTGCCGCGATTGGGATGTTACCTGGAACCGTGGTAACGGTCGCTGTCGGCATCACACTCCTCGGAGCTATCGGATTGGCGTTCCGGCCCCGGACATGGCACGCTTATGCGGAACTTCGGACCGAGGAACTCCGGAGAGACGACGCGGCCGACTGATCTCTTGCTATGCTACAGGGACGTACCCAGGAGATGAGAAACGTCCCTGCAGCACCCACCCTCTCTATTCAGCAGGCAGTTCCTGACAGATCCTGAGTAGATGACAAACTGATATGATACAGCGTTCGTCTGTGTTGACTGATTCCTGTGTAGTGCGCGAAGTCTTCTATGACGCCCTCGGTACAGTAGTTGCTTGCCTCGATCCGCGGAAGAAGATTCGCTACGACAACGACTCCCTTATGCCACCCGCTCGACGACCGTCTCGCGGTCGACCACCAGGTTGTACGCCCCCTCGTCGTCGTTCCACAGACAGAGGGCGTTCTCGAAGCCCAGCACGTCGCCGTAGTCCGCTTCGAGCAGCGCCCGGTTCAGCGGGTCGTCCGCCGTCGAGACCGCGTAGTGATCGACCGCCTGACTCCCGTCGCCGACCCGGAACAGGGGGTTGGCGTCGGCGTCGTCGGTCAGATCGCGGCTCAGCTTCACCGCCAGCAGGTCGATCCGGTTGGTGACGTGCCGCTCCATCTCCGCCATCTTCGCGTGGCGGTCGGGGTTCGCACGGACCGGGGTCCGCCGCTCGCCGTCGGGGCGGAGGATCGTATACGAGAACTTGACCGTCTCGTTCGTGAACGTGCCGTCGCCGGGGGTCCGGTCGGTCTCGGGGTCGGGGTCGCCGCCCTCGTCCAGTCGGCGCTGAAACGCCGGCGCCGCGACGTCGGGGCGGCGGTCGAACGACCACCCGCGGTCGGTCGGCGCCGCGCCGGGCCAGAGCCGCAGCGTCGGCGCGTAAACCGCGACGCCGGCGTCGGGGGTCGCAAGCGCGCGCTCGACCTCCCTGAGCCCGATGCTGGTGTTGCGGTCGGCGGGCGCGAGCGCCACGAACGAGCCGTCGGCGGCGACGCTGTCGAGGTATCGGGCCGCGACCGCCTCGGGGTCGTCGAGTTCGCTCAGGACGTTCGCGAAGAGGACGAGGTCGAAGCCGCCCTCGCCGTCGGTGACAGTCTCGGGGTCGAACGACTCGGCGGTCTCGCGGTGGGTCGTCGGCCGGAAGTTCCGGCCGGTCTCGCCCAGCAGCCGGTCGAGCACGTCGGCGGCGGCGGAGGGCTCGACCGCGTGGTAGTCGACGACCGCATCGTCGGGGAGGTAGTCGTGAAGCCCGAGCGCCGGACCGCCGACGCCCGCGCCGACGTCGAGCACCCGGAGCGTCCGCGGAACTCGACCCCCCTCAGCGAGGTCGTCGAGGACGTAGCCGATCGCGGCATAGTAGTTCGGGAGGTGATAGGTCGCGTACGCCAGGGCGGTCTCGGCGTCGTACTCGACGTCGTTCCGGCGGTAGTAGTCCGCCTTGAGCCGGGTGATCGTCTCGCGCAGGCGGTCGCCGCTCTCGCCGCGGTGCCAGTTTGCGCCGTGGCGTTCGACGAGGAGGTCCTCGACGGCGAACGCGTAGGATTCGGGGAACGAGTCGGGCTCCCAGCTGGGCTGTGGCGCGGGCTCGTCGTCGACTGGGACGAACGTGCCGTCCGCCCGCTCCCGGAGCCCGAGGTCGAAGGACTCCTCCCGGAGGACCTCGCGGACGACCGCCGGGTGGGGGCTGCCGCCGACGTAGTCGACGAGCTCCTCGGGGTCTATCGGGCGGACCTGCCGCAGGTACTTCGCGGTGTCGCGGACGGCCTCGCGGTCGATCACTCGGCGGCTCCCTCCGGCTCGCCGGCGCCGTCGGCGCTCCCGTCGTCCCGCGTCCGAGTCCGGTCGGCGCCTGCGCCGGCCTCCTCGTAGAGCCGCTCGAACGCGTCGCCGTCGGCGTCGGCGACCCGGCGTGCGGCGTCGGCCACTGCGTCGGCACCCTCGAAGGACTCCTGTATCTCCCGGTACACCTGCGGGGTGCCGCCGGTGACGGTCTCCACGAGCTCCGACAGCCCCCGCGAGACCGGCGTCGCGAACTCCTCGCGGACGTCCGCCGCCGCCAGCGCGTACGCTAAGATTGCGGTGTGGGCGCCGGCCTGGACGGTCTCCATCGCGGTGTCGTGTTCCTCGGGGTCGGTCTCGAAGGTGCGGTTTCCGGCGGCGTCGACCGCCTCGAGCACCTCGTCGGTCACCGGTCCCGGGGCGTCGCGGACGACCGCGACGTTCCCGGGGGCGTTCTCTGGGGCGAAAAGCGGGTGGAGGCTCACCCGTTCGCGGTCCGGCAGGTGCTCGCGCATCGCCGCCACGGGCCCGGCCATCACCCCGGTCACGTCGAACATCGCTCGGGAGGCACGGTCCGCGTGGGCGGCGACCGCCTCCCCGGCCGCGCTGATCGGGACCGCCAGACACACCGCCCCGAACGTCTCCGGGGAGTCGACCGCGACCGTCCGGCCGCCCACCGCGTCGGCGGCGTCGCTCGCGGCGGCCGGGTCCCGGTCGGCGAAGGCGACGTCGAACGCCGGCGCGAGCGTCCGCCCCGCCCACCGTCCCATCGCGCCCGACCCCACGACGAGTGCTTCCATTGACATCGAATACGCGCCGCCGGAAGCAAAAGGGGTTCGATGCCGCGACCGGCGGGTTCCCGCCGGCGACGACGGGGACACCCACGACCAGTTATCGATTCTAATAATACGGTGCCAGCGTTTAACTACGGACGGAGAAGCCCTCGGAAACGGAGGCAACTGAAGGTCAACTCACAGGCCGAAACGCGGGGGACACGGTCCCGAAACGACGGGCGTGGGGGAGGGAGGGAGTGTCGCGCGCGTGTTCGCCTTCCGATCGAACACACGATACGTATGAAGTTTCCAACCGTCCCCGGACGGGACGCGCACGGTGCCCGTCTCAGGTTGCCCGACGACCTCGACGGCGAACAGACGCTTTTAATCGTCAGCTTCCACCACCGGCAGCGCTCCCTGGTGGGCTCCTGGCGGCAGTTCGCGGAGGAGCTATCCGACCAGTTCGATCACTTCGCGTACTACGAACTCGTCGTAGGCGGGAGGTCCGGGATAATGCCGCCGACCGCCAACGGCGGGCTATCCCGGACGAGCGCCACGCGGCGACAGCACGACAACACCGTCCGCGTCTCGGTCGACAAGGCGGCGTTCCGCCGCCGACTGGGAATGGTGGGCGAGCAGACGATCTACGCGTTCCTCCTTGAGGACGACTACGTCGTCCGCCGCGAGGCGGGCGTCCTCACGCCGTCGGCCGCGGAGGCGCTCGAGCCGCTGCTTGAATCGTACCGGAACGCGAAACACACGCCCCCGGCCAGCACCGGGAGCGCGGGCGAGTCGCCCGGGTAGGTCGCCGCCGGGAAAGGCGTCCCCTCGATCGGAAACTCCCGACCGGCGCGACGCCCGACACCGCGCCGGCGGTCACACCTGAAGTTCGACCGGATAGTCGGTCAGATTCTCGTAGCCGTCCTCGGTGACCACCACTAAGTCCTCGATCCGGACGCCGCCCACCGACGGGTCGTAGAGCCCGGGTTCGATGGTGATGACGTGTCCGGGCCGGAGTTCGTCGCCGTCCGGAGCGACCCGCGGTAGTTCGTGGACGTCGAGGCCGACGCCGTGGCCGGTCGAGTGGATGAACCCTGTCTCCGTCGTCGGGTCCGACCGGAGCGTCGGCAGCCCGGCGTTCTCGTAGACGTCACAGACGGCGTCGTGGACGGCCGCGCCGGTCGCGCCGGGTACGACGGCGTCGAGTGCGGCCTCCCGCGCCGCGTCGGTGCGATCGAACCACTCGACGAGGGTTCCGTCGGGTTCGCCCTTGCAGAACGTCCGAGTCATATCCGCGTGGTAGCCGGTCGTCTTCGACCGCGGGAAGATGTCGACGATGATCGGTTCGTCGGGGCGGAGCGGTCCGCTGCCGCGGTTGTGGGGATCAGCGGCGTCGGTCCCGCAGGCCACGATCGTCTCGTCGAGTCCGCAACCGTGTTCGAGCAACGTCGACTCGATCTCGACTTTGACCCGCTCGCTGGTCAGTACCTCGCCGTCGTGGCGGAGTACCGCGCCGTCGTTGTCCGTCTCGCCGACGTCGGCCTCCCGGAGGAGTGTCTCGGTCGCTCGCATCGCCGCCTCGTTGGCCCGCTGTGCCTCGCGGACGTTGTCGACCTCCTCGGGGGTCTTCCGCGCGCGGATCTCGGTCACGACGTCGTCGGCGTCGGGGGTGATTCCGAGGCCGCGCTCGCGGAGCCGGTCGGCGGGGCCGAGCGGGAACCGGTCGGGGGTGGCAACGCGTTCGACGCCGAGATCGTCGAGCCACGCCGCGACGACGCGGGCTTTCGCCGCCGCGGCGCCGTGTTCCGACACCAACTCGCGGTAGTCGTAGTCGGCCAGCCGCGAGACGTCGTCCGCGCGGCTGGCGGTTTTCGCGCGGCCGAACTCCAGCGCCGAGACGAGGATCGCAGTCGTCTCAGGGGTGTAAACGGTCGAAAACGGGTCCGGGGCGTCGAACCCCGAGAGGTACCGCTGGGTGGAGTCCGTGCCGTCGGCGTCGACGAGGTAGCCGTCGACGCCGGCGTCGTCGAGGTGGTCGGCGAGCTGCGAGAGATCGGGATCCATACCTGCTTCTGTGGTGCGAGCGGATAAAGTCCCACGGCCCGCGCCGATGCTCACGTCGGCGATCGTTCCGACCGGTCGTCAGTGCCGCGGCCCCGGTGGGCGGCGGTCCGGACGATCAGTTGTTGCCGTTCCCGTTGTTACCGTTGCCGCCGCCCCTGTCCTTCTTTCCCGGCGGGGTCCGGAGGAACGGCTCGGCGGTGACGTTGCCCACGATGTCGCTGCGCTCGTCGTCGTCGGCGTCCTGATTGAACTTCTCTCTCGGGACCCTCGGCGCTTCCCCACCAGTTGTTCTCCGCGTCGACGACGGGAGCCGGGACCCCTCCGGCGATCCCGTCGTCGGTCCCGTTCCGGTTGTTCATACTGTTGGCTATAACTACGTGAAGATTTTCGACACCCCGGAGTGTCGAAATCCGTCACGGGACTATGGCCGACAGTATCACCCCGACCGCGACGAGGAACTGGTTGGCCCGGACGGTCAGGCCGCCGCCGTCGCCGTCGATCTTCACGGCCTCCGGGAGGATCGTCTCCTCGCTCGTGATGTCCTCGATCACGTTGTGGTTGACGACCGTGTCCTCGGTTTCCGGCGACGCGATGTTGATCCCCTGGGCGAACGTGAACCCGAAGTCGACGCCGTCGTCCGGATCCGAGTCGGTGTCGTCGGCCGCGACGAGGTCCCTGATCTCGTTGTTGTTGATGTCGACGCCGTCGGTCTCGTGTTGGACGACGATCCCGAGCGGCGCGATGTCGCTCTCGACGTCGTGGATCGTGTTGTTGTTGACCGTCGTGTTCGTGAGCGTGCCGGGATCGCTGTTGTCGGCGTCGAAGAGGATCCCGTTGACCGTCGGAAACCCCGAATCGTCGGTCGTCTCCCGGTCCAGATCCGTGATCTCGTTGTTCGTGATCGAGATGTCGTCGTGGTCGCCCTGACCGACGATGATCCCGGTCACGCCGAGTTTCCCGGTGGGCCCGACGTCCTCTGTGGTGTTGTCCGCGATCGCTGCGTCGTCGTGGCCCCGACCGACCTTGATCCCGAGCGGTCCGTCGGGGTTCGTGACGGTGAACCCCTCGACGGTCACGCCGTCCGCCTCGATGCTGACCGCGGCCCCGGTTCCGCCGTCGCCCTCGATTGTCGGGTCGGCGTCGGTTTCGATCGTGATGCCGGCGTCGATCACGATCGGATCGTACGTCTCCGAGTCGTCCACGACGATCGTATCTCCCGACTCGGCGTCGTCGATCGCAGCCTGGAGCGCGTCGCCGCCGCCGGTTACCGTCGTCTGCGCCGCTGCGGTTCCGAGACCGAGCGCCGTGACTCCGGCACCGACGTCGATGCTCCGGAGGAGCCCGCGTCGGTCGAACGTCGGTGTCGGGTCCTCTGATCGTGTCGACGTCCCGTCTCCCGCTGTCGGTTTCCCCGGCATAATGTAACCTCGTCGGTACCTGACGTACTCCCTGGATACGTGTGCGCTACTTGTACAGCCTCCGGACACGGGGAATCGGGGCCGCGCCGCCCGTCGCCGCCCCGCGGCTACCGTAAAAAGCACTGCCGGAGCGTCCCCCGCGGCTGGACCGAACGGACCGCCGGACCACAACGGTATTACGCGCGCGCTGCCGTCGTTCGACTATGGCTGTGGAGAACGTCGTCTGGCCCCGCTACATCGACGCCTCGGTCTCCCGGGGCGACGGCCGACGGGTCCCACTCGAGGACGCCGTCGAGGAGCCGACGGTCGACGAGATCGCACAGGCCGTCCAGCAGATCGGCTACGACGCGGTCATCGAACGGGAGATGATCCACCCGCGGGAGTGGGAGCCCCGGGGACGCGTGCTGGTCCAGGGCGCGGAAGATTCGACGAAGAACGACCTCGTGCAGGCGGTCGCCGCCTATGTCGGGATCCTTCGAGGCTAACGATGCAACGGCTCGGGACGGTCTCGCGAACGGCGCAGAACCTCCTCATCGTCCGGTGCGACGACTCCGACCGCCCCGATATCGGCGCAACCGCGGTCGACGAGTCGCTGTCGCGGGTCGGCCGCGTCGTCGACGTGTTCGGCCCCGTAAGCCGCCCGTACGTCGCGGTTACCCCCGCCGAGGGCGTCCGGGCCGCCTCGCTCGTGGGCGACCGGCTCTACGCGAAGTAGCGCGGCAGCGCGATGCGGCCCGAGGGTGGACGAGCGCGAACGGCGGACCACACGCTCCCGAAACACAACCCCCATAGTGTGCGGGTCGTAACGCCCGGGTATGCGAAGACGCGTCGCCGCTGGCGTCGGGTTCGCCGCGTTACTGTTTCTCCTGATACAGTTGGGCGCGTTGGCGCTCGTTCCGACCTTCTACGCCGAGGGCTACCAGACGGTCGAGGACCCCTCGGATCCCACCAACAGCCTGATTTACATCGGCGCGATTCTCGTCGCAACGGCGGCGATGCTCGCGGCGTTCAAGTTCGACCTCCAGTGGGTCGTCCGCGGGTTCGTCGTGCTCGCGACCGCGTCGCTGTCGTGGTACGTCTTCTCCGTTTTCCTGCCGCCGCTTCCCGCGATCGGGGCCTCGGTCGCCGTCGCCGCGGCGCTCCTCGTCTACCCGGAGTGGTACGTCATCGACACCGCCGGGGTGCTGATGGGTGCGGGCGCGGCCGGGCTGTTCGGGATCAGTTTCGGCCTGCTGCCGGCGCTTTTGTTGCTCGCCGTGCTCGCCGTCTACGACGCGATCTCCGTGTACGGCACCGAGCATATGCTCGACCTGGCGGCCGGCGTGATGGACCTGAACCTCCCGGTCGTGCTCGTGGTTCCGACGACGCTCTCCTACTCGCTTCGTGATTCCGCGCCCGACGTGGGGTCCGGAAACGACGGGGCGGAGACCGATGGCGGCGACGGCGACGCCGATGGCGGCGACGGCAGTAGTGCGGACGGTGCTGACGAGCCATCACCCGACGACGATCAGTCACTCGACGGCGACGACACACAGTCGCCGGACGGCGACGCCGCCGAACCGGCGGGGGAGATCCGCGACGCCCTCTTCATCGGGCTCGGCGACGCCGTGATCCCGACCGTGTTGGTCGCCAGTGCGGCCTTCTTCCTTCCGTCGTCGCTGACACCGTCGCTCGGCGTGCCCGGGCTCCCGGCCCTGACGCTTCCCGCCCTGACCGCGATGATAGGCACGTTCGCGGGGCTGTTCACGCTCCTGTGGATGGTGCTGAAGGGGCGGGCCCACGCGGGGCTCCCGCTCCTGAACGGCGGCGCGATCGGCGGCTACCTCCTCGGCGCGCTCGCAAGCGGCGTGCCGCTGCTGACCGCGCTGGGGCTGTGACCGCTCACGGGCCCGCCTCGGCGTCGTTGCCCTCGCGGACGTAGACCGCGGCGCCGGCGTCGAAGTCGGCCATCGCGTCCGCGGAGAGTTCGGCGCGCCCGACCGCGAGCAGCGTGTCGTCGCCGAGCACCACAGCCACCTCGTCGCCCGGCCGGATCGCGGGGTCGGCCTCGCGGACGAACTTCGCGAAGGCGTTCTTGCCGTCGCGGACGAACGGCGCGCTCTCATCGCCGACGACGACCCGGGCGGTCGGCGGGTCGAAGGCCGCAAGCAGCCGTCGGCCGCCTTCGAGTCCGAGCGTGAACCGTCCGTCGGTGCCGTAGGACACGATCCGTCCTTCGGGGGCGACCACCTGCCGCGGCCGGCCGCCGGTCGAGCGGTGGAGGGTCAACTCGCCGTCTGCCTCGGGCGGAAACAGCGCTGCCCCCGCGCCGGCGCCGAACTGGTAGTCGGCGACCGTCCGGAGGTCGTCGACGGTCGTCTCGGCGGCGGACTCAGTCATACCTCTCATACCGATCCGGGGGGTAAGAGCACCGCGGTTCGACGCCGGCCGCTGGAGTACACCGGCCAGCCCGCCGGGGCAGTAACGGCGTCGCCTTCCGGGACATCAGACGTTTTGTGGCCAGCCGTCGATGTCCACCGTGGACGATGATCGTACTTCACGCTGTGTTCCCGATCAACCCCGACAAACTCGACGAGGCGTTGGACCTCGCCGAGACGATGGTCGAGGCGTCGAACGAGGAACCGGGCGTGATCAACTACCGGGCGGCGACCGACGTCGGGGCCGGCAACCTCCTCCGGTTCTTCGAGCAGTACGAGGACGCGGCGGCGATGGAGGCGCACGTCGAGTCCGACCACTTCGAGGAGTTCGAGGCGGCGCTGCCGGACCTGCTCGCCGGGGACCCCGACATCACCCGGTTCGACGTCGAGTCCGTTTCGGACGTCGAACTGTAACCGGGGCGACTCCCCGAGCTACAGCAGGAACGTCTCCTGACGTTCGGAGAGGTCCAGAAACGTGTCGGCGGCCTCGATCAGTTCGTCGGCGGTCGACTCCTCGAACGCCATCACCTCCACGCGGACGCCCTCGTGGCGGAGGTGCGAACACAGCCGCGAGAAGTCGCCGTCGCCGGTGCAGAGCACCACCGTGTCGACGTGGTTGGCGAGCGTCACCGCGTCGAGGCTCATCCCCACGTCCCAGTCGGCCTTCTTCGAGCCGTCGCCGAACGTCTTGATCTCCTTGATTTTCGGCTCGAAGCCGATGTCGATTAAGGCCTCGAAGAAGCTCTCCTCCTCGGGGGAGTCCGCACGGACGACGTACGCGATCGCCCGGGTAAGCTCCCGGCCCGACACGCCCTTCTCCAAGAGCGCGGAGTAGTCGATGTTCCGAGAGTAGAGGCTCTGCGCGGTGTGATACAGGTTCTGCGCGTCGGCGAGCATCGCCACGCGCTGGCTCGGGTGGATCTCCGTCATACACTCACTGGGGGCGGCTTCCTACATGAATGTCCGGTCCCACGTCGGGCGCGCCGACCGCGACTGTCGGTACCGACGCGGTTGCGAAACGTATATGATTCCGGGTACCGATGGCGGAGATGTGACACACGCTACGCCGTCCGCGACGGGACAGATCCCCTCGTCAGCGACGCGTGGCGCTCTTTTCGACGGGAAAAAACGCGCGCCCTGACGCTCCGGGCGGGAGTGGCATCCCCGTCCGTGGCGACCCCCGGCGGGCGCGCACCGACACTCGACCGACAGACCCTATAGACGGGGTCACAGCATACAACACAATGACGGAAATCGACTTCACCGGCGTGTTCCCCGCGATGACCACGCCGTTCGCATCCGACGGACGCATCGATCACGAAACCCTCGCCGACGACGCCCAACGCCTCGAAGACGCCGGCGTCGCGGGGCTCGTCCCCGCGGGCTCGACGGGCGAGAGCGCGACGCTCACCCACGACGAACACATCGAGGTCGTCGAGACGGTCGTCGAGGCCGTCGACGACGTGCCCGTGATCGCGGGCTCGGGATCGAACTCCACCCACGAAGCGGTCGACCTCTCCCGACGGGCCGCCGGCGCCGGCGCCGACGCCTTGCTTCTGATCTCCCCGTACTACAACAAGCCCGAGCAGGCGGGCCTCTCCGAGCACTTCCGGGCGGTCGCCGACGCGGTCGACCTCCCGCAGATCGTCTACAACGTCCCGAGCCGAACGGGACAGAACGTCGAGCCCGAGACGGTCGCCGAGCTCGCGACCCACGAGAACGTCCGGGCGTACAAGGCCGCCAGCGGCGATATCGCACAGATCTCCGAGGTCATCGAGCACACCCGCGACGAGGACTTCGCGGTGCTGTCCGGCGACGACGCGCTCACGCTGCCGGTCTGTTCGCTCGGCGGCCGCGGCGTGATCTCCGTCGCCGGCAACGTCGAGCCCGAGCGGACCGTCGAACTCGTCGACGCCGCCGTCGAAGGCGACCTCGACCGCGCCCGCGAACTCCACTTCGAGCTGTCGCCGCTGTTCCGCCAGCTGTTCGTCGAGACAAACCCCATCCCGGTGAAGGCCGCGATGGCGATCCGCGGCCACGGCCCCGAGACGCTCCGGTCGCCGCTGACGGAGCTCTCGGCGGAGCCCCGCGCGGAGCTCGAACGGATCCTCGCCGACCTGGAGGCCTCGGAGCCGGACGCCGAGACGACGGAGGCGGCGTGATGGCCGGGCTCCGCGTGGCGATCACGGGCGCCAGCGGCCGGATGGGCGGTGAACTCGTCGACGCCGCCACCGACCGCGACGACGTCGCGTTCGTGCTCGCGGCGAGCCGGACGCCCGAGGTCGTCCCGAGCGGCGACGCCCCCGGCGCGGCCGACGCGGTCGTGGCCGACGCCGACCTCGGCGCCGCGCTCCGGGATCGGGAGATCGACGTC
Source organism: Halobellus ruber (assembly GCF_014212355.1). Lineage (NCBI taxonomy): Archaea > Methanobacteriati > Methanobacteriota > Halobacteria > Halobacteriales > Haloferacaceae > Halobellus > Halobellus ruber. The sequence continues at coordinate 16,530 of NZ_JACKXD010000002.1, forward strand.
CTCGTCGACTTCACCGTGCCCGAATCGAGCGTCGATTACCTGGAGGCGGCCGCCGACGCCGGGGTCGCGGTCGTCGTCGGTACGACCGGCTACGGCGAGGACGGGCGGGCCACACTCGATGCCGTCGCCGAACGGGTCCCCCTGCTGAAGGCCTCGAACTTCTCCCGGGGGGTAGCGGCGCTCCGGCGGGCGGTACGGGCGACAGTCCCCGCGCTCGACGGCTACGACGTCGAGGTCACCGAGACGCACCACAACGGCAAGCTCGATGCCCCTTCCGGAACCGCGCTGACGATCCTCGACGACGTCGAGGGCGCTCGCGGCGACGACGCCGACCGCGTCCACGGCCGCGAGGGCGAGCAGCCCCGAACCGGCGACGAGATCGGCGTCCACGCCCGGCGGGCCGGCGACATCGCGGGCGAACACGAGATCCTGCTTGCGGGCAACAACGAGGTGCTGGAACTGACCCACCGCGCGGGCTCCCGGAGCATCTTCGCCGCCGGCGCGCTCGACGCCGCCGCCTGGCTCGCCGGCCGCGACCCGGGACGGTACGATTTCGACGCCGTCTTGGAGCCGGACGGTGAGGACCGAGCCGACGAGGGGAACCCACGATGACACTCGAATCCGACATCGAAAACTTGTGGCAGCGCTACCAGAACGACGACATCGAGGACGCGGCGGGGTCGGCGGTCCAGTCGACGCTGGACGCGTTCCTCGAAGGGTTGGAGACCGGCGAGATCCGGGCGGCCGAGCAGGTCGGCGACACCGGCCCCGACGCCTGGGCGGTCAACGAGTGGGTCAAGCGGGGGATACTGCTCAACTTCAGCCTCCGGGAGACGGAGCCCCGCGAGTACGGCGGCGTCTCCTACTACGACGTGTTGCCGCTGCGGTCGACCACGGATCTGGGCGGCCGCGGAACCCGGAACACCCCCGACGGAACCGCGATCCGCCGCGGCGCGTACCTCGGGTCGGACTGCATCATGATGTCGCCGTCGTTCGTCAACATCGGCGCCCACGTCGGCGACGGTACCCTCGTGGATTCGTGTGACACGGTGGGGTCGTGTGCGCAACTCGGCGAGAACGTCAAGCTGGGCGCGAACACCCTGGTCGGCGGGGTCTTAGAGCCGGTCGAGGACGCGCCCGTGATCATCGAGGACGGCGTGTCGCTGGGCGCGGGGTGTCGCGTCACCTCCGGGTTCCACGTCGGCGAGAACACCGTCGTCGGCGAGAACACGCTGCTCACGCCGCGAATCCCCGTCTACGACCTCGTGACCGAGGCGGTCATCTACGGCCACCTGCCCGCGAACCGCCGGGCGTTCACCCGGTACGTGGAGTCCTCGTTGAGCGACCACGACCTCTTCGAGTCCGGGGCGTACAAGCCCGCGGTCGTCGCCCTCGACATCGAGGACGATACCCTCGACAACACCCGACGCGAGGAGGCGCTCCGGGAATGACGACGACCGGCGACGGCGGGCCGGCGGTCCGCCGCCTCGCCGAGTGGGACGCCGACGACCTTCTCGAACTCGCCGCGGAGTACGACACGCCGCTGTACGTGATCGACCGCGACCGGGTCACAGAGAACTGCGCTCGAATTCGCGAGGCCTTCCCGGACGCCCACGTCGACTACGCGATGAAGGCACACGCCGGGCAGGCAGTGCTCCGGACGGTACGGGAGGCGGGGCTGGGCGCGGAGTGTGCCTCCGCGGGCGAGGTCGAACGCGCGTTCGACGCCGGCTTCGCGGGCGATCGGATCCGCTACACCGCGGTCAACCCGCCCGGGCGGGACCTCGATCGGGTGGTCGAGCGGTGGCGCGAGCACCCCGGGCTGACGGTCACCGTCGGTGCCGCAGACACCGTCGACCGGCTCCGCGAGCGGGGGTTCGACGGCCGGCTCTGCGTCCGCGCGAACCCCGGCGTGGGCGCGGGCCACCACGAGAAGGTCCAGACCGGCGCCGACGCCAAGTTCGGGATCCCGATCGAACGCGTGGCCGACCTCGCGGCGGGGTGGGCCGACGAGTTCGAGCTCGTCGGCGTCCACGCCCACGCCGGCAGCGGGATCTCCGGCGACGACCTCCCGGCACACCGGGAGCTGGTCTCGCGGATGGGCGACCTCACCCGGGAGATCGAATCCCGGGCCGGGAGCTTGGAGTTCGTCGACGTCGGCGGCGGGTTCGGCGTGCCCTACCGCGAGGACGAACCGCCGCTCGACCTCGATGCGGTCGCGGCGGCGACGCGGGAGGCCGTCGGCGACACCGACGCGACGCTGTCGATCGAGCCGGGGCGCTACGTCGTCGCGGACGCGGGCGTCTTGCTGACCCGGGTCAACACCGTCAAGCGGGCCCGCGACGCGACCGTGGTCGGCGTCGACGCCGGGATGACCACGCTGCTCCGCCCCGCGATGTACGACGCCTACCACGCGATCCGGAACCTCTCGGCCGACGCAGACGGTGCCGAGGGGGCCGGGGATGCGACCGGGAGCCGCGAGACCACCCCGGTCACCGTAGCGGGACCTATATGTGAGTCGGCGGACGTACTATGTGAACAGAGACCGCTGTCGCGCCCCCGGCGGGGTGAGATCCTCGCCGTCGGGAACGCGGGCGCCTACGGATACGAGATGTCGAACACCTACAACTCCCGGCCGCGACCCGCCGAGGTCGCCCTGTCGGGCACGACAGTCCGGCTCGCCCGGCGACGCGAGACCATCCCGGACCTCACGGAGCTGGAACGATGACGGTACTGCACCACCAGGTACCCATCCAGAAGTACCACGGCACCGGCAACGATTTCATTGTCGTCGACGCGACCGAGTCGGTTCCCGACCGTCCCGCGTTCGCAACCACCTACTGCGACCGCGAGACCGGCGTGAGTCACGAACGATCGCCGCGAACCGGCGCCGACGGCGTGCTCTTTCTCTCCCTGGAACCCCGCTACTCGCCGCCCCGGGTGGTGATGACCCTGGTCCAGCCGGACGGTTCGATCGCCGCGATGTGCGGCAACGGCGCACGCGTCGCCGCCGCGTGGGCTGCCGAGCGCACCGGCGCGACCGAACTGATGATCGACACGCCCGCGGGGACGCGCCGCGCGACGATCGACGGCGACGACGTCACCATCGAGATGGGCGTCCCGGCGTTCGCGCCGCGGGCGGTTCCGCTGTCCCGCGACACCGAACTGATCGAGGAAGCCGTCGAAGGGCTGACGGTGACCGCGGTGAACACCGGCGTCCCACACGCCGTCGCGCTGGTCGACGACGTCGACGCCGTCGACCTCGACGCCGTCGCACCCGCGGTCCGGTACGCCGACGCCTTCCCGGAGGGCGCAAACGTCACGCTGGGGTCGCGGGTCGACGACGACGACGCTACTCCGCGGTTCCGCCAGCGAACATACGAGCGGGGCGTCGAGGGTGAGACCCGCTCCTGCGGCACCGGCGCCGTTGCGGTCGCGGCGGTCGCAAAGCGGCTCGGACGGCTCGACGGCCACGACGCGGTGACCGTCAGCCCGCCCGGCGGCGACCTCCGGATCACCGTTCCGGACGACGGCCCGGCGACCCTCGCGGGTCCCGCCGAACGGGAGTTCGCCGACGAACTCGAAACCGTGGTGCGGTCGCCGTAGATGGCCGGCGATCCGACTTCGGGCCTCGGCGCCGACGGGTTCGACCCGATCGACTTCCTGGAGCGGGCCGTCCCCGTGGCCTCGAACGAGGACGTCACGGAGATGCGCGAACTCCTCGTCGGGACGATCGAGGCCCGCGGGATCGACGCCCGCGTCGACGACGCGGGCAACACGCTCGCATCGAAGGGGGCCGATCCCTCGCAGGCGTCCACTCACCTCGTCTTCAACACCCACATCGACACGGTCTCGCCACACGTGCCGTTCTCCCGGAAGGGGGATGACCGGATCCGGGGCCGCGGCTCCTGCGATGCCAAGGGGCCGCTGTCGGCGCTTCTGACCGCGTTCTTCGCGGTCGATCCCCAGGAATCCCGGCTCACGCTCGCGGTGACGCCCGACGAGGAGGTGCTCTCGACGGGCGCGGCCGCAATCGACCTCGACGCCGACCTGTACGTGGTCGGCGAGCCGACCGGCCTCGACGTCTGCCCGGCGGCGAGGGGCCGGTTTCAGGGCACGCTGACGCTGTCGGGGACTGCCGCCCACGCCGCCGAACCCGAGTCGGGCGCAAACGCCGTCGCGGGGCTGGAGGATGCCCTCGCCGCGATCCGGACGTTCGACGACGGGCGCCAGCCCCACCCACAACTGGGGTCGGCGACGCTGACCCCGACGACCGTGACCGGTGGCGAGGCGACCAACCAGATCCCCGCGCGGTGCGAACTGGTCCTCGACCGGCGGAGCGTGCCCCCGGAGACGGCCGAGGGGTTCCGCTCGGAACTGATCGCGGCCGTCCGCGGGGCGGTATCCGCCGACCTCGGCGTCGAGTTCTCGCTGACCGACCGGCCATCGCCGTTCCTGGAGGCGTTCGCCACCGACGCCGACCACGACCTCGTCCGGACGCTCGCGGCCGCGGCCGAGCGGGCCGGCGGGCCGGGGGCGGTCCGCCCGTTCACCGCGGCGACGGAGGCGTCGTACTTCGCGCCTGCGCCGGTGGTGGTGTTCGGCCCGGGCGAACTCGCCGACGACGAGGGCGCGGTCGCCCACGCCGAACGGGAGTACGTCGCGGTCGCGGACGTCCGCCGCGCCGCCGCCGCGCTGACGGACGCGGCGCGGCGGCTGGTCGGCTGAGCGGTGCCAGCACCGGCGTCGTACACCGCTCAAGCGTCTATTTAACCATTCCCCGGCTACTTGCCCGGGGGGCCCGTCGATCCGAGTGCAATGACGCGACGCCCTCCACCCGACCACACGGATCGCGAACCGTGGATTCCACCCACACGACGGCTCGCCGCCGTCACCCTCGCGGCGCTGCTCGTTGCGTCGGCCGGCCTCGCGCCGGCAGCCGCACAGTCTGACGGCGACACCGTCGCGCTCGAAACCGACCGGGTCCCGTCGACCGGGAACGCGACGGTGGCCGGGACGACGGCGCTCGACCCCGGCACCGAACTCCGGATCCTGCTCCGGTCGACCGGCGACACGGAACCGGCGTTTCTCCGGTCGACGACGGCGACTGTCGGCCCCGACGGGGCGTGGAACGCCACGGTCGACCTGTCGCCGGTCGAGACCCACGATCGGATGTCGGTGACCGTGACGGCGGCCGAGGGCGACACCTCCGAGACGTTCGAGGCGTCGCTCCGCGACGACCGGGCGAGCGGGTCGCCCGACGAGGCGCCGATCTCGACGCCCGGCTTCGGCGTCATTGTCGCGGTCGCAGCCATACTCGCGAGCGCGGCCCTCCTCGCGCGGACCCGACGGTAGCCGCCGTCGGCCACGAGGGCCCCCGCGACCCGCGGATCCGTAACGGCCATACGCGCCGACCCCGTCGGTCGCGGTATGTACGAGGCGGTCTACGCCCGCCCGGACGGCGAGAGCACGGCGGCCCGGTTCGCGGAGGCGGCCGACCGGTACGGGTACGACGGCGTGATCGTCCGCGCGGTCGACGCCGACCCCGACTACGAGCGGCTCCGGGGGTCGGTGCCGGTCGACCTCGTCGACGCCGCGGCGGTCGTCGCCCCCGACCCACAGCACGCGAGCGGCGCGGTGGGAAACGCCCGCACCGAGCGGACGGTCGTCTGCGTCCGCGGCGGGACCGACGCGCTGAACCGGTTCGCCGTCGAGCAGCCCCGCGTCGACGTGCTGACTCGACCGTTCGTGGGCGACGACGGCCGGGGCGGCGACGCCAACCACGTGCTCGCGAAGGCCGCCGCGGACAACGGGGTCCGGATCGAGGTGAACCTCGGCCCCGCCCTCCGGCGTCGCGGCGGCGGCCGCGTCCGCCACCTCGCGAAGCTCCGCCGGCTGAAGCGGCTCCTCGACCACTACGAGGCGCCCTACGTCGTGAGCGCAACTCCACGGTCGCACCTCCAACTGCGGGCCCCGCGGGAACTGGCCGCCCTCGGGGCGGAGATCGGCCTCGGCGACGAGTGGATCCGCCGCGGCCTCGACGCGTGGGGCGACCTCGTCGAACGGAACCGCACGCGGCGCTCCGAGTCGTTCATTGCCCCCGGCGTCGAACGTGGCCGGTATGAAGAAGACGATCGAGGAGCACGCTGAGCGGTTTTCGAAAGCTGCGGGGTCGTACGACGACGACCAGGACTCCGCGGAGTACCTGGCGTGTGCGGATCTGGTGGTCGACCACGCCGCCCCCGACGCCGACGAGGTCGTGCTCGACCTCGGGACCGGGACCGGCGCGATCGCGATCGCGCTCGCCCCGTCGGCGGGTCGGGTGATCGGTCGCGACATCAGCGCCGGGATGTTGGAGGAAGCCCGGTCGAAAGCCGCCGAGGCGGGGCTCGACAACGTCGAGTTCGGCGAGGGTCGGTTCCGCGACCCCGACTACGACGGCCAGGTTGCTGTTGTGACCTCGAACTTCGCGATGCATCACCTCTCCGACGACGAGAAGCGCGAGGCGATCGGGGTCATCGCGGACCTGAACCCGCGGCGGTTCGTGCTCGGCGACGTGATGTTCTTCGGGGAGCCCGACCCCGAAGAGCCGTTCTACGACCCTGCGGTCGACGATCCCGCGACGGTCGGGACCCTCGCGGACGCCCTGACCGACGAGGGGTTCGCCCTGGTCGCCGTCGAGCGCATCCACGACCAGGTCGGCGTGCTGGTGGCCGAGCGGTTCGGCGAGGGGAGCGAGCGCGTCAGCGTCGTCGACGGCGGCCCCCGTTCGGTCGACGACGCCCCGGACGCCGGATCGGGTCACACCCCGGGTGACCGGGCGTGAAACACCTCCCCAAACACCTCCGGCCCCGGTGGCGGTATCTCGCGGTCGGGATCGAGACCTGGCCCGACGCGGCGTTCGACCGCGACGCGTTCCAGCGGGACCTCTGGTACGCCGCACAGGACCTCTACGGCGACGTCGGGAGCGCCGAGACCGACCTGACGGTGCTCGAGTTCGACCTCGCCGACGGCGACGGCGAGGCGATCGTCCGGGCCCACCGCGGGACCGAGGAGCGGGCGCGTGCCGCCGTCGCATGTCTGGCGGGCGTCGACGGTCACCCGGTCGGGCTTCGTATCCGCGGAATATCGGGGACGATGCGGGCCTGTGAGGAAAGGTATTTGAACGGCCGGGCCGGAAACCCGGGACAGAGAGACGTCGTGTTCGAGAACGAAACCCGCCCCGCCGTCGTCCGCGAGACGCGCTTCGATGTCGACGTCGGGGACGGGTTCGTCGGCGCGACGCGGCTCGATTTCGAGTGATACTATGCAGGGACAAGCCCAACAGCAGGCATACGACCGTGGAATCACGATCTTCTCACCCGACGGTCGGCTCTACCAGGTGGAATACGCCCGCGAGGCGGTCAAGCGCGGCACCGCGAGCGTCGGCGTCCGGACCGCCGAGGGAGTCGTCCTCGCGGCCGACAAGCGGTCGCGCTCCCCGCTGATGGAGCCGACGAGCGTCGAGAAGATTCACAAAGCCGACGACCACGCCGGGATCGCCTCGGCGGGCCACGTCGCCGACGCCCGCCAGCTCATCGACTTCGCGCGGCGGCAGGCGCAGGTCAACCGGCTGCGGTACGGCGAACCGGTCGGCGTCGAGACGCTCACGAAGAACATCACCGACCACATCCAGCAGTACACCCAGGTCGGCGGCGCCCGGCCGTTCGGCGTGGCGCTGCTCGTCGGCGGCGTCGAGAACGGCGACCCGCGGCTCTACGAGACCGACCCCTCCGGGACCCCATACGAGTGGAAGGCGGTCTCGATCGGCGCGGATCGCAGCGACATCCAGGAGCACTTAGAGGAGAACTACCACGACGACCTGAGCCTCGACGACGGCGTCGGGCTGGCGCTGCGGGCGATCGCGTCGGCCAACGACAACGAACTCGAAACCGAGGGCGTCGACGTGGCGACGATCGGGGCCGACTCGGAGTCGTTCGTCGAACTCGACAACGACGACATCGCCGAGTACATCGCCGAAAACGACCTCGAACCGGCCGACGAGGAGGAGGGCGACGCCGAGGACGCGGACGGCGACGCCGAGGAGTAAGTTCACGGCCCGGGGAGTTCTCGGATCCTCCCCGACGGCACCGGTCCGGTACCCCCCGGATCGACGCCCGACGGCTCACGTAACCCGCTACGGACGGGTAGCGATGCCCGCAGTTCGGGCCCGGTACGGAAGCACTCCGAGTGGCGTCATCCTCACGCCGCTGTGGCCGGGGGTCCGCTCAGGCTGCCGGGGTGAGTCCGCCGGATTCGGTCATCAGCCAGACGGTGACCACGCCGACCACGCCGAGGACGACCGCAAACCCGAACAGTGGGGTGTACGACCCGGCTCTGGCAACCAACTCGCCGGCAACGACCGGGGCGAGAAACGACCCCAGCCATCCGGCGACGCTCGCGAGCGACACGGCCGTCACGGCGGCGCTCGGATCGACGAACTCCTGTACCGACTGGTACAGCAGCCCGATCTGTAGCTGGATGAACACCCCCGCGACGACGAGCATCGCGACCAGGAGCCCGATCGTCGCGCTGTAGAACATCGCGACCGCCAGCACGGTTGCCCCGCCGAACGAGGCGGCGAACACGGGTCGGCGTCGCTGGCCCAGGACCGTATCCGAGACCAACCCGCCGGTGGGTCGGGCGAGGATCCCCACGGCGGGAAACAGCGCCACGAACGCGCCGCTCTCCGCCAGCGAGATGCCGAACCGACGCGTGATGTACGTCGGCATCCACGAGTTGAACACCATATACAGCGAGTAGCCGAGCGTCGTGATCACGACGACCATCCACACGTCCCGGTTTCGCACCACCCGCTCGAAGCCGGCTCGCGAGATGGGCTTCGTCGAGGTTTGGAACCGCGAGACCCGGCCGACGACGACGTAGAGCACGACCGACAGCAGCAGGACCGCGCCGCCGAACACGGGGAACACCCCTGGCCAGGTGACGCTCCCCGCGAGGAGCGGCGCCCCGAGTTGGCCGAGCGCGTAGCCGGCGGGGTACCCCGAGATGATCACCGACGTCGCCGTCGCCCGCCGGGCGGGCGGGAACGTGCTCGCGGCCACGTTGATGCTGACGACCCACAGCACGAACATCCCGAGGCCGGCAACCAGGCGCGACCCGACCAGCAGGGTCACGTCGCCACCGCTCGCGGCGATCCAATCGCCGACGCTGCCGAGAAAGAGGATCACAGCCGCGGCTGGAATGACCGCACGGGTCCTGACGCGGTCGAGATAGATCCCGACGGGAACCCCGATCACCGTCGCGGTGACCTGCGGCATCGAGACCAACGCGGCGGCCGTCGCCTCGGTGACGCCGAGGTCGGCCATCACGAGCGTGAGGACGCTCGCCGGAGTGATCAGATACGCACCGACGAACAGGAGCAGGAACCATCCGGCCGCGATCGTCCCGACCCGCCACCCTGAATCCCCAGTCACTTGGGAGACCCTGGACGATTTGATCTTCAACACCTACGCGGTTACTGAGGGCGAAGATAGTTCTGTCGGCTATGGTACTCGGCGGCCGGCCCGGGCGTCGCCAGCTACGCTTCGAGCGACGCGACCCCAGCAGTGGCCCGACAACCCCCCGATCAGTAGCCGATTTCTCGGCTCCGACCGGCGTACTTCCCACCGAGACGGTGGTGTCGATTGCCACCGTCCTGCACGGAAGGACGCTAACCGGGAACCCGGGATCCGGACGGGCTCGTTTCGACGCTCTTTGAGGCCTTCCCGGTCGGCGTGACGCTTCTCGATCCTTCCGGGCGGATCACGCGTGCTAACGGGCGGGCGGAGGACGCACTCGTCCTGACGAACGCGGAGATCTCCGAGCGGACCGACGACGATCCGGCGTGGGACACCGTCGACGAGCGCGGCGAGCCGGTTTTGGCCGAGGAGCTCCGTTCGCCCGGGTTCGCACGACGGGCGCCGACACGGCGGGAACCGGGAGCGTCTCCACCCCCGAAACGGCGACCGACTGCCGGTCGTTCGTACCGACCGGGTACGTACGCCTCGTCGAAACCGACGCCCGGATCACGGGCTCGCGGACCCGACTGCCACAACTCTTCGAGAACCTGTTTCGGAACGCTGTCGAGCACGACGGCGAGATCACGGTTCGCGTCGGCAGGCTGCCCGACGGCGCCGGACTCTACGTCGAGGACGACGGGATCGGCGTCCCCGCGGGGGACCGCGAGCGGATCTTCCGGGGCGGGTATTCGACGAGCGACCACGGCACGGGATCGGGGCTCGCGGTCGTTCGGCAGGTCGCGGACACCCACAGGTGGGGTGTCGTGCCGACGGCGGCGCCCGATTCGAGATCACGGGAATCGAGTTCGTCGATCCGGCCGGCTGAACGCGTCCCCGCGACGGCCCCTCGCGGCGTCAATACTCCTCGTATGCGAGGTTCATCAGCCACTGGGAGAAGGCGTCGCTGTTGTGGTTGACCTCCTCTTCGCCGATAAATGGCGAGAGCATATCCCCAGCCATCAACAGCCCGAACTCCAGATCCCGGGCCGCCGGCTCCAGGTGGTAGGTGTTGTGGCCGTCGTAGACGGTCTCCTCCCGCTCGATGAGCCCCTGGGAGGCGAGCGTCTCGGCGATCCGGCTGCCCTTCCGCGAGGAGATGTCCAACTCCTTCCAGAAGTCGCTCTGGTGGATCCCACCCGTCTCCCGGATGAGTTCCAGCCCTTCGCGTTCGTCCTCCGAGAGGTCGGCCTCGGCAGCGCTCGCGCTCATACCTCTATGTGGCTTGTGGAGTCGTTTAAACCTGCCCTTCGACCCGGCGGAACGCCGTCTCACACGGCGGTCCGTCGGCGAACCGGACGTCGGCGGTGCCGTCGGCAAACAGCGTGAACAACGACGACGACCGGGTGCCGAACCCGCGGTCGGGGTCGTGGACGCAGACGCCGTAGTCGTGATTCCCGAGGGCGTCAGCCGCACGGGCGCGCCACGCCGACACCGGCTCCCCGGGTTCGGGGGCAAGTGCCTCCCGGAGTCGCGTCGCGTTCCCCGCCTGTTCGACCCCGCGGTCTGGGTCGCGCTCGGGCTCGAAGTACTCCCCGTCGATGCCGACGTTGACGACGACGTGGACGCCCGGATCGAGCCGCCGGACGTCGAGCGTGCCGTCCCACTCGGCGTAGATCGCGGTCGGGTCGCCGGGCGTGGTCGGGCCGCCGCGCTCGGCGACGACCAGATTGAATCCGTCGTAGGTGTCGGCCGCGAGCGCGTCGTCGAGGATTCCGCGGGCCTCGTGGGTCGACGCGGCCCCGAGCACGTCGCGGACCAGGAGTCCGCGGGAGCGCTCGCCGCCGTCCGGCACGTCGACCCACCGGTTCGTGATCGCGGCGAGGAGGCCGTATTCGTTGTAGCCGATCCAGGTCCCGCCGGCCTCCGCGTCCCGCGGCGCGAGCACGGACGGATCGCCCTCGATCACGGCCGGCGGCTCCGACGGTCGACCCAGGCGCTCGTCGCGGTTCGCGGCCACGACGACCGGCGCGTCGTCGACAACGCGCCACCCGAGCGTCAACGTGCACATACCTCCCGTCCGGGCGGCGGCGACAATACCCTGTCGACGGTGGGGGACAATTGAAATAGATACTCCGCGAAGTCGGAGCCGAGATGTACGACCGGATCCTGCTTCCGACGGACGGCAGCGACGGCACGGAACAGGCGCTTTCGCACGCAGTCGAGATCGCCAGGGGGCGGGACGCCACCATCCACGCGCTCTCGGTTGTCGACCGGCGGCTCTACCTCGCGGCCGACGAGGACCAGAAGTCCGGGCTGAAAGCGTCGATGCGAAACGACGCGGAGGCGGCGGTCGACCGCGTCGCCGATGGGGCCGCTGCGGCGGGCGTCGACTGCACCACCGCCGTACGCGACGGGGTCCCCTCCCGGGTGATCCTCGAATACGCCGCGGAGACGCCGGTCGACCTCGTCGTGATGGGGACCCACGGCCGGTCGGGGAGGGACAAGCTCGCGAACCTCGGTAGCGTCACCGAACGGGTCGTCGAGAACGCCGACACCCCGATCCTGGTGGTCCGGATCGACGACGGGGAGTGAGCGGGTCGCGCCCGCTGCGGCCGCGCCGACGGCGTGGCCGTCGGACCGGCAGGTGCCACCGTCCCCGACGACGCGGTCGCTACATCCCGAGGTTCCCGTCGCGGCTGACGACGGTGTAGCCCTGTGCCGCGAGCGCCTCGTCGCGGTACCGGCGGACGACGAACCGCTGCGGCAGTCGCCGCAGCCCGAAGCGCCGGTCGGCGGTGTACTCGTACTCGACCGCCGTCCCGCCGTCGCGTGGGAACACATCGACGGTGTACGTCGACCACGGTTGTCCGTTCGCGGCGACTTCGAGCTCGACGGTCCGCCCGTCGTCGGCGGCGCCCGTCCGCGCTTGGACCGTCATCTCCACCGACCGCAAGCCGAACAGATACGAGATGCGGTACGTGACGCCCTCCTCGCCGACGGAGATGTCGTCCGCGATGCCCCACTGGAACGCGAGCACCGGCGGTGTCGGCCCGGTGAAGGCGTCGACGACGGCCCCGGGATCGTCGTCGGTTTCGAGCCGCACGGTCCCGCTGGGACTGAGAAGCGGTGCCCGAACGACCACGAGCAGTCCTGCGCCGACGGCGACAGCCGGGACCAGCGACGTCGCCAGGTACGCCCCGAGGAACGCGAGCGTGAGAACGACGACGACGAGCCCGGTCAGGGGGCGTTCGTATCTGAGGTACTGCTGAGCCACTACGCGAGCGTCCTGCGGCGGGTCGACGTCGGTGGAGGGCATCGTCCTGGCACTCAGCCTCACCGGGTATCATTCTGTCGGCACCGAAATCGGCTCGCAGATCCGACCGACATTATGATATCCGTCGTTTCCCCATACCGATGCGATGAAGCTGGACGAGTACGTCGACCTCGAACGCAACGAGCGGGCGGAGCGTCGGCGGCTCGCCGAGGAGAAGTCCTACGACATCCTTGACCATCTGGAAACGTTTCAGGACCGCTTCGAGGAGACGCTGCAGGGCGACTCGCTGTACGGCGGCGTCTCGCCGTCGATCTTCGTCGGCACCGCCAACTACCCCCGCGTCTCGACCGGCGTGCTCTCGCCCGTCGGCCACGACGAGGACGCCGCGCAGTTCGAGACCTCCGGCGCGTGGTACGACGAGGGCGTGTCGATCTCCGAGGTGTTCGCGCGGCGAACCTCGCTTCTGAACTCGACGCGACCCCAGGAGGTGACGAGCGTCGCCGACTCCTGGACCGGCTTCCTGGGCACCCAACGCGAGGTCGCGATCGCGGACCGCCCCGTGACCGTCGAGATCGGACTCGACGAGCGCCCGGACGTCGACCTCGATCCCGGCGTCGACGACGTCGCGACCCCCGTCGGGCCGCGGGCCCGTGCCACCTCCGCGGAACTCGCGGAGAACCCCCACGTCCCACGGCCCGTCGAGAAGACCCTCGAGGACGACGACTGGAACGCCGAGGGGGCGATCACCTACCTCTACCGGCGCGGCTTCGACGTCTACGACGTCAACACCATCCTGTCGGCGGGCGCGCTGGGACGGACCGACCAGCGGCGGCTGGTCCCCACCCGGTGGTCGATCACCGCCGTCGACGACACCGTCGGCAAGTACCTCCGCGGGCGGATCCGCACCAACCCGGGGATCGACGAAGTCGAGGTCCACCGCAACGAGTTCCTCGGCAACGCCTTCTGGGTCCTGCTCGCGCCCGGCGAGTGGGAGTACGAGCTGGTGGAGCTGAAGGCGCCCGGCAGCGTCTGGAACCCCGACCCCGAGGCGGGGATGTACCTCGCGGCCGACCGGGAGGGTTCGGAGGGCCGTACCGGCTACGTCGAGGAGACCGCGGGGGCGTACCACGCCGCCCGGTTGGGCGTCCTCGAACACCTCGCCGATCGCGGCCGGCAGGCCAAGGCGCTGGTGGTCCGGCACGTCTCGGAGGACTACTGGGGGCCGGTCGGGGTCTGGCAGGTCCGGGAAGCCGTCCGTGACGCCTTCGATACCGACACCTACGGCACCGCCGAGACGTTCGACGCGGCGCTCCGCGGGGTCGTAGCGCACGTCCCGGTGTCGCTTGCGACGCTCCGCCGGAAGTCGACGATGGCGGCGGGGTTGCAGACGACCTTCGGCGACTTCGGCTGACCGTACGGGCCGATCTCGTGTGTCAGCCCCGCCGAACGGGCGGTACTACTTTATTGCTCGCCCGAGACGTTCCGGCGGAGGTCTCACGGTGGAAATCTCAGATAAACTCCTGTGTCTGTTCAACGCGGACGTCCGCGACGAGGACGACCGGTACGTCGTGGAGATACCGAAACGCGAGGTCGAGACCGGGTCGATCGACCCCGGCGAAACGTACCGCGTCGCTCTCATCTCCCGTGCTGTCGAATCGTCCTCGGAACCCGCAGACGCCGAGGGGCCGACCTCGGAGCCGCAACCCCCGGTCGAACCCGGCGAACTCCGGTACGTCGAGATCGAAGACATCGGCAAGCAGGGCGACGGCATCGCCCGCGTCGAGCGGGGGTACGTCATCATCGTCCCCGACACCGAGGTCGGCGAACGGGTGAAGATCGAGGTCACCGAGGTCAAATCGAACTTCGCGGTGGGCGAAGTGATCGAAGAGGAAGTGTAGCCCCTACTCGGCGTTCGGCCGCCCGTCGTTCCGGGCGCCCCCAGTGAAGGCAGTGAAGTCGACCTCGGGGCTCGGGACCGCAGCGGCGGAGTCGTACGGCCTGTTGACCACGATGTCGCCGGCGGTGCTGCTGCCGATGCCCGGGATCGCGGTGAGTTCGTCCATCGAGGCGGCGTTGGGGTCCAGCGGATATGGCACGCCGGTGACCGACCGGTAGCCGTGGTCGACGACGGCGACGTCGATCGCACGACCGAGGTCGCGTTCGCCGGGTATCCCGACTAAAAGCGGGTAGGTGCCGAGCTGTCGGCCGAACGTCCGGCCGTCCTCGTGGTACTCCAGGTGGACGTCGGGCAGCACCGTCCCGACGGGCGCCACCCGCCGGAGCATCGGGCGGTCGATCTCCTCGCGAACCTCGCGTTTGTACTGCTTGAACCGCTTTTTGTGGTCGATCGCGATGTCAGCGCCCGCCTCCGCCATCTCGGTGCCCTCGAACGCCATCACCTGCCGGATGTTGATCCGGCGGAGCATCAGCCCCGCGTCGTAGACCCGCTGGAGGAACCGTTTGTTGTGCTCGAAGGTCTCCTCGCGCTCGCCGTTGAGGCCGTGCAGCAGGTTGATGCCGGGCAGGAGTTTGGGGAGTCGGTTCGCGGTGTCGCTCGCGGCTCCACCGCTCGCGTTCGAGGCGCGTGGCGCCTCGCTATCGCCGTGTGTCGGGGCCTCGGCCGGATCCTCGCCCGGCCGCCATCCCGCCTCCTCGTTGACGATCCGGACGGCCTCGAAACACTCGTCGGCGGTGACGTTGAGGTGGTTTTCATCCTGGACCACCGGGTCCGCGGATTCGAGCCCGAACGCGGCGGTGTCGCCGGGGGTGTTGTGCTCGGCGATGATCCGGATCCCCTCCCTGGCCTTCTCGGGCCACTTTACCACCGTGATGGGGTTCATGTTGTCGAGGTGCAGGGTTTCGAGGTCGGGCGCGACCTCGCGGATTCCGTCGTAGAGCCGGCGGAGCGCGTCGGGGTTCGGCGCCTCGCCGTCGCCGCCGTACGCGAGGATGTCGGCCTGCCGGCCCAGCCGGAAGTGGCGGACGCCGCGATCCGAGAGCGCGTCGACCTCGTCGACGACGGACCCCGGCGGCCGGAACGCGGGGTCGCCGTACATCGGCTCCGTACAGAACGAACACCGGTAGGCACACCCCCGGGAGGTTTCGAGTTCGCAGATCAGGTAGTCCGGGTGGTTGGGGTGGTGTTCCACCACGAACGCGCCGCGTTCGGCCCATCGGTCGAGTTCGTCGTTGCTCCGATACCGGTTCTCGAAGCCCTCCAGGCCGTTGTCGACGAGGTCGTACGCCGCGGCCTCGATGTCGCCCATCGCGAGGAAGTCGTAGTCGAGGTCCCGGCGCTCCATCTCCTGGGCGCCGGCGTTCTCCTCGCCGACCCCGAACCGGATCGGGCCACCCATCACCGACACGCCCTCCGCGGCCCACGCGAGTTCCCGAACCTCGTCGGGTTCGGCAGGGGTGCCGCCCACGTAGCTCCCGGGGACGGTCATTCCGCCGATGTAGACGAACAGGTCGGCGTCGGCGACGTCGGCCCACTTGCCCCGATCCTCGCGGAGTTCGTCGATCGTGTGGTAGGTGACGTTGCGCTCGGGGACGCCGGCGTCGACGAGGGCTCCGGCCGTGAACCGCGGGTACGTGGAGACGTACGGCGGCACGCCGAAATGCGCCGGCTCGTCGACGTAGCCGTCGACGAGCGTCACGGAGAGGTCGGCCGGATCGATCATACCCGATGGAGACGGCCGACGCGTAAAACGCTCACTCTCTCCGGCTGGCGCCGACCGGACCCGGACAAGCGATGGCAGATCGGGCATTAACCGTCGGGTGGGGCTTCCAAGGTCGTCTCTGCACCAGTCTTGATGAATCTATCTGTATTTGAATTATCCCGCCCGTCCCCGGCAACCCTTCCCAGAGTCGCCACGTTCAAGCGCGCCGGTCGAGTTGCACCCACAAGATGACGCGAAGCGTCTGGCTGAAGGCCGACGACACGGTCGGCGACTGGGAGGCACGGAAGCGACGGATCACCGCGGGACTGGAGGCGGGCGTCGACTGGGTACTCGTCGACGAAGCCGACGTCGGCCGCGTCCGAGACCTCGGGGACGTCTCGGTCGCCGCGTTCCGCACGGAGGACACGGCGCTCATCGACGACGTCGGCGGGGCGGGCGGAAGTGACGACGGCCCCGTGAGCGCCGAGGACCTCGGCGACGACGCCGAGCCTGACGCGTCCGTCGTCGGCAAGGACGGCGAGGGCGACGGCACCGTCGACCTCCCTTCGGACTTCGCGGGGTCGGCGGACCTCACCACCCTCCGTCGGGAGGACAACAGAGCGGAGGGCGCGTACGTCCGGATCCTCTCCGAGGAGTACGAGGCCTTCGCCGAGGCGGCCGCTGCCGACGCGGAATACACCATCGTGATCGGGGAGGACTGGACCATCATCCCACTCGAGAACCTGATCGCGCGGATCGGCGAGGAGACCGACCTGATCGCGGGCGTTACCTCCGCTGAGGAGGCCGAGACCGCCTTCGAGACGCTGGAGATCGGCGCCGACGGCGTGCTGCTCGACTCCGACGACCCCGACGAGATCAGACGGACCGTCGAGGTGCGCGACGACGCCGAACGCGAGACGCTCGACCTCCAGTGGGCGACCGTGACCGACGTCGAACGCGCGGGGATGGCCGACCGCGTCTGCGTCGACACCGGGAGCCTGATGGAGCACGACGAGGGTATGCTGGTCGGGAGTATGAGCCGCGGGTTGTTCTTCGTCCACGCCGAGACCGCCGAGTCGCCGTACGTCGCCTCCCGGCCGTTCCGGGTGAACGCCGGCGCGGTCCACGCCTACGCCCGGACTCCCGGCGGCGGGACCACCTACCTCTCGGAACTTCGGAGCGGCGACGAGGTCCAGATCGTCGACAGCGACGGCGGGACCCGGGAGGCGGTCGTCGGCCGCGTGAAGATCGAAAAGCGGCCGATGTTCCGGATCGAGGCCGAGATCGACGGCGACCGGGTGGAGACGCTGCTCCAGAACGCCGAGACGATCAAGATCCATACCCGGGAGGGCCGGACCGCAGTGACCGATCTTGAAGCCGGCGACGAGGTGTTGCTGTTCTACGAGCGCACCGCCCGGCACTTCGGCGAGGCCGTCGAGGAGAGCATCATCGAGAAGTAGCGGTCACTCAGTCGGCCCGTCAGCCGCTCCCTCGTCGGCGTCGGGGTCGACCCACTCCAGTTCCGCCGTACACCACGGACAGAAGTCGAGTTCGCGGTCGAGCTCCTTCCCGCAGGACGGACACGCCGGGTGGTCGCCACCCGTCACCGGCGGGGCGTTTGCGAGCCGGTGGGCGTCGAGCGTGCTGAGGAGCAGCAGCGCGAACACCGGCCAAACGACAACGTTGGGAAGCGACGAGGGCTCGATCGCGGCGACCGCACTGGGGTCGCCGAGCCCGCCCATTCCCGGGAGCACGAAGGCGACGAGCAGGGCCGCAGTCGCCCCGACGACGACTGCGAACCAAGTCACGGCTCGCCGCCAGCGTCGGAGGTAGAGGTGGCCGACCCCGGCGATTCCGACGGCAGCGCCGAGGACGGCGGCGAGCGTCGCGATCACCGCGCGTCGACTCGGTCGGTTCACATCCCGGTTGGAGACGACCCTCGCTGTTAAACGTGCGGAAAACGCTCGGCGGTGCCGGTTCGGCGCGACTCCGCTATCGGTCGCGGGTTGGACGCCTATGCCCATATGGTCCCGGCGCGAGCCGATGCAGCGTACGAGGTTGAGATTTCCGTGCGTGGTGTTCGACTTCGGAATCGAAGGTACATATAGAAGCTAATATATTACGATATTGTCGTTTCGCTGAAAAGAGCATTGGAGGTCAAAATCCCGGAAGGGGATGACGTGATCGGATCAGTCGGGCGGCATTTGGACGAGTAGTAGTTTTAATATTTAATAAGAAAATAGTACTAAAATTGTGAATTCGAGTTCAGACTTCGCACTCGATCCCCAGCCCGGGTCCGGTCGCTCGACGTGTCCTCCCCCGAACTCGAAGGTGTGTGGGTCTCCCAGCAGCGCCAACCGTTCGCTGGACACCGGATCGTGGAGTTCCAAGTCCCGTTCCTGCATCACGACGTTCCCCGAGCAGAACCCGACCTGGAGGCTCGCCGCGAAGGCGACCGGACCCAGCGGACAGTACGGAACGACGGCGGCGTCGAACGACTCCGCCAGCGACGCGATCTTCCGGAGTTCGCTGATCCCGCGGGCTCCAGCGCCCGAAACTCCTGTGCGAAGTTGAGCTTGAACGCGCGGTAACCCCTGTCGGAGCCCTGTCGGGCGGCGTCGGGGACGTCCTCGGGGGAGTCGCTGCCGAGCCGCTGGTAGACCAGTAACCGGTCGCGGACGTGACCGCCGAGCAGTTCGTGGATCGGGGCGCCGTACTGTCGGCCCTTGATTCCCACAGGGCGTGATCGATCCCCGCGAGCGCGCTCGCCAGGATCGGGCTGCCCCGGTCGACCATCCCTTCGTCGGCCTCCAGTTTGAGCAACAGCCACCGCGGGGGGACGGCGAACAGCTCGTAGCCCGTGATCCGCATAGCCGTGGTGACACGCAGCACGCAGTTGAACGGGGCGGCTCCGGACACGACTCACCAGCCCCGAAGCGGGGAACGGGGGGCGCCCCGTCGACCGGGCCGTCGCGCGTAGATTTAATTCGGAGGCGGGCGAACGCCCCGGGTATGAGCCTACTGGAACGCTTCTCGCTCGACGGGGAGGTGGCCGTCGTGACCGGCGCGGCACAGGGGCTGGGCAGGCAGATGGCGGCGGGCCTCGCAGAGATGGGCGCGGACGTCGCAATCGCCGACCTGAACCACGAGAAGGCGGCCGAGGCGGCCGCCGAACTCGACGGCGGGACCGAGGTGATCGCCGTCGAGACCGACGTCACCGACGAGGCGTCGGTCCGTGGGATGGTGGAGACGGTGACCGAGCGGCTCGGTCCGATCGACGTGCTGGTCAACAACGCCGGTATCGTCGAGAACGGCCCCGCCGAGGGGACGAGCCTCGAATCCTGGCGGCGGGTCCTGTCGGTCAACCTCGACGGCGTCTTCCTGTGTGCCAAACACGTCGGTCGGCGGATGCTCGATCGGGGACGGGGGCGGATCGTCAACGTGTCGTCGATGTCGGCCTTCGACGTCAACGTCCCGCAGAAGCAGGCCAGCTACAATGCCACGAAGGCCGGCGTCTCGATGCTCACGAAGTCGCTGGCCGTCGAGTGGGCCGACCGGGGGGTCCGCGTGAACGCGATCGCCCCCGGATATATGCGGACCGACCTCGTCGACGAGGTGCTCGCAAACAACCCCGAGATGGAGGAGACCTGGACCGAGAACACGCCGCTCGGCCGGCTCGGCCGACCGGAGGAACTGCGCGAGTTGGTGGTGTACCTCGCCTCCGAGGCCTCCTCGTATATGACCGGCACGACGGTCGTGATGGACGGCGGCTACACGGCCCGGTGACGACGGTTTGCGAGCGCCCGGAACTCGGATCCGGAAAATCCCGAGCGATCAGGTCCCGGAGAGCGCCCGGAGCTGCTCTTTCGCCCGGGGCCAGCCCCCGCCAGGTTCGTACGTCGTCGAGGGGAAGGAGGCCTCGACCAGTTCCCGCCCGGCCGCGAGGTCCGGAAGCGTCCCCGCCCCGATCGTCTGCGTCAGGAGGTTGCCGACCGCGGTGGCTTCGACCGGGCCGATCGTGACCGGTCGCGCGGTGGCGTCGGCGAGGAGCCGACAGAACAGCTCGTTTCGGACGCCGCCGCCCCCGAGGACGATCCGGTCGGGGTCGGTGCCCGCGGCCGCCGTCAGCTGATCGACGCTGAGGGCCGTCTTTGTGACGAGGCTGTCAAGCAGACAGCGGACCACCGCACCCTGGTCGTCCGGGACCGGCTGCTCGGTCCGGTCGGCGTACGCCCGGATCTGCTCCGGCATCGACCCGTCGATCGAGAAGTCCCCGGCGTCCGGGTCGACTATGGTGCGTCTCGGCTCCGCGTCGGCGGCCGCCGACAGCAGGCGGTCGTAGTCGGTCGGCTTCCCGGACTCGGCCCACGCCGCCCGGCACTCCTCGAGGAGAAAGAACCCGTTGATGTTCTTCAACAGCCGAACCGTGCCCTCGGCGCCGAGCTCGTTCGAGAACGAGTGCTCGAACGCCGCGTCGCTGTACGTCGGTTCCTCGCGCTCGACGCCGAGGATGAACCACGAGCCGGTGTTGAGAAACGCGGCGTCGTCGGAAAGCGGGAGCCCCGCGACCGCGGCGGCGGTGTCGTGGCTCGCCGGTGTCACGAGCGCAGGATCCGACGACGGCGCGTACTCGTCGCGGACCCGGCCCAGGGACTCGCCGGACTCGGCGAGATCGGGCAGCAGCCCGGTCGGGAGGCCGAGTTCGTCGAGAAGGTCCGTGGCCCACGACCGAGTGGCCGCGTCGACCATCTGCGTGGTCGAGGCGATCGTCACTTCCCCGGTGGGACGGCCGCCGAGCAGCGTCGAGAGGAGCTGCGGCATCAGGAGCAGCCTGTCGGCGCGTTCGAGGAGGTCCGGCTCCCGGTCCGCAAGGGTGTGGAGCTGCCACAGCGTGTTCGGGGTCGTCCAGTTCGAGATCCCGGTCGCCTCGAACAGCCGGCGTTTCCCGACGGTCCCGAACACCGCCTCCTTCGTCGCGGTCACCTCCGGGTCGCGGTAGGAGGTCGGCATCCGCAGGAGTTCGCCGTCGGATAGCAGCCCGAAGTCCAGCCCCCAGGTGTCGATCCCAACCGTGTCGAGTTCCTCAACGCGCCCGTCGGCGGCGGCGATGCCGGCGGCCATCCCGTCGACGAGCGCGTCGACGTCCCAGACGTACCGACCGTCGCGCTCCACCGGCGCGTTCTCGAACCGGTGTACTTCCGTGACATCGATCTCCGAGCGGGTAACGGTGCCCAGAAAAACCGTCCCGCCGCTGGCCCCGATGTCGATCGCGACGTGGTTCATCTGCCCCCGTTACTGGCCATAGTCGTCGATCTTCCGGCTCAGCCGGTCGATCTCCTCGTCCGGCAGGATCTCCGGCTCCCCGATCGCCCGCGCCTGGTGGTGGATCCGGGCGCAGTACTCGACCATCAGCGCGACCGTATAAGCGTCCTCGAGCGACTCGTCGGCGGTCAGTACCCCGTGGTTCCGGAGCAGCGTCGCGTTGTACTCCGCCCCGAGCGCGTCGACTGCCGCCTCCCCGATCGCCTCCGTCGCGTGCGTCCGGTACTCCGTGACCGGCACCTCCGAGCCGGTGAAGGAGAGTAAGTAATGCGACGCGGGGATCGGCTCCCCGAGCGACGCGAACGTGGTCGCGTACGGCGAGTGGGTGTGGACGACGCCGCCGACGTCCGGGCGTTCCTCGTACACCGCCAGATGCATCGGCAGTTCCGTCGACGGCTCCAACTCGCCAGCGACGACGGTTCCGTCCACGTCGACGACCGGCACGTCCGCCGGCTCGACGTCCTCGTACGGGATCCCCGAGGGGCTGATCGCGATCCGATCCGCGTCGAGACGGACACTCAGGTTCCCGCCGGTTCCGGTCGTCAGGTCGTCTTCAAGCAGGCGACGGCCGTACTCGCAGATGGCAGTGCGTACGTCCTCGTGAATCAGTTGTGTGTCAGCCATCGGTTGTGATCTCCGACATCGGATACGACGATGTCGCACTAAGATCTAACTGTGTCGCCGGGGCGCTACGCCTGTTTGTAAACTGTGATCTCCGTCTCGAATTCATCCTATTGCTGGTGGATCGGCTCCCCGTCTACATCCCGGGCAGCCGGCTGTCGCGGTGATAAACGGGTTGAACCACCCCTCACCGTCACTGAACCGGCCCGGGTAAACATCCGTGCCACTCGTAGTTTCTCGATACGATGGTTTTCAGGACACTCCCGTGGGTAGTCGGGCCTACTCCGCTTTCGTACTTTTCTCATATACATAAAAGGTAATTGGTATATAAGCGCCGAGTGGGGTCGAATCTCCGGTCACGACCGCAATCAACAGGGTATTGTTCAGTCTACCTTTGACCGGGTTCAAACCCGCTTTGCGTCCGGAAAAACGCTCATTCGGATCACCGATCAACGGGACCGGCTGTACGCCGCTGTCGATTCATAATCTAACAGGGTACGTAACGACCTTATCAAACTACAATCATTAATACGAAATAGTTCATTCTAACCTCTCGGGACGCAGCAGACCGAGCGAACCGCGGCCCACGTCAATCGAGCGCCGTACCATTACACGTATATGATTGTAATAGAACCGAAATCCGACGCACATTCACAAGGACACAGTTGACACCGGTCGGCACCGATCAGTCCAACACCGCCCTGACTGCACGTGACGAATTGGCTCCAACGGGAGCATATTTCTACACAAAATGGGTTGAATTAATTTAAAATCAATCAATAACAATTAGCCGTATGTCAGACTCATGTTTGCGACGGCCCACTGCGTACTGCGATTGTGATTCGTTACTATTCCGCGCGCCGTGCTGCCGGATTAAATATTGAAACGAAAAGCGTTAAATTAATCGTAAATTTTAATAAATAATCAGGTCCGTATAGATCTCCTTGGCGGGCAGCAGGCCCCGTTCGGTTGCAGTTTTGCGAAGAATCGGTGTTCGATGCTGGACGACAGTGCCGGTTCCGGAGATGGGCCCGTCGTAACCACCGTCGACATCGGTGTCCATCCCGAAGACACAGTTACCCCGGCGCACGAAGGGACCGAGACTGGTGAGCACGTCTTACCGGATGCCCCGGACGCCGTAGAGATCCGAGCGACCGTCGAGGGGCTACCGTTAGTACTGCTTCACTCCGTCCGTTCGTGATCGACGCGAACGGGTACAGTATCGCCCCCTGAAGGCTACAGTGCGGATGATCACCCGAGTACCAGTACACGGCCCTTCGCTTGGTTCGTCATCACTCTGTACCTCCGAGTTATCCAAGCGTTAGGATGAGCCATAAGCGGTAGCATCCGATATCGCGCTGATCGCGCGACCCTGACGTCCGCGAAACGAGTGAGGATTTATGTAGGAGGACCTGAGTCACTAAACTGGAGATAATGAAGACCACCGAACTATTAGACACCCATTCGGGGAACGCCGTAGTTGTGGCTCTGGACCACGGACTCAGCCTTGCGGCACCCGAAGGTTTCGAAGACCCGAACGAAACCCTCGAAACAGTGTTACGTGGTGAACCGGACGCCGTTCTCGTGGGGCCGCACTTCGCCCGTCACTACGCGGACCGACTGGAGGCCGCGGACGTCGACATTGTCCTCACTGCAGACGTAGTGACTTGGTCAACGAGCCCCGGTCGTGACCACGGCCAGGACATCTGGACGCCAGCGTTCGACACGGAGTTTCTCACGGAACTCGACCCCGTCGGCGTGAAGGCGGTTCTCGTATTCGGTCGCGACGACAGCGGGACGTTCCGTCGGAACGTCGAGTACATCAGTCGACTCGCCGAGGAGTTACGCGGCACGGACGTCCCGTTGGTCGTCGAACCCGTGATGTGGGGCGAACGTATCCCGGACCAGTTGGAGACGGACCCGGACTACGTCGCTGACGCACTCCGTATGGGGTGGGAGTTCGGAGCTGACATCCTGAAGGCGCCGTACACCGGTAGTGTCGAGTCGTTCGAGCCGGTAGTCGAGAACGCGCCTGTTCCGGTGATGATCCTCGGCGGTGCCGCAACCGGAACCACCCGTGGAATGCTCGAATCCGTGGAGGGAGCGATGGACGCCGGTGCGCGCGGGCTGATGATCGGACGGACCATCTGGAAGTCGGCGGACCCCGAGCGGACCGTCGGTGCGCTGATGCGGATCGTCCACGAGGGCGCCGAAGTCGACGACGTCTGGGACACGACGGATGCGAGACCCGTTCCCGACGGGGGCGAAGATTAAATAACTGTCACACGTACGCGGCGCTATGCTACGTGCACCGAGGCGGCAATCGCTCACTCCCCGTCCTGTGGTCGTATGACCACACCCGAGCAGCGCCGCCGGTCCATTGCCGACCTCGTCACCCAGCACGATGGGTTGTCGGTCGAGGAACTCGCCTCGGAGCTTGCGGTGTCGCCGTCGACCATCAGGCGCGACTTGTCGGACCTTGCTGAGCGAGGGATCGTAGAACGTACTCACGGTGGCGCCGTCCCGGTAACGAACGTCGGCGTCGAACAGCCGTTCAACCAGCGGGTCATCCACAACCTCGACCGCAAACAACCGATCGGGGAACGAGCCGTCAAGGAGATCCAGGAGGGACAAGTCGTCTACTTCGACGCAGGCACGACGACGATGCAGGCGGCAAAGAAGGTCCCGGACGACCTATCGAACGTCTTCGTCACTAACTCGCCGTTGTTACTCTCCCGACTCGCCAACGAAGAAGAAACTGTCAAGCTGACTGGCGGCCAGTATCGATATGAAACGAAGGCGCTGATTGGCCCGGCCGCTGAAAACTACATCCGGCACTCCAATTTCGATCTCGCCTTTCTCGGCGTCAACGGCATCTCCGAGGACGGGGAACTTTCAACCCCGAACGAGTCCGAAGCGGAACTCAAACGCCTGGTGATGGCTCGAACCAGCCGAGTTGTCGTCGTCACTGTCATCGAAAAGTTCGGCGAGCAGACGTTCCGACAGTTCGGCTCGATCGACGATATCGACCTTCTGATCACCGACGCACGCGTCCCGGAGCCGTTCCGCGACCTGTTCGATGAAACGGAACTCGCCGAGGACGTCTTCGAGTAACCCGAGTAGCGTATTTATCCAGCAGGAGTCTACCGATACGCTGTGTTCGTGTCGGTCCCACCGATGCGATAGCCGACGGGAAAGCCGTCTACCGCTCCGCTGTTGCCGGAGCCCCGAGCAGTTTGCTCGGCATCCGTCCCTCCGTGTGGGATGGTGAAGCAACGCAGTCGAACTCCGGGCCGCTGGGCGGCGTAACAGTGCCGGGCGCAGTACTTTCACGCCCCCGCCCCGGGAGTGGGGCTTGCCGACCTCGTCCGCCGCAACCTTGCACCATCCCCGGTTCCGTGACAGGTATGTCACCAACGTTACTGTAGCAGCGTTTGCAAGTCTTCGCTCACTCGATCGCACGACGGCGTGCGATCGGATGTGCAACCAGTTGCAAACGCTACTATACCGGCGAACCGAGTCGAGTAAAACGTCGATTCAGTCCTTCGAATCGACCGTATCGAGAAAACAACGAAGCCTCAAGACCCACGTGTGTCCGGCTGACCGGCGAGGAGTTCGCCGACTCCGGGGAACAAACAGGTCCGCGAAAACGACCGCCGGACTCTCGACACGCGAGGCGGATCGGTATTCGGTAAGCCACGCGTGACCGGACGGTTCACCGGAGACGGTCGGAACGAGGGGGCCGGTCGAACTGCTCAGTCGTTCTTACCCGGGACGACGACTTTTTTGAGCCCGTCGTTGTTCTGCATTCGTTCGAACGCGGACGGAATCTCTCCGAGACCGATCTCCTCCGTAACCAGTGGTTCGGCGTCGATACGGCCGTGCTGAAGCAGTGTCACTGCTCGTTCGAACGTCTCGTGTGTGAGGGCAAAGGTGCCCCTGATATCGAGGTCGTTGTAGTAAACGTCGAACGGATTGATCTCCATTGTGGCGTCCTGTTTCGGGACGCCCACGATGAGTGTCGTCCCGCCGTTGGCGGTCACGTCGTACGCCTGTTGAATCGTCGGGACCAGTCCGACGACTTCGATGCCGGCGTCGACTTCGCCGATCTCCTCGCTGATGGTCTCGACGGGATCACCGGCCTCGGGGTCGACAACGAGGTCGGCGCCCATCCCCTTCGCGACCTCGCGCCGCTTCGGGTTGAGTTCCGACACCGCGATCGGACTCGCACCCCGGTTCCTGAGTGTCTGTAACAGCAGGAGGCCAATCGGCCCCGCTCCGATCACCGCGACGCTATCACCCTGACCGACTCCGCTCCGGTCAGCGGCGTGGATACAGCACGCGAGCGGTTCGGCGAGCGCCGCATAACGGAAGGGCAGATCACCGATCAGTTCGACGTTGCCCGCAGGGGCCTGGACGTACTCGGCGAATGAGCCGTCGAGGATGCGATCGCCGGCACCCCCGATCGAGGCCGCGTTCTCACAGAGGTTGGTTTCACCTCGCTTGCAGTACGAGCAGGCGTAACACGGGACCACGGGGTTCACCGTGACGCGGTCGCCGGACGCTAACCCATCGACGTCGTCACCGACCTCGACGATGGTTCCAGCGCTTTCGTGCCCGAGCACTGCCGGGAAATCGACAGCAAAGGACCCACGGAACATGTGTAGGTCCGTTGCACAGACGCCGCACGCACCAACTCGTACCACTACGTCGTTCGGCCCCGGTTCGGGCCGTTCTCGATCCCGCACTTCCATCTCACCGACATCGGTCAGTGATGCTACGCGCACTGTCGTCTCCGTGGACGGGTGCTTGCTCGTTTCTTCGTCCGCGTATCCGTACTGTGTACGTACATCATAGCTCTCGTTTCGTCGTTGAAGTCACAGAAATCCGACGGTGGGTGGAGGACTGAGGGTTCATCGAACACGAGCGAGTCATTCACACAACCTCGTCTCGAACCGATATGGTCGGAGCCTGAACATAAATGTTGGCACCGTCGGTCGGGATGCTGCCGACGGTAGTCATCGATTATCGAGTCGCCAACTGTCGATGGGGACCTGCCCGCCGTCGACGCGGAGTTCGTGACCGTTGATGTAATCGCTCGCCGGGGAGGCCAGGAACGTAACCGCGTCGGCGACTTCATCCGGTTCAGCGAACCGTCCCAGTGGGTTGTTGTCGAGAATTTGCTCTGTGACCGCGTCACTGAAGTCGTCGGTTAGCCTCGTGTTGGCCCACCCGGGGGCGACAGCGTTGACTCGGATCCCCTCCCGCCCGAGTTCGAGAGCCAGGCTCTTCGTCAACCCCAGGAGGCTGTACTTCGCAACGTCGTAGGCGGGTGACATCCCGACGCCGTTCTTGGTGTGGATCGATGTGAAATTGATTATCTTCCCGTATCCCCGCTCTACCATCCCGTCGACCACTTCGCGGGTACAGTGTAGTGCCCCGCCCAGGTGGACGTCCAAATTGTGGTCAAAGGTCCAGTCGTTGGTCTCGTCTGTGAACGGCCCCGCGTCGCCCACGCCTGCATTGTTGACGAGAACGTCGATCGGCCCGAGTTCATCTTCCGCCGTCTCGACCATCGCAGCGACTTCTGCCTCATCGCTTACGTCCGCGGGGACGCCGATGGCGTCGACGCCGAGGTCGCGAACGTCCGCTGCCGTCTCCTTCACCACTTCCTTGTCGATGTCGTTGACAACGACATCCGCCCCGTTTCGTGCCAGCGCTTCGGCAGACGCCCGTCCCATTCCTCGACCCGATCCGCTGATGAGTGCCGTCTTTCCTGTGAGGGTGTAATCCATTATACTACGTCGATTCTCCCGGGATCAGTAATAAAGCCACCGTGGCAAAGGTTTATATCTAATCATTATTAATTGATCAGCGGAGCCAAGTATGAGAGACGATATCAACCGGCGGCAGTATTTAAAAGCAGCAGGCGTGACCGGGTTAGGCGTCTTGGGTTCCCTCGCAGGTTGTACCCGCGGTGGATCAGGCGGTGGATCCGGCGACAGTGGATCCGGCGACAGTGGATCCGGCAGCGGTGGAACCACCAGCGGCGGTGATGGTTCGGGCTCGTCCGAGGACCTCCCGATCCCGCTCAGCGAATACGACAGCGCAGACATCGAGTGGCAGCAGTTCGAAGGCGATCAGATCAACATCGGCGCAGTCGCACACCCCTGGGTCGACGCGATAAAACCCGCAATCCCCGTCTTCGAGGAGCTCACGGGGATCGACGTTGTCTGGAACATTCTGCCGGAAAACCAGTTCCGGACGAAGCGCCAGACTGACGTCAGCACCGGTTCGGGGCAGTTCGACGTCTTCTTCATGGACCAGGTCGTCAACCAGTTCCGTAACGAGGGTTGGCTTCAGCCCCTTGATCCGTACATCAACGACGGCAGCCTGTTCGACGAGAGCTGGTACGGTATGGACGACCTGTTCGAGTCGTCAATCTGGCAGGCTCACGGTGGGGGCTACAGCGACAACTGGACTGGAATGCCGATCACCGTCGAGGTCCAGACCCAGTTCTACCGGGAAGACCTCTACGAGAAACACGGGCTGGAGGTCGCAGAGACGTGGCAGCACCACCGTGAGAACGCCAAGGTCATCCACGAGGAGGAGTCCGACATCGTCGGGACCGCCGGTCGGGGGCAGAAGGGCTACGGGATGAACATCTACATCCTGAATACGCTCCTTCGCCAGAAAGGGTCGAAGCTCTGGACCGAATTCCCGACCGACTCCGGGTTGGACACCCAGGGCGTCATCGAAGCAGCGGACTACTACACGAGTCTGCTTCAGGACTACGGCCCCGATGGGGCATCGACCCAAGCGTGGTCCGACGTGCTCGCGACGATGCAGGAGGGCCGCGCCGGTCAAATCGTTGCCGATGCGAATCTGTTCTGGGGCGGTCTGACGGGCGAGGATTCGAGCGTCGCGGATAGCGTCCAAATCACCAAAGTGCCCAAGCCAGAAGGCGGTGAGCTGAACCCCAACGCGTTCAACTGGCAGATTTCAACGTCGCAGGCCGCCAGCAACTCCGAGCAGGCGTTCCTCTTTATGATGTGGGCGACGTCCGAGCCGACCAACACCTGGATGCACACGGATAACGGCGCCGTGTTCTCCGTGCGGCAGTCCGTCTGGGAGAACGACGACTACATCTCGCAAGTTGGCGAGGACTTCGCGCGGGTCTCGCTCGAATCGCTGAAGGTTTCGTCGCCGGACCCGTTCGACCGCAAGTATCCCGAATGGGGACAGCGGTACTCCGAGGAACTCCAGAAGGCCCTCGCGGGCCAGAAAGGCGCCGAAGCGGCGATGAAAGACGCCGCGAAAGCCGCCGAAGACATCTACAGCTGAGGCATAAACCAACACCGGGGTGATTTCTCCGATACACATCTATGAGCACACAAACACAGACAGAGACGACCAACAGATCGGGGCTCGCTCAGGTTCGGGACCTGTGGAACGAGTACCTGCCGTACTGGATGATCGCACCGATGGTGCTGGTGATGGTGATGATCACCTTCTTCCCCGGTGCGTACGACCTGTATCTCAGCCTGATCGAAGAGCCCACAGTAAACGTCTTCGCGGCCGAGTTCGTCGGACTGGAGCACTACGAAACGGCGTTCACTCGCGGCGGCGCAATCCACTCGTTCGTCATCACGATCACCGTCGTTGTCAGTGCGCTGGTGCTTGAGAGTCTCCTCGGCTTCCTTCTGGCGGCGTTCGTGGCTGGGGTCGACTCCGGTCGGCTCAAGTCCTTCTACCGCGTCCTATTCATTCTCCCGATGGCCGTCGCCCCCGTGTCGCTGGCGACGATCGGGCGGATCATGTTGAACACCGAGATCGGTGTCATCCCGTACGTCATCAACACGTTGACGCCGCTAACGGCGCCGGCGTTCCTCGCGGATGTACCACTGCTGACCGTGATCCTGCTCGACACGTGGAACTGGACGCCGTTCATGTTCATCATCTTCTACGCCGGCCTCTCGTCGGTACCCGACACGCTGGTCGAGGCCTCGCGAATCGACGGCGCACCGCTGTGGCGGCGGTACGTTCACGTCATCATTCCGTACATCAAGCCGGTGGTGTTCGTCGCTGTCCTGATCAGGATGATCGACCTGTTCCGGACGTTCGGCGTGGTGTACGGGCTGACCCAGGGTGGGCCGGGGACGGCCACCCAGTTGGTGAGCATTAACATCTACGAACAGATGTTCATCAACAACGCACCGGGCGTTGCGACCGCGATTGCGGTCGTCTACCTCATCTTCGTCATCGCGATCGCGAACGTCATTATCGCGAAGGTCGGCTTCGAGGGGGTGTGGGACTGATGGCGACGTCGGACACCACCCCCGGTTCGTCACAGCGGTTCGAGAAGGGGACCCGCGAGACGCTCGTCACGATCGCCCGCCACGCCTTCCTCCTCACGTGGTCGTTCATCGTGCTGTTCCCGCTGTACTGGCTCGCGTCCATGTCGTTGAAGCCTCCGGGGCAGGCGAACTCGCTCCCGCCGGACTGGATCTTCCTGCCGACGGTGTACAACTACCTTCAACTCGTCCAGAGTTCGGATTTCGTTGCGGCGTTCGCTAACAGCCTGCTTATGGTCGGGGCGTCGGTGGTTCTCGTCCTGCTGATCGGCGTGCCGGCGGCATACGTCCTCTCGCGGTACGACATCCCGAAAGAGCGGGACGTCCTCGTGTGGATCCTCTCCTCGCGGATGCTCCCGCCCATCGCTGTCGTGCTTCCGTTCTTTATCATCTTCCAAACGTTCAACCTGTTTGACAGCAAGATCGGTATGGTTCTTATGTACGTCAGCATCAACCTCTCGTTGGTCGTCTGGGTGATGAAGGCGTTTTTCGACGGGATCCCCGAGACGCTGGAGGAAGCCGCGCGCGTCGACGGCGCAACCCAGTTTCAGGGGTTTATGAAGATCATCCTCCCGGCGGCCAAACCGGGCATCTTCTCGGTCGCGATCATCAGCTTCATTTTCGCGTGGATCGAGTTGTTGTTCGGGCTCGTGCTGACGAGCTTCAAGGCGGTGCCAGTCACGTTGTTCGTGTACTCGTTCATCGGCTCGCGCTCGATCGAATGGTCGATGCTCGCGGCGGCCTCGACGGCGATGATCATCCCCGTCGGGATCTTCCTGATCCTGGTGAACAAGTACCTCGCAGCAGGACTCAGCTTCGGCGTGGTGATCAAGGAATGAGGCCCACTGTCGACAACACCGACCGCTCGCAACACACGCTCTCGTTGCAGAGGGTTGACAACCACTCCACGGAGGCAACACAATGGCAGACATCACGCTAAACAACGTCACGAAACGCTTCGGAGAGGGTGGAGACGCGATCCTCGCAGTCGACGATGTCTCTCTCGAGATCGAAGACGGGGAGTTCGTCGTCTTCGTCGGTCCATCCGGGAGCGGCAAGTCGACACTGATGCGTATCGTCGCCGGGCTCGAAACCCAATCCGAGGGTGACGTGTACATCGGCGATACGCTCGTCAACGAACTCGGACCGCGCGCGCGGGACATCGCAATGGTGTTCCAGAACTACGCGCTGTACCCGAATATGACCGTCGAGGGGAACATGTCGTTCGGGCTGAAGATGTCGACAGAGCTCTCGGACTCCGAGATCGAAACGCAAGTGACCGAGACCGCCGAGATGATGGGTATCGGGGACTTGCTGGATAGCAAGCCCGGCGAGCTCTCCGGTGGGCAACAACAGCGCGTCGCGCTGGGTCGGGCCATCGTCCGTGACCCGAACGTGTTCCTGATGGACGAGCCGCTCTCCAATCTGGACGCGAAGCTACGGACGACGATGCGTACCGAGATCAATCGGCTACAGAACGATCTCGGCGTGACAACGCTGTACGTCACGCACGACCAGACTGAGGCGATGACGATGGGCGACCGGTTGGTTGTTCTCGACCACGGCGAACTCCAGCAGGTCGGCACGCCAGTGGAGTGTTTCTACCGTCCGGTAAACCAGTTCGTCGCGGGCTTCATCGGCTCGCCCTCGATGAACTTCTTCAACGGTCACCTCGACGGGGGGACGCTCCGCGCCGACGGCTTCGATTACGAACTCACCGAACGGATGCAAGCATCAGTCGACGGCACCACCGAGGTCACGCTCGGCATCCGCCCGGAGGACGTCACGCTCCACGACGGCGCACACGCCGACTACGAGTTCGAGGCGGTCGTGGATGTCGTCGAGCCGATGGGAAGCATCGCCTACGTGTATCTCCGTCCGAAGGACCAGGAGATAGACCAGACGTTCGTCGTCGAGGCTGACGGACGACGTCCGATCACCGAAGGGGAGTACATCGAGGTCGAATTCCCCGCCGAAGATGTCCACCTCTTCGATGGGGAAACGGGGGAGACGATCCACCAGCGTGAACTCGAGTCGGAGGGGCAAGTCACGGTGAGCGAGCAAGCGTAGTCCGTCCGTAGTTCGCACAACGATCCGCCAGCTTCCGTTGTACGGTGTGCGCCTGCCCGTTCCCCGTGACGACACTGACACGGCCGAGCGCGGCGATCCCGTCACCCCTGCCAAATCTATTAATACCTGTACACCGAGCTTTTTTATATGAGAACGGCAGTACTGATCGAACCCCATCAGTTCGAGCTTCAGGATCGCCCCCGACCATCGCCAGGTCCGGACGAGGTCCTCGTCGCCGTCGGGGAAGTGGGTATCTGCGGGTCGGACGTGCACTACTATGAACACGGCCGTATCGGGGATATCGTCGTCGAGGACCCGCTCGTTCTCGGTCACGAGAGTGCCGGAACGGTGATCGATACCGGTGAGAACGTTGCCACACTCGAACCGGGCGACCGCGTGGCACTTGAGCCAGGTGTCCCGTGTCGACGGTGCAGTCACTGTACGGGAGGCGACTACCATCTCTGCGCGGACGTTCGGTTTATGGCGACACCGCCCCACGACGGTTCATTCGCCGAATACGTGTCCTGGCCGGAAGACTTCGCCTACAAGCTGCCGACGACCGTCTCGACCACTGAGGGGGCACTCTGTGAACCGCTTTCCGTCGGCATCCACGCCTGTCGTCGTGGAAACGTTGGCACGGGCGACACTGTACTCGTGACCGGTGCGGGACCGATTGGACTGATGATACTGGAAGCCGCCCGGGCGACCGGAGCGACCGACATCATCCTGACCGACGTTGTCGAGGAGAAACTCGCGTTCGCGCGCGAACGAGGGGCCGATCTCGCGGTCAACGTCGCGGAGGCGGATCTGGAAGCGGCTGTCGACCAGTATACCGACGGCGTCGGGGTCGATGTCGTTGTCGAGGCGTCCGGTGCAGCCTCGTCTATTCGATCCACGCTCGATGCGGTCAAGCGAGGGGGTACCGTAGTCCTGGTCGGACTCGCAAACGAGGCGACAGTTCCGTTCGACGTCCTCGATATTATCGACAACGAACTCGACGTCCTCGGATCCTTCCGATACAAGAACACCTACCCGGCAGCGATCGACCTCTTGGCGGATGGCGTTGTCGATGTCGAAGGGATTGTCGAATTCGAATCAACGCTTGCGGACATCGACGACGCCTTCCAGCGAGCGATGGATCCGAGCGTCGTCAAGGGAATGATTACGATAGACAGGTGAGTGTCCGAACTGACCGGTCCTGTCGAATTACGTGCCGTGACTGTGCCTACGCATGGACTCCTGGGACGACCCGCCGGTGGGACCTTCGACCCCCCGTCTCGAACATTCTGCCTCCCACGGTCGCTCTCCGGAGCACCACTACTGATTTAACAACTGGTCGTGTGGCTACCCGACGATGGCAGACGGAGAGCGCACGAAGGGCCACACGAAAAGCGGAATCCGCTCCTGTCGCGAGCAGTTATCGACGGGACCGCAGGAACACACGGTCCTCTTCGGGTTTGATGGCATCGTCGACACGGTCCGCGAGATGATCGCAGAACGCGAAAGCCGGGATTCGGTGTCACGCATCCGGGAACTGGATTCCCTCGGGACGAGAATCACCGACTCCGTGGCGTCGGAGACGTCGGTCGCGATCGAGTGGCTGGACTGTGGAACTCGAACCGGGGGGCACGTGTGTCATCTCTCACGCACGCTCGGTCGCTGGGGGCTCGCCCCGATTATGATCGGAACGTTTGGCACCCCGATGGAGTCGGAGTTCGAGTCGTCCTTCGCCGAGTACACCACGTACTCCATCGGAGAGCCAGGCACGACTGACGCAGTCGAGTTTGACGACGGGAAGCTCCTCCTGACCGAGGCCGGTGACTACCGGGACTTGGACTGGAAATCGCTCGACGAGCGGCTCGGTCACAACCAACTCGCCCGCCTCCTCGAACAGGCTGACCTCTTCGGGATGGGATACTGGTCGATGATCCCGGCTCTATCCGAGATCCTATACGGACTCGCCGAGGACGTCTGGCCCACCCTCTCGGACCCCCCGGCGCACGTTGTTTTCGACCCGGCGGACATCCGTCACCTCCCGGATTCACGGCTCGTAGACGGGTTTGATGCGTTGCAGACGTTGAATCGACAGGTTCCCGTGACTCTTAGTGCGAACCGCGGCGAAACGGAAGCACTCATCAGGAGTGGTGGTGGTTCAGTGACGGGCGACTCAATGCTCGATCTTGCCACTGCTGCCCGCGACATCCTCGGCGTCGATAGAGTGGTGTCACACGGTGCGCGTGCGTCAGCGATGGCCGGTGAGGACGACCACGCGTTGGTTGAGACACTCCACATCGAAGAGCCGGAGATCGTGACCAGTTCGGGCGACCATTTCAACGCAGGCGTCTGTCTCGGGTTGCTGGAGGGATTCGACGCCGGAGCGACGATAGCACTCGGAAACGCGGTGGCTGGGGCATTCATCAGGAGTGGGAGATCGCCTACGCTACCCGAGGTACAGACGTTTCTCGAAGAGTACGGAGCGCAGGTCTAACGAGCCCTTCAGACTGTTCTGAAGACTATTTACTCAGGACCGACCGTGAGGAGCGTTCGCGGACGCTGATTCTAACGAGATCGGACGATTTTAGCCGATCGTATCTGATTTCAATATTAATCGCATTTGTGTTATTAGCGTTGATACTCCGGCCGTCTTACGGCCTTTCGGGTCCTCTTTCGCCCGTGTACAAGCTATCAGCGAACCTGTTGAACTATAATATACGAGTACTATCCGAAACATATTGAAAATAAAGAACGTTCGAATCGGGCTTCAGTATCAGTATGATGGCGCTTCTCGTTCCCCAAAGCCTACACTGAGGTCGCCGACACAGCTGTCGGTGGGAGTGCACGACCCCGGAACCGCACCGCTTCCCGTTTCAGTCCTTATCTGCACATCGCCCCGTAGGACAGCGTGCGATCGGGGGTGTACTCAGTTGCATACGCGACGATGGTACCTGATCAGCAGACCTCTCCTTCGGACGGCTACTCTGCGAGGAGGCTGAGGGATTTCAGACGGATCCGTGGAGACGAGTTCCGGTCAGCGCCGGATCCCATGGGTGAGGACCGGGAGTTACGACGACCCGTATCAGGCGATGCCGATGCTCTCTTCGGCTTCCAACAGCTCGTGGTACCGGTTTCGGATCGTGACCTCGGAGATGTCGGCGACCTCGCTGACCGCGGCCTGGGTCGTCTTCTCGTTGGTTAAAAGCGCGGCGGCGTAGACCGCGGCCGCGGCGAGGCCGACCGGCGACTTCCCGGAGTGGACGCCCTTTTCTTTGGCGTTCTTCAGCAGCTGTCGCGCCCGGAGCTTCGCCTCGTCGGAGAGCCCCAGTTCCGAGGCGAACCGGGGAACGTACTGCTCGGGGTCGGCGGGCTTGACCTCGAGGGACAGCTCCCGTGCGATGTACCGGTAGGTGCGCGCGATCTCGCTTTTCGGGACGCGGGACACCTCCGCGATCTCGTCGAGCGACCGCGGGACGCCCGCCATCCGGGCGGCGGCGTAGACACACGATGTGGCGACGCCCTCGATGGAGCGGCCGGGGAGCAGATCCTCGTCGAGGGCGCGGCGGTAGATGACCGAGGCGGTCTCCCGGACGTTCTCCGGCAGTCCGAGCGCCGACGCCATCCGGTCGATCTCGCCGAGCGCCTGCTTGAGGTTCCGCTCCTTCGAGTCTCTCGTCCGGAACCGCTCGTTCCACTTCCGGAGCCGCTGCATCTTCTGCCGTTGGTTCGACGACAGGGAGTTGCCGTAGGCGTCGCGGTCGCGCCAGTCGATGTTGGTGGACAGCCCCTTGTCGTGCATCGTGTTCGTCGTCGGCGCGCCCACACGGGACTTCTGAT
This sequence comes from Halobellus ruber, assembly GCF_014212355.1. Classification (NCBI taxonomy): domain Archaea; kingdom Methanobacteriati; phylum Methanobacteriota; class Halobacteria; order Halobacteriales; family Haloferacaceae; genus Halobellus; species Halobellus ruber. Next base: position 53,161 of record NZ_JACKXD010000002.1, read on the forward strand.
CCTTCTCCTTGGCGTCGAAGGCGCGCCACTCCGGCCCGCGGTCGACGGAGTCCTCGGTGATGACCAACCCGCAGTCCGCACAGATGGTCTCGCCGTGCTCGTCGTCGGTGACGACGTTGCCGCTGCACTCCGGACAGACGAGTTCCTCGTCTGCGGTCTCCTCGGTCTCCTCGGTCTCCTCGCCGGGGCGAACCCACCGCTGGCCGGCCGAATCGCCGCTTCGGCCGTCGTCTCTCTGCGATTCGTCTCCCGTTCTCGCGTTCACGCGAGTGTACGTGCTCTTCTCGCTCATCAGTATACGACGAATGCGTCGGCCCGGGGACGCAAGTACGGGGCCGGCGCGGTCCGTACCACGTTCACCGAGGGAGCACATAAAAAGAGTTCGGAATCGCTTTCCCGAACCCAGCACACAGCCCGTATTCTTGGCGTCCGTCCGGAACGACTGTGATAGTTTATATACTCAGTCGGAACACCTACGATGACACGCACCGCTTCCGTCCGCAACGCACTTATCGACGCCAGCGGTGGATGGGGGTATGGACTCCGCCGACGGCACAGAAACTCCGGTCCGTGGCCGCGGGTCCGCCAGCGGGGAACGATCCGGGGGGCCGACGCCCGACGGCGACGCTCCCGCCCGGGTCGTCTCGCTTGCGCCGAGCGCCACGGCGACGCTCTCGGCGATGGACGCCGGTGACGCGGTCGTCGGCGTCACGGCCCACTGCAACCTGGACCGCCCGCGGGTCGGGGGGTGGTTAAACCCCGACTACGACCGACTGGCCGACCTCAACCCGGACCTCGTCTGTACCGCCGACCCCCTCCAGGCCGACGTACGCGACGAACTCCGCGACCGCGGCTACGAGGTCTGTCACGTCGAACCCGCCACGCTCGACGCCGTCGTCGACTCCTTCGAGACGCTGGGGCGTGCGGCGGGTCGGCCGGACGCGGGGGCACGGCTCGCTGCCGACGCGCGCGACCGGCTTGCCGCGGTCCGGGAGCGGGTGCCGGACGCGGGATCGGACGGCGGCGACGCCCGGCCGGTCGTCTACTGCGAGGAGTGGGGCGACCCGCCGATGGCGGCGGGCAACTGGGTTCCGGAGGCGGTCGAGGTGGCCGGCGGGCGGTACCCGTTCTGTGACCCCGGCGACCGCTCTCGGGAGGTCTCGGCCGAGCGCGTCGGGGCCGTAGAACCCGACCACGTCGTGATCCACCACTGTGGCCACGGCGACCGCGCGGATCCGGGGCTCCTCGAAGAGCGCGGCTGGACCGTCGACGCGACGGCCCACGTCCTCGACGACGACCTCCTGAACCAGCCGAGCCCCGCGCTCCTCGACGGGATCGAGAGACTCGCGGGCCTGTTCCACGGCGAGGGGTAACCGTACCGTCGCCGGTCTGCTCCGTCCGACATCGAAACCGGTAGATCATCGGAGTCCCCGACTCGGGGTATGCGAGTCGCAGTCGGCAGCGGCAACCCCGTGAAACGCGACGCGACCACTCGGATCTTCACCGAGGCCGAGGTTTTCGCCGAGTCGGTCCCCTCGGGCGTCTCCGAACAGCCGATCGGCCGCGAGGAGACGAGACGCGGCGCCCGGAACCGGGCCGAGCGGGCGCGCGAGGCGGGCGCATACGACCTCGGCGTCGGCCTGGAAGGCGGCGTCGCGACGGTGGACCGCAACGACGGGAGCGACGACGCGGCCGCCGACCGGTACCTGATAATGTGGGCGGCGGTCACCGACGGCGAGCGGTGGGGCGTCGGCGGCGGCCCGAGCTACCCGCTGCCGGAACCGATCGCGGCCCGGATCCGGGACGGCGAGGAGCTGGGACCGGTGATGGACGACGTGCTCGGGACCTCGAACGTCGCCGAGAATCAGGGTGCGGCGGGCGCGCTCACCGCCGGGCGGACCACCCGAACCGACGCGTTAGCCACTGCGGTGGCTGCGGCCGCGGGGCCGTTTCTGACAGACCTGTACTGACAGCGTCCGCCCCAGCCGGTCCGACTCAGTCGAGCTCCGGCGCTTCCTCGCCGTGCTCGCGGACCTCGCGGCCCTCCTCGACGGCGGTCGTCAGCGAGACGTTGAGCCCGACCATCGAGGCGTACCCGCCGACGACCGTCACGAGGTTCTTGACCGCGTGGTCCAGCACCGCCGCGCCGAGCGCGAGTTCCGGCCCGAGCGGCGTCAGCCCGACCACCAGAAGCGTGAACGCCCCCTCGTACAGCCCGACACCGCCGGGCGACAGCGGAAGCACCTTCGCGAGGTTGCCGACGCTGACGGCGAAGAAGCTCACCGCGACGAGTTCGACCGTCCCCAGCCCAGGGGAGAACGCCGCGAGCACGAGCAGCGCGGTCACCACGTCGAGGGTCCACACGACGACGCTCGTCGTCCCGACGCGGGCGAACCCGCGGCGGGTGCCCGCCACGGTCTGGAGGTCGTCGACGAACCGCTCGATCACGCCGACGACGAAGTCGGCGTAGGAGTCGGTGCTCACCCGGTAGACCGCGGCCGCAACGAAGTCGCGGTCGCTCCGCGCCGACAGCGCGATGGTGGCGACTGCGGCGACCGCGGCGAGGCCGACCGCCGTCGCAACGACGACCGCTACGCGGCCCGCGCCCTCGGCGCCGACGATCGCGCGGGCGAGTTCGGCGGTCCGTCCGGTCGCGGTGTAGCCCATCAGGACGATCCCGGCCATCGAGGCGATGGTGAGCAGGTCGAACACCCGCTCGGCCGCAAGCGACGCAAACCCCGTCGGATAGGGGATCCCGCGGCGAGCCTTCACCACGTACGCCCGGATGAGGTCGCCCGCCCGGGCCGGGAACACCAGGTTCCCCGTCTGGCTGATGAACACCGCGCCCGTGAGGAACCCGACCCCGTCGCGGTAGCCGAGTTCCGCGAGGATGTCGCGGTACCGGAGCCCCCGCAGGGGCCACGACAGCAGATACACCAGGATCGCGGCCCCGATCAGCGCGGGGTCGGCCTCGCGCATCTCCGCGAGAACGGCCCCGAAGTCCAGATACTGCGTCATCAGGAACAGGGCAAGCACCGCAAGCACCGCGCCCGCACCGAGGCCCACCCGCCGGGAGAGTCGGGGTCGCACCGACAGCTGCCACCACGTCCGGATGATCTGGCTGCCCATCCCGAGGACGTCCCGGACGAGGTCGACCTTGGTGTCGCCCTTCGGGGTCCACTCGACGGGGAACTCCGCCACCTCGTAGCCGGCGCGTTGGGCGCGGACGAGGAGTTCGGTGTCCCAGAACCAGTGGCTGTCCTCCACCTCGTCTCCGAGCACTGAAAAGGCCTCGCGGCTGATCGCTTTGAACCCACACTGGTGATCCCGGAGGTCCGACCGGAGAAAGGCGCGCACCAGACCGTTGTACACCCGGCTGGGGACGCCGCGTTTCGCCGGCCGGTCGGCGACGTTCCCCGGGAGCCACCGGGAGCCGGTCGCGACGTCGGCCTCGCCCGACCGGACCCGCCGTACCAGTTCCTCCAAATGCCGCAGATCCGTCGCGAGGTCGGTGTCGAAGTAGACCAGGGTGTCGCCCCGGGCGGAATCGAAAGCGGCCTCCAGGGCGCCGCCGCGGCCGAGCCGCTCGTCGCTGTGGAGATGTCGCACGCGGTCGTCGTCGGCCGCGAGCCGGTCGGCGATCTCGGGCGTTCGGTCGTCACAGCCGTCCTCGGCGACGATAACCTCGAACTCGCCGGGGTCGAGGAACGATTCGAGGTGCCGGACCGTCGTCGCCACGGTCGACTCGATGGTGTCGGCCTCGTTGTACGACGGGAGGACGACGCTCACCGAGACGGTCGGCTCGGCGTCCGAGGCTGTGTCGGGGGCACTGTCCGTCCGGGGACCACCCATCAGTGGCCTCTGGTACGCCGGCGAGTATGAACTTTCTGTCTCGCCGGAGCCGGCGCTCAACGGACGGGTGGAACCGATTCGGCGACCGTACCCCAGACGGGGTGATCGGCGGACCACGCGCCGGCGCGGATGGCGAAAAACCACACCACAGCGCGGTGTTAGCCGCCCGTACCAAACCCCTCATACCGTCCGGGTGTGTGTCCCTCAGTATGAGCACGACACCCACCGCGGCGACCGCAACGGACCTCAACGAGAAACAGCGTCGGATCCTCCGGTACCTCCGGACGCACGCCGGCGAGCGGACCTACTTCAAATCCAGGCTGATCGCCGAGGAGGTCGGGCTCTCCGCGAAGGAGGTCGGCGCGAACATGCGCGCTCTGCTCGACGGCGACGTGGGGATCACCGTCGAAAAGTGGGGCTACTCGTCGGGCACGACCTGGAAAGTGACGGCGTAGCCGGCCGGAAGCGCCGAAACGACGGAAACACAGGCTTATGGGTGCGTGGTCACAAGCCGCGCCACGAATGGACGACTCGACGACGACCCGCCGACGGCTGCTCGAAGGCGCGAGCGTGGGCGGCGGCGCCCTGCTTGCGGGGTGTACGGACCAACTCGACCTCGGCGGCGGCTCCGGAACCGGGACCGACGCGGCACGGACCGACGCCGGCGGCTCGACGGTCGACGGAGTCGGCGCTATCGCCACCGTCGACCGGGAGGCCCTCCAGCAGGATCGTATCGAGATCCGACAGGAGCTCCAGAACGGTAACATCACTCAGGAAGAGGCCCGAACGCAGTTCGCGGAGCTTCAGGACGAGTACATCAGCGAGGCGGTCGCCGCGCTCGCCGAGACGGCGTCGGCAACCGACGGCGTCGACGTCGCCGCGGAGTACCCGTCTCTCGGTGCGGTCGTCCTCTCCGGGGCGGCGGTGCCCATCATCGGCCTGCTCGACTCCGCGGACGTGAACGCGCTCGTGTCGCAGTCAGACGTCGAGGACCGGGCGGGAACAGCCACGGCGACCGAGTCGGCCTGAGCGGCTGCGGGAACGCGTTCGGCCGGGGGCACGGCTTCTTACGGATCGTACCGCAGCAACTCGTCGGCGTCGTCGGCGACGGCGACCGCTTCGGGGCCGAGGGAGTCGGCGTACCGCACCACGAGCGTCAGCACGGTCGCCGGGCGTTCGACGGCGTAGCCGCCCTCCCGCGAGAGCAACCCGGCGTCGTCGAGGTCGACCGCGTACCCGCTCACGGTCGGCCGGGACACGTCCAGCCGCGCGGCGAGTTCCGAGGCCGTCGCCTCCGGGGTTTCGAGGAGCGCCAGCAGCATCCCCCGGGGGGTCGCTCGCCGGAGGTAGCCCAGCGCGACCTGCTCGAACTCCGAGAACTGGTCGGCCGCGAAGAAGCGCTTGTAGTCGCCGTCGCGGCGGAACACGACGGCGTCGTCGTCGACCAGCCGGCGGAGGTGGTGTTGGGTCTCGCCGGTCCCGAGCCCGAGGTCGTCGCGGATCTTCGAGAAGTGCGCACCCGGCGTCGACGCGACGTAGCCCCGGATCGCGTCGCGGGCGTCCGAGGTCCCGCCGTCGTCGGCGGCCGCGGTTCCGGCACTGCCGAGCCCCGCGAGCGGCGACGCCGCTCCCAGCGCGGCGAAGCGCCGGAGGGTCGACCGCTTCTCCTCGTCGATGTCGCGCTCCGACATTCGGATACGTTGAGTTGATTCGAGTAGGACAAAAACGCTTCGTTCCCCCGGGTTTATGTTTTCGAGGCATCCGGCCACGGCCGCAAGCGACTCGAACGCCCGCGGTCCCCGGCGACGGCGCCGCCGTTATTCCTTTTCGGTCTCGACGGCCCGCTCGTCGTCCGTCCCCTCGTCGCCGTCGACGGGGGCGCCGTCAGTCCCCGGCGCGACGTCGGTCTCGGGAACGGTGGCCTCGCCGTGGTCGACGTCCTCGACGACCTCGTCGGGGTTCTGGATGTCGACGCCGCCGCCCTGTTTGATGGCTTCGGCCTCCTGTTCGAGCTCCTCGACGTCCATCTCGGTCGCGGCGTCGATCTGGCCGAGGATCTCCTCGATGTCGTCGAGCCCCAGGAGTTCCCGGGTCTCCGCGTCGAACTCCAGGCTGTCGAGCCCGGCGGACTCCTGGACGTCGGAGTCGGTCAGCTGCCGGCCGTACCGCCCGAGCAGGCTGGTGAGCTCCTGGGGGAGGACGAACGTCGTCGACTCGCCCTCGCCGATGGTCTCTAAGCTCTCCATCCCGCGTTCGATGATCGCGCGCTCGCCCATCGACTCCGCGGACTTCGCCCGCAGCACCGTGGATATCGCGTCACCCTGCGCTTCGAGGATCTGGCTCTGCTTTTCACCCTGCGCGCGGATGATGTTCGACTGCTTTTCACCTTCGGCTTCCTCGACCGCGGAGCGGCGTTCACCCTGGGCTTCGAGGATCATCGCGCGGCGGCGGCGCTCGGCGGAGGTCTGCTGCTCCATCGCCTGCTGGACGTCCTTGGAGGGGTTGACCTCGCGGACCTCCACGCTCTCGACGCGGACGCCCCACTCGTCGGTGGGCTCGTCGAGTTCCCGGCGGATCCGCCCGTTGATCTCCTGGCGCTTGTTGAGGGTGTCGTCGAGTTCCATATCGCCGATGACGGCCCGGAGCGTGGTCTGTGCGAGGTTCGAGACCGCGCGCTTGTAGTCGTCGACCTCGAGGAACGCCTTCTTCGCGTCCATCACCTTGATGTAGACGACCGCGTCGGCGGTCACGGGCGAGTTGTCGCGGGTGATCGCCTCCTGGCGGGGCACGTCCAGCGTCTGGGTCCGCATATCGAACGGGTACGTCCGGGAGACAAAGGGGGGGATGAAGTTGATCCCCGGCTCCAGCAGCTTCCGGTACTCGCCGAAGACCGTCAGCGCCTCCTTCTCGTAGGCGTCGACGATCTCGACCATCTGGTAGACGGTAACGACTGCGAGGAGGAGTACGAGGAGCCCGATCGTCGGGATCCCGAGTCCGAGCTGTAGCGAAACGGGACCAGATACCATACGAAGCGTTGGGGTGTCGCGTTCATAAGGGTTGGCCCGGGGGCAGTCCGCGCCCGACTCAGACCCGTTCGGTCTCGGTTTCGGCGTCCTCCTCGGCGTTCCGCGACTGATCCTCGTCTTCGGCCCCCGCCGTCGGGGTGTCGTCGGCCTCCGTTCCGGACCCGCCGGAGGCTTCGTCCGGTTCGGCCGCCGCCCGCCCCGCATCGAGTTTTCGGTCGATGTCGTCGTAGGCTCCCGACATCGACTCCACGGTCACGACGTTGCCGCCTCCGGGGTCGACGACCATCACTTCGGTTCCTTCGGGGATCTCGCCGTCGACCGACCGCGCGGAGTACAACGGATTGAACCCGCCCTGGTCGAGTTTGACCTCGCCCTCGGTGGGCGTGACCCGCTCTGTCACCCGGCCGGTCCGGCCGCGGAGGCTGGTGGAGTCGCTGGTCCGGCCGGTCCCCTTCCCGCCGTAGACGTCGAGTTCCCGGTACCCGTACAGCGCGAGTGCGCCGAAAACCAACACGAACACGCCGAGGACGAGCGGGGACGCCAGGGGTCCAAGCACGAGCCCCACCAGCCCGGCGGCGAGCAGCGCGACCCCGAGCACGATGAAGTGCGCGCCCGGCGCGAGCGCTTCGAGCACGCCGAGCCCGAGCCCCGCGGCGACGAGGACGAGCGGCAGCGTCCCCGGCGGGACGGAGAGCTGGATGGCGACAACGGACGGTTCGAGCATACGTTACGTAGGACTGTCGGACGATTAAGGGTTGTCACGCTCCGGGGCCGACGTCCCCGGCGTCGCGGTCCCCTCCCCGGCCTCCCGAGTCGCGTCGGCATCCGCGGCGTCGGGCAGCGTCAGCCGGACGGTCGTTCCGGCCTCCGAGACCTCGAAGTCGACGGTCCCCCCGAGGGAGGCGACGCCCCACTTCACGATCCACAGCCCCAGCCCGCTGCCGTGTTCGAGCGCGGTCTCCTCGGTGGCGTCGAGCACGTCGAGCTCGTGGGCGGGCACGCCCGGACCGTCGTCCTCGATCTCGAACCCCACGTGCCCGGGGTCGGCCTCGACCGTCCGGACGGTCACGACCGGCGTGTCGGCGTCGTTGTGTACTACGCCGTTCCCGATGAGGTTCTCGAGGACGACCGCGAACACCGACGCGTCGGTCCGCACGGAGAGCTCCGCCGGCACCTCGATCCCGATCTCGGCGTCGGTCTCGGCCAGCAGGTCGTCGCGGATGTCTTCGAGGAGCGGTTCGACCGCAACCGTGGCGACGCTGCCCGCCTCGCCCCCCATCGCGCTCTCGATGGTCCGGGCCTTCTCGCCGAGTTCGACCACCCCCGCGGTCTTCCGTTCGGCGGTCTCCAGCATCCCCCGGAGGTCGGCGTCGTCGACGCGGCCGATCGCGATGTCCAGATAGCCCTGGACGACGTTCAGATCGTTTCTGAGGTTGTGCCGGAGCACCCTGTTGAGCACCGCCAGCCGCTGTTCCCGCCGGCGTTCCGCGGTGATGTCCTGCAGTACGACGGTGTTGCCGACGGCGGTGCCGCCGGCGGTTTCGAGCGCCGCCGTCGTGACGGCGTAGGTCCGCTCCGTTCCGTCGACCGTCCGGGTCACGGTCCCGCCGCTCGCCGCCGGGTCGATGTCGGGTGCGTGCTCGGCGAGCCGGCCGCCCAGGGCCGTTCCGGCCGGGAGCCCGAGCACCCGCGTCGCCTCGTCGTTGTGTTCGATGATCCGCTCCCCGGCGTCGACGATCACGACCGCGGTCCCGAGGCTGTCGATCGCGCCGCGGTCGGCGATCCGGCGGGCGGCGGGAACCATCTCGAACATATCCCGCGAGAAGAAGGCGTACATATCGAACGCCAGGTGGATCGGGAAGAGCAAGGGCGTCAGGTTCAGCGGCGGCGTGGCCCCGACCTCCGCGAGCCACAGCAGGAAGGGCAGGCCCGGGAAGATCGGCGAGATCGCGATCGCCGCCGCCTGCGTGCGGTAGAGCGGCCCGTAGCTGAACACCGTATCCGCCAGCAGGAACGACGCGACCCCGATCATCGCGATGAACCCCGCGGCGTTCACGAACAGCCACGGCTGGTGGGCGTAGGTCACTGTCGCCAGCCCGAAGACGGGCTCGATCCGGTAGTTGGTCCAGGCGATCCCGTGGATCGGGTTGGTGACGACAACGACCGTGTGGAGGATCTGTAGCCCGACGACCGCCCCCATCGCCTTCGAGCGCAGTAGCTCGCTCCGGCCGGTGTACTCCAGGGCAAAGGCGAGGAAGAACACGCCGATGAAGTTGATCGCGAGCCAGATCGGCACCTCGAAGGCGTACCTGAGCGTCGGATCGAAGACGAACAGCGCGACGCCGTAGGCGAGCGCCCACAGCGCTTCACACCCGATCGTCGCGATGAAGAAGCGCCCGCCGAGCCGGTCCCGGTACGGCCAGAGGTACCCGATAAATCCGACCGAGACGATCCCGGACGCGATCGAGGCGGCGGCGAGCCACGGGATCGACTGAAACACGGGTGTCCGGGGAAAAGCCCCTCGCCGTCAAAAAACTCCGGTAAGGCGGCACGTCCCCGCGCAGTACCGCAGGTCAGCCGCCGTCGACGGTCGCTTCGGGGGTCACAGTGTCGTCGCGGACGAACCTGACCTTCGCCTCGCTGTCGAGGACGACGGTGACGCTCCCGGCCTCGGCGGGCACCGCGAACACCGTCCAGACCTCGCGGCTGTCGCCCGGCGCGAACAGCCCGGCGCTCGGGAAGCCGGTCACGCCGTCCAGGGGCTGGTGGCCGTACCGCGTCCCCGCGACGTCGGCCGCCAGCGCGGACTGTTCGAGCTGGACCGGCTCGTCGCCGCCGTTCGTCACGTTCATCCTGACGAGGACGAACGTCTTGCCCTCCGGGGCGTCGTAGGTCGTCCCGTTGACCGCGATCGAGTCGGTCGCCCGCGCGTTCCACCTGACGTCGACGGTGGCGTTCGCCGCGTCCGCCGTCGAGACTGCCGACACCTCGGGGCCGGCGTCGCCGCCGCCCGAGACCGGACCGGCGCCCCCGAGCCCGACCGCCGGGCCCACCGTCGCGCCGAGGACGAACGCCACTATCAGCGTGATCGCGATCGCGATTGCCGGCACCGGCCGCGCGGCGTACTTCCGGGCGCCGGCGAGGATACCCAACCCGTCGGGCGACGGCGACGACGGCGCGGGGTCGTCGGCCGGCGACGACCCGCCGGACCCGGCGTGCGTGTCGGTCCCGCCGACCGGAAGCAGCCCGTACACCGCGGCGCCGAGTTTCGCGGGCGAGGGGACGCCGGAGACGATCGATGCCGGGATGGGGACGCCGAGGTCGCGGAGCCGGCCGACCATCCCGCCGGCCCCGGTGAAGCGGGCCAGTACCTCCTCCAGGTCGCCCTCCGCGACGGTATCGGCGAGCGTCGACCGGTCGAGGAGGTGGACGCCGCGCTCGGCGGCCACCCGCTCTGCGCCCTCGGCGAACGCCCCCTGGGTCGCCACGACCGCGACGTCGATCCCCTTCGTCCGGCAGAACTGCACGAACTGCTTCAGGTGGCGTTCCGTCACCGTCGCGGTCGTCGTCGGGAAGGCGTAGATGACGCCGCGCTTCCCGTCCGGCCGCTTTCCGGTCACGAAGTACGTCTCGTCGGAGCGCTCCCGGACCGAGGTCTGCCACCCGCGTTCGTCCCACAGCGCCGACAGGAACGCCACGAAATCCTCGGGGTCGAGTTCGGGGATCACGACGACTCACCCCGCCGTGCGAACAGCGCGGCAGCGGCGAGAAGCGCCACGACGGCGACAGCCGGCGACAGCGGCAGGGTGGACTGTGTCGCCCCCGACGGCGGCAGCGGCGTCCGGGTCGCAACGGGGTAGGGGGTCGCTGTCGGTGTCCGCGTCGCGGTCGCGGTGGCAGTCGCGGTCGTCTCCGTTGCGGCGGGCGTTTCAGTCGGCTCCGGCGGGAAGTCAACGACCGCGGAGTCGTTCACGACCGCGCCGCCGTTCGGGGTGTACGCCGGCGCGCCGGGGTTGTACGACCCGTCGGCGGCGGCATAGACGAGTTCGGCGCGGAGCCGCTGGGTCTCGAACAGCGGCGTCCCGAGTTCGGCGGTCATCGCGGTGTGCCGCCCCGGCTCCAGGTAGTCGGACCTGCCGACGACCTCGCCGCCGTCGTCGACCAGCCGAACGAACCCGCCCTCGGGGAGTTCCGCGCGGGTCACCTCGACGGTGGTGCCGTTTGCGGTCTGGTTCTGGAACTCGACGCTCGGGTCGGGGGCGACGAGGCGGACCTCCTGTCGCGTCTCCGCGAAGTGCTCGCGGACCCACAGCGTGGCGTTCGTCCCCCGGGAGGCCTCGCCGAGGTCGACCGTCGCCTCGAAACTGCCGTCCTCCCTGACGGTCGTGTCGCTGATGAGGAGGAACGCGTCCGGATCGGCCGACCGGAGCCGGACTTCGAGTTCGGTGTTGGGCGCGCGGTTCGTCCGCCCCTCGACGACGTACGTGTCGTTGTCCCACGGGTAGACGGTGGCGTCGTCGGCCGGCGACAGCGACACCGACTGCCGGCGGAGGTCGAAGGTCGTCGTCGCGAGCGTGGTGTCCGCCCCGACGAACCCGCTTTCGTCGGTCAGCGACAGCGCCGCCCGGTATCGGTTCCGGGCGTCGATGTTCTCCAACTCGACGCCGCTGGTGTTCCAGAGGACGTAGAACGCGTCGTCTTCGAGGTTCGGCAGCACGGTCACGTTCGCGGTGTCGGTGGCGACGTACTCGCGGGGCTCGGTGTTCGGCCCCGGATCGGTCTGCGTGAAGTTCACTTTGAGGCCGTTCGCGGCGGCGCTGCCCGTCAGATCGGTGGTGTTGAGCGCGGTCTCCAGCCCGCTTTCCTCGAACCTGACGACGGCGTAGTCGCCGCGGGCGACGGTCGATCCCGCCGTCATCGTCCCGGTCAGCGGCCCCACGTTGGCGTCGCCCTCCTCGCCGCCGCCGACGTACTCGGCGGGGGTGAACGCCCCCGGCGCGCGGTTCGATTCGGCGGCGTACTCCCCCCGGGGCTCGACGGTGAGCGTCCCGATGTCGTACTCCACGCCGTCGATCTCCACCCGCATCAGGTAGTCGGCGGGCTGCATCGGCTCCTCGAGGGGTTCGGAGTGCAGCGTCGCGCTCCCGCCCTCGATGAACTCCCCGGGGTCCGCGGCGGTGGTCCGGCGGGTGTCGAGAACGACCTCGGTGGTGCCGCTGCCGCCCACCGACACGGTGACCTCGAAGCCGTTGTCGTCGCTCCCGATCGTCACGTTCGCGGGGTCGGAGTGGCTGACCGCGATCGTCACCTCGTCGCCGCGCGTAACGGTCACGTTCCCCGGGAACGACGCCGAGGCGTCGTCGTCGGCCTGGGCGTAGACCCCGTCGCCGCCGAGGTCGGCCGCCGCGTGATCGGACGCGGACCCGCCGGACGCCGAGACGGGCGTCACGCCGCCGACGAGGAGGGACAGCGTCACGGCGAACGCGAGGAGCAGGGACACGTGAGACATCGTCTGTACCGTGATCACCGGATTCTACCGGGCACCTCCAATAAAACGCTACGGTCGAAGCATCAGAAGTGATAACCGAACGTCCCCGACAGCGACCACGCGCGGACGGCGTCGGTGGCCCCCGCGACTCTTCGCCCGTCAGATGAGGTTCGGAAACACGGCCGTCGCGAGGAGCGCGATGGTGGCCAACACGCCGAGCAGGACGAACAGCACGTTCTCCGCTCGGGGGGTCTCCGGCTCGATCGGCTCGGGCTCCCGGAACGGCCCCGAACCGTCCGCCGGTCGGTCCTCGCCGTCCTCGGGGTCTGAGGCGTTCGCCAGACGGGGTTCCGTCCGGCGCCGGGTCTCGGCAGCGTGGTCGTCCCGGTCCGCTTGCCCCCCGCTTGCGGGGTCGTCCGCGTCAGCGCCGCCGTCGATCGACGCGTCCGGACCGGTCGAGGCGTCCGAATCGGCCGACGCGTCCGGGTCGGGTGGGGCGTCCGGATCCGTCATCGGATGTGCTACCGTCGCCACCGAGAAATGCCTGCCGGCTCGACGCGGCCGCGCGTCACCACCCTGCCGGCTCCCGCCGGCGGTGTTTGATCAGATCCCCCTCGTAGACGACGCCCCGTTCGGCGTGGAGGGTCACTGTCGCCCCCGGCGAGAGCCGCTCTAAGATGGGTGCCCCCGAGATCATCGGGATGTCGAGTTCGCGGGCGACTAACGCCGGATAGCCGGTCATCCCCGGTCGGGCGTCGACGATCCCGGCGACCTTCGAGGTGTCGCCGTCGAACTCCCCGTCGAAGGTCGCCGGCAGCGACAGGATCGCGCCCTCCGGCACCGCCGAGAGGTCGCCGTCCGCGGAGATGGCGAGCGGGCCGGCGACGCGGCCGCCGACGACCTTCCGGCCCGTCGCGACCGCCTCCGCGGCGACGTGGAGCTTCAGCATGTTCGTGGTGTTCGTGCCTTCGAGTTCGGTCATCATCCCCGAGAGTACCACGAGCGTGTCCCCGGAGGCGGCGACGCCGGCGTCGAGTGCGGCGTCGACTGCGTCGTCCATCATCCGGTCGATGTCCTCGCGGTACGCGGAGTATTTGGGGTAGATCCCCCACGACAGCGCGAGTTGGCGGCGGATACGGTCGTCGGGGGTGGTCGCCACGACCGGCACGCCGGGGCGGAACTTCGCGGTCTTCCGCGCGGTGTAGCCCGACTCCGAGGCCGCCACGATGGCGCTCGCACCGACATCGCGTGCCAGGTACCGGGCCGACCGCGCCAGCGCCTCGGTCCGGGACTCCTCGTCTGCGGTGGGGATCCGCGCCTCCCGACTCTCGTCGGACTCGGCGCTGGCCTCGATCTGTCGGACGATCCGGTCCATCGTCTCCACCACCCGGACGGGGTCGTCGCCGATCGCAGTCTCCCCCGAGAGCATCACCGCGTCGGTGCCGTCCAGCACCGCGTTCGCGACGTCGGACGCCTCCGCCCGCGTGGGTCGCCGCGCGGAGACCATCGAGTCCAGCATCTCGGTCGCGGTGATGACCGGCGTCCCGGTGGCGTGACACTTCCGGATGATCCGCTTCTGGATGATCGGGACGTCCTCTAAGGGCATCTCGACGCCGAGGTCGCCGCGGGCGACCATCACGCCGTAGGCGGCCTCGATGATCTCGTCTAAGTTCTCGACGGCGCCCGCCCGCTCGATCTTGGCGATCACCGGGATGTCGGCCCCGCGGTCGTCGAGAGCGTCGCTGACGGTGTAGACGTCGGCCGCCGACCGCACGAACGACGCCGCCACGAAGTCGGCCTCGGTCTCGGCGGCCAGCGACAGTTCCCGTTCGTCGCTCTCGGTGATCAGGTCGACGTCGAGGTCGACCCCCGGGAGGTTCACCCCCTTCCGGCCGCCGAGCCGCCCGCCGGAGTCGACCCGCGCGACCACGGTGTCGCCGTCGACCCGGCGGACCGTGGCCTCGATCCGGCCGTCGTCCAGCAGAACCCGGTCGCCGGGCTCGGCAGCGGCGATGGAGTACGACAGCCCGACCGTCTCGGGGGTTGCGTCCTCGCCCGCGACAAAGCGGACCTCGCTGTCGGTCGCCAACTCGACGGGTTCCGACAGCGGCGCGGTCCTGACCTCCGGCCCCTGGAGATCCACCATCGCGGCGAGCGGATCGTCGATCGCCCCGTCGACCGCCCGGATGCGGTCGATCACCGCCCGGCGGTCCTCGGGCGTCCCGTGGCTGGCGTTGAGCCGCGCGACGCTCATCCCCGCCTCGGCGAGCGACCTGATCGTCGACTCGTCGTCCGAGGCGGGCCCGAGGGTACAGACGATCTTCGCTCTACGCATACGCCGTCATACTCGGGACCGAGTTAAAAAGAAGCGGGATCGGGCGGGAGCCGACGCGTCGGACCGGGGGCGGCTCGTCGGCGCGGCCGACGTGCCGGCTATCGCACCGAATCCAGGATGAGCCGCTGTTCGACCCGTTTGACCTCGTGTTGGACGTCGCGGACGGCGTCGATGTTCGCCGAGATCGACGAGACCCCCTCCTCGACGAGGAACTGGACCATCCGCGGCTTCGAGGCGGCCTGTCCGCAGATGCTCGTTTTCACGTCGTGGTCGCGGCAGGTCTCGATCACGTTCCCGATGAGTTTCAGGACCGCAGGGTGGAGTTCGTCGAAGCGACCGGCGACCCGCTCGTTGTTCCGGTCGACCGCGAGGGTGTACTGGGTGAGGTCGTTGGTGCCGAAGGAGACGAAGTCGACGCCCTCCTCGGCCATCGACTCCACTTCCAGCGCCGAGGCGGGGGTCTCCACCATCACGCCCCACTCCCGTTTCTCCGGGTCGACGCCGGCCTCCCGCAGGAGGTCGCGGGCGCGGGCGACGTCCTGGGCGTCGTTGACGAGTGGGAACATGATCTCGACGTTGTCGTACCCCATCTCGAAGATCCGCCGGAACGCCTCGAGTTCGTGGGCAAACAGGTCGGGGTTGTCCAGCGACCGCCGGATGCCGCGGTAGCCGAGCATCGGGTTGTGTTCCCGCGGTTCGTCGTCGCCGCCCTCCAGTTGGCGGAACTCGTCGGTCGGGGCGTCGAGCGTTCGGACCCGGACGGGTCGGGGGTAGAACTCGTCGGCGGCGGTCCGGATGCCGTCGACGAGTTCGTCGACGTACGCCCGCTCGCCGTTCTCGGCGATGTACCGGGTCGGGGTCTTGCCCAGCGAGAGGACCATATGTTCGGTCCGGAGGAGCCCGACCCCGTCGGCGCCGGTTGCGGCGGCGCGTTCGGCCGCCTCCGGGATCGACACGTTGACCTTCACCTCGGTGGCGGTCATCGGCTTCACCGGCGTCGTCGGCCGGGCGTCCTCGACGGGTTCGTGCTGCTCCTCCTCGGCTTCGATGCCCTCCCGGACGGTGCCCTTGTCGCCGTCGATGGTGATCGGCTGGCCGTCCTCGAGTTCGCGCGTCGCCGACCCGGTGCCGACCACCGCGGGGACGCCGAGTTCCCGGGAGATGATCGCGGCGTGGGAGGTCATCCCCCCCTCGTCGGTGACGATCCCCGCCGCGCGTTTCATCGCCGGCACCATATCCGGCATCGTCATCTCGGTCACGATGATGTCGCCGTCGCCGACCTGGTCCAGGTGGTCGAGTTTGGTGATGATCCGAGCCTCGCCCGAGGCGATCCCCGGGCTCGACCCGAGCCCGCGGAGGAGGACCTCCCCGGACTCGGCGGCGTCCGCCTCCGACTCGACCGCTGTGCCGCCGTTGACGGCCGCCTCCGGCTCCCCGGCGTCGACGTCGACGTCGATCCCGTCGTCGCCGATCGTCGTGATCGGGCGGGACTGCAGCATGTATATCTCGCCGTCGTACACCGCCCACTCGACGTCCTGGGGGGCGTCGTAGTGCTCCTCGACCCGCCGGCCGAGCCTCGCGAGCTCCGCGATCTCGTCGTCGGAGAGCACCCGTTTGCTCCGTTTCCCGTCGGGTACCGGCCGTTCGACGGTCTCGCCGGTCTCCTCGTCTTTCAGCATCATCACCTTCTTGTCGGCGACGGTGATGGTCTCGGCCTCACCGGTCTCCTTGTCGACGACGTAGTTGTCGGGGGAGACGCTGCCGGAGACGACCGCCTCGCCAAGCCCCCACGCCGCCTCGATGATGATCCGGGGATCGCCGGTCGAGGGGTGGGAGGTGAACAGCACGCCGGACTTCTCGGCGGGGACCATCTCCTGGACGACGACCGCGATGTCGACCTCGTCGTGGGGGAAGCCCTGGCGGTTGCGGTAGTAGATCGCCCGCTGGGAGAACAGCGACGCCCAACACTCCTTGACGCGCTCGATCAGGTCCTCGGCCCGGATGTTCAGGAACGTCTCCTGTTGGCCCGCGAAGGAGGCGTCGGGGAGGTCCTCGGCGGTCGCCGACGAGCGGACCGCAACGAACCGCTCGCCGTCGCCGAGGCCCCGGTAGGCTGAGAGGATCCCCTCGCGGACGTCGTCGGGGACCGGGGTCTCCATAATGAGTTCGTGGGCCCGTTCGTGTGCGTCACGGAGCGCTTCGGTGTCCTCGTGGTCGACGTCGACAGCCGAAAACAGCTCCTCGTCGATGCCCGCGTTCTCGATGAACTCCCGGTACGTCCCGGCGGTCACGACGAACCCCGAGGGGACGGGCAGCCCGGCCGCGGTGAGTTCGCCCAACGACGCGGCCTTGCCGCCGACGCCGTCGACGTCGGTCGACCGAACGTCCTCCAGCCAAGCTACAGCCATTAGCGTGTGTGTTTCCGCGGAATGGACTAAAGTACGTTTCGGAGCGTGCAGCCCCGCATAAAAGCTACTCGAACCCGAGTATCCGCCCGCCGGCGAGAAATTCATTAGTGGCGCACCCGTTCCGGCGAACGTGCATCAGGAGTGGTTGTCGGTGTTGCCGCCGTGGCTCGTGTTGGGGCTCGTCGGCGGCGGCCTCGCTTCCATATTCGTCGCCGGGGTGTTCCTGCTCGGCGGGCGGCTGTTCCCCGACGAGCCGACCCCGTCGGGCCACCGGGTCGACGGGTCGGCCCGCCGCCGCGCGGAGATCCGGTCGTACCTCAGGGACATCTCCGAGCCGTTCGCGGAGGACCAGGAGGTCCACGGCCGGACGGTGGAGTTCTACCTCCCGGGCCGCGACGTGGCGCTCACCTTCGACGCGAAGGCGTACTTCGAGCTCGAGCGTGCGGGAACGTACACGGTTCTGTGTGAGTACGAGATGCCGGGCCACGCGCTGGGTCGCCGGCTGCCGTTCGACGTTCCGGAGGTCGACACCGGCCCGGAGTTGGGCGGCAACGACCCGGTCGCCTCGGCGTTCGACCGGCTTGATCTCTCCCGGGACGCGACCGCCGAGGAGGTCCGGAACGCCTACCGCGACCGCGTGAAGCGGGTCCACCCGGACAACGGGGGCAGCCAGGCGGAGTTCAAACAGCTTCAAGAGGCGTACGCCACCGCGCGGGAACACGCCGCGGACTGAGGCCCGCAGGTCGACCCGCTCGTGCCGACTGGGGCTACTCACTGTCTTTGCGACTGTTCACCCGACGTTCGCACACTCGACGATCGGATACCGTAACTCCTGACGCAACGTCGCTTCGTCCAGCCGTCGACTCGGCCCGAAGACGCTCACCGCTCCGTTAAGCGTCCCGTCGGAGCTAGCTGCACCGACCGCGGTCTATCCTTCGAGCTCCTCTCCGAGATTCAGGCTGTACTGTCGCTCTTTCCACCCTTCGCGTTCAGCCTCGAGTTCACGCCGATCGGGTTCCTACGGCGTCTGCACTGCGTTGACCAGTTCCTCCCCCGCGTCGAGCAGGTCGACGTTCTCGGCGACGATGTCGGCCAGCCGGTCCCAGTGCTTCGGCGTGTGTCCGCCGGTGTGCGGCGTGATCAGGCAGTTCTCCAGCGTCCAGAGGGGATGGTCCGCCGGCAGGGGCTCGGGGTCGGTCACGTCGAGGGCCGCTCCCCTGAGCTGGTTCGATCTGAGCGCGGCTACCAACGCCTCCGTGTCGACGATCCCACCGCGGGCGGCGTTGACGACGACGGCGTCGGGCGGCAGCGTCGCAAACTCCGCGTTGCCGAGGAGGTTCCGGGTGCGCTCGGTCAGGGGACACGCCACGACGACGTAGTCGCTCCGCGAGAGGGCCCGGTGGATGGCCCGTTTCCCGAACCCGTAAACCTCGTCAGTCGGTCCCCCTTTCGAGGGCGTGTACCGGATGCCGATCGTCTCGACCTCGAAGCCTGCCAGCCGCTGTGCGATCGCCCGACCGATCGAGCCCAGTCCAAGCACGGTCACGGTACTGTCCGCGAACTCGAAGGACTGGAAGTGGCGCCACTCGGCGTTTTCCTTCCGCCGCCACCCTTCGTGGAGTCGCCGGGCGAACACGAGCATACTCCCGATCGACTGCTCGGCGATTCCGGGCGCGTGGACCCCCGACGCGTTGGTGACGGCGACCCCCCGCGAGGAGAGCTCGTCGACCCGGAGGTGGTCGGTCCCCGCATACACGCAAGCGAACAGTTCGAGTTTCGCGGCCGCCTCGGCGAGTTCCGGTTCCAGTTCGATCCCCGTCGCGACGCGGGCGTCCGCGATCAGTTCCCGCTCCTGCTTCGGCGTCCGGGCGAGCGCGACGGTCCGCTCGGGGAGGCGTTTGCGGAGCGTCGATGCGTACGATTCCATCGAGAGTCCTTCGGTCCCCTCGCGGAGGACGACTACGTCCGGTGGTGTGCTCATGTGAGACTGCCCCCGCCGAGCCGACGGGAGTCGGTACCCGGTGACTGACGCTTGCGAGATTAATCCTTTCGTGTCCCGGACCGTCGTGTTAACTTAAGCATGATTCCACCAGACGGCGTGGGCTTGCAACCACGTTTCTGCGGTCGGTGGATCGACGTGACTGAAACAGTTTGAAAATGAAGAAGTTCGTCGTTCTACTTCTCTAAAGACACGTTCGACTGAATTTCTATAGCTATGTTGTTCGACGCGGTAGCTATAGTTTTCGCGGCGGAGACCACCGATCAGATCGTCTGCGTCATCGACGAGAAACAGCGCGTCTTCGACGTCGTGTTTCTCAGCTAATTCAGTAAGAAATTCTCGTGCGATCGGAATCGTATACGTCAGAAACAGCCGCGAATGAAGGATTCTGTTCGTTTCAGGATCGACGGCAACGTACAGCCAGTACTGCTCGTCGTTGATCCGGATCGCCTTCTGATCGACCGCAACGCGATCCGGGCTTTCACCGTCAGCTGGCTGTAGATCGGCTTTCTGCACCCAATTGTGAACAGCAACACGACTTCTTTGGACACCCAATTCCTCAAGAAGAATAACTGTATTCGAAAGTGATAATCCAGCGAGATGGTGGCGAATACCCTTTTAACGATCTCGCGGGGTGTCCGCTCTCGCTCCACAAAATCCAAGTCGATCCACTCGGTAGACTCGGTGAGGCGGGCGATTTTCGGCATAGGCACTGAATCCTCGTCCCGCCTCGTTCTTAACTTAACACGGCGCATTTTCTCACCCTTGAGTTTAAATACCAAACCGGGGGAAACGCGGAGTGAATCGATGACTGACCGCAACGCAGACCGAGACGCGTTCCAACCTATCGGGGAAGGCGCTCCCGTTCCCGACCCAGTACTGGATCAGCCAACGGACGGCCAGCCAACCCGTCAACGCGAAGCCTCGCATTCAGGTGGGTATCCGGACGGGACAACCGACACAGATCGAGCCTGTGTCTCCTGTGGCGCATCGATCCCGGCGTCGCAAGGAAAATGCCGGTTCTGTCTCGAACACGAACTCGACGCCGCCTCAGCGTCGGATGCTGCGAGTTCCGAGCAGACACTCCGTGATGTGATCCAGTTCCTCGTCGAATCCGGGACGTTCTATGGTGCTGTCGCGAAAGGGGCAGCTGCAGCGACACTTCTCACGTTAGGTCACGACGAGCCCATTGACGACTGTACGCTCATCTACGATCTCGACGAGGAGCCCGCACCCCAGCTAACCGAGCGTTGGCCTACGCTCCCCGCTGCTACTGAGGTGACCGCAGCGGCTGGCGACACGTTGCTAACAGCGACCCGTGAGCGGACAGCGTGGGACGAGAGGAGCGATGGTTCTCAGACGGATATCCCACGCGTCTATGACGAGCGTGGCCAGGGAATTCGTGATGAGTCATCCCTCGAGCACGCGCTCAACGACGGCGACCAGCTGTGGACCGTCCCAGCAGTCGCTGTTGAAACAGTACCCCACGAAACGGAATCCACCAGTACCGGAGCTGAAATTCCGACCGTAACAGCCCTCGAGTGCCAGCACTGTACGAGAGAAACAGAACATCGGTTCAGGACACGCGAGTCGCTCCCTGACGAGACCTGGACGGGCCAACCAATCTGGGAGTGCCAGGTGTGTGGCACAGGTCGCTACGGGCCTGCTCCCGAATAGGGCAGGAGGAATCTCGCCGATTAACCAACAGTCTCCGATAGAGATGGCTTCTGTTGGTTAATACGGTGAGTACCCTCAAGTCCGACGTCAGTCACGGCGGGCGTTCATTCGGCAGGGGTCGCAACAGCTTGCCTCCACAAATCGGGGCCGGAACAGGGGTAGTGGGTAGCGCACCGTGACATCGCCGAGTCCGGAAACGTCACGCCGACTACGGCACGGACGCATCACCAGACGCTCGATGAACTCGCTGACTAGACGGGCCAGGTAGGGAGCGAGGGCGCTCCATTCTTCCAGTGAATCGCATCTAACGCCGCCGGCAACTGCTGTAGTCGGTCATCGAGGACGGCGAGTGGATGGGCATCGAGAAACGTCGCCTCGTGCCGATCAACCGGCGTGTCTTCGTGATTGAGCTGAATATGACAGGGCCCAAGGTTCGGATGGTCGGCATCTTGGTGGAATCCGAGCATCAGATTTCGGTCCGGTTCGACCCAGTTGATGCGGTAGTATGCGTGGTCGACGCCGGCGGGGTACCAGAAGCGAATCTCCAGTCGTGCTGTCGCCGCGTCGTACGAGTCACTCAGGAACGTCATCGGATCGACATCCGCGATGACGTAGCGGGGTCGGCGTCGAGACGGACGATAGCGGACCTCTTCACACCCTGGCTGGTTCGTCAATCGGTCGTGAACGTCGCGGAGGAGGGGCCGCTGTGTATAGCGGTCGCGACCGGCAAGAAAGATCATTCTGTCAGTTACCCATAACTAAAGTCGAGGGCTTGTCAGTGGACTCCCCTTCTGCCGTCGGACTGACGGAGGCGTGGAATTCGCCGTTCAGGTTCAGCGTCCCTGACTTCAGCGCACACTGACAGAGTGCGCCTCCACTCGAAGACTTCTGCCCCGAGTGGAGCCTTTTCAAGAGTTTCCGAGCAATATTCTTACTCGCGTTGTAATCCGCGTTCAGTTCGTACTCGCACTTCCGACACACGAACTGATGCTTCGACCGCCTGTTGGTCTCGTGGGTAAATCCGCACTTGGAACACCGTTGGCTGGTGTACGCTGGACTCACCTGCTCGACATTGATATCGCTCATCTCGGCCTTGTACTCGACGTATTGGTACAAGCGACGGAATGCCCACGCGTGGAAGCGCTTCGCACCCGCCATTCGGTCGCGGATGTCAGTCAGGTTCTCGAATGCGATGTGCGTACACCCGTGGTTGCAGGCTTCTTTGAGAAGCCGATTCGAGATCCGGTGCAGTTCGTCCTGCATCCAGCGATGTTCACGGTCGTTTATCGACTGGATCGACAGGTGTGCCGAGCGCGTCCCCGTCTGTTGCATCTCCCCGCGAGTCTTCTCGAACTCCCGGCGTCGATGATTCATTTCGTCGGCATTCCCGATGAACGCGCCTGTCGACGTCACGGCCAGCGAGCCGTCCACGTTCAAGTCGACGCCAAGGACTGTTCCGTGCTTGGCATCGGAGGAATCAGTCGTAGACTGCTCTTGCTCGTCGCTTTTGATTCGGCGCATTCTGGCGTGGAGGTAGAACGACCCCGTTTGTCGGTCGTATTGGAGCGTAGACATCCGGAACTCGTACTCGTCGTTCAATAGATACTCGCCAATCGGTGTTCCCTCGGGATCGTCGGGCAGCACGTAATCGCACTCGATGCGACCGTTTACCGTGGATAGGGACACGTGGTCGCGGTGGAAGGTTGCACTCCGCTTATCGTAGACAACACTCCAGGCATCGAAGTGCGGTTGAGTGGTGGTCTCACCTTTCTTGAGACGGGCCACACCGCTTTTCGTGGCTTCGATCGCGCGGCGAATCCCCTTCTGCACGAGGTTTGCAGTCAACTCTGTTTCAGATCGGAGTTGCTCATAGAGGGCGTTTTCTGCCTTCTGTTTGGAGGTTATGCAGTAATCGTCCGGATATCTCCACGCCCACTCTGCGGTGTTGTTCGCACAGTAGAGGAATTGATTTTTTGTTTGATGGAGGTCGTCGCACCGCTCTGTGGGGACATCGAGTTTGACTTTGACGGTACGAATCACGTCCCCCATCCGTATTTCACACATATATTTAACTCTTTAAATTGATATCGGTTTACGCTCGGGAGTCAGAGAGCGATCGCTCGTGAGTTGTTCGGATCTCGTCGGCTTCCTCCCACGACTGAGGTCGTGGCTTCCGCCTTGTATATCTGTGAAAGAGAAGGATTAGCTCGTGGCGCGGTCAGCAACGTCGATCATCTGTTCGCGGGCGGCTTCGACGTCGGAGTAGAGTTCCAGTGCGTGCTTGATGAGGCGGCGATCCTCCTCGTTCTCGCGCCAGAACGCGATGACGTCGCGGCGGTCCCGGAGCTCCGCACTTGCGAGGTCGCCGTCAGCGAGCGACTGTTCGAGCTCCTCCCACGTCTCGACGTCGTAGGTCGCCTGCCACTCCTCGATCTCTTCGGTGATCGCGGCCAATTCACTCCGCAGCTCCTCGCGCGTGTTCTCCTCGATGAGCGAACGGATTTCCTCGAAGAGCAGGCGCGTGTAGTCCGGCTGGTAGCGCGTGGTCTCGCCGGCCTCGACGCGACGTAGCTGGCCCTGGTCGACGAGATCCTGAAGTTCCTCGTTGGTCGTGCTCCAGGCGGCGTCGGCCTGCTCGCTGATCCAATTAACTGAGCGAGGTTCGCGAAGTGACTCGGCGACCGCCCGAATGCGGTCGCGAGCGCTCATCGACTCAGTCCACGATTGGACCCCATCTCGCGAGGATTCGGTCATGGTTGGCACCTCTTGGGACAGTGTTCGCGCCCCGCTCTCATATATGTTTGTACCGTCACGCATAATCAAGAGTTGGATGCGAGCGAAGGCGTCCGGACGTTGAAATGCGATACCAACAGAAGTTGTGAATAAACCGATGTACGACCGATATTCTGACTTCGAGGAACTACGGCCGACCGGCGAGACATCCCACATCCCGGACACGATGCTGGACGACGGGTGTGAGAGTGACCTCCTGGCGCCAACGCGGTGCGACGAGCACTGGTGGCGACGCTGATGCGTCGACGACAGTCCCGTAAGGAGTCTTTCTGCGCCGGTGAGTGGTGAGGCGCTTCAAATGGACCCACGCAACACGCCCGGATATCGACTGCATCGCTCACTCACCAATCTCAAGCGCATCGAGATGGCCGGACTCGACGACGCAGATCAAGAGCGGATCGAGGCAGCGAGGACACTCCTCCAGAACGTGAGTCTGCTCACCCAACCGCAAAACAATGGAGACGGCGATGCGCAGATCGAGTCTTGAATGGCATCGCAGCCCGGAATCCGGATGTCTCACTCCGGAGGCTGTTTATTGCCCCCCAGAAGGGGTGCGGGGAGAGATCCCCGAGAACAACAGATGACCCACCTCACTGAACAATTCCATATTCCCAAGGAGTAACAACAAAGGTGAATCACAGATGGACGACGCGCTACGACGCACGGTACGAATCAAACTCGACGTACCCAGAGAACGTCGTGGCGATCTCCATCAGACCAAGACTCAATTCCTCCACTGTGCTAACCGAACGATCGAGTGGGCCTGGCGGTACGACGACGACTGTATCACCAGGAAAAGCAGGGCTGAAGAGGCCCTGTATGACGAGTTGCGGGAGGAAACCGAACTCACCGCTAATCTCGTTCAGAAAGGTATTCGTCGTGCTATCGCAGCCGTCAGGGGCGGCGTCGAGAAATTGACGCAAGGTGAGAAGACCAGCCAACCCATATTCGACTCGTGGAGCATCGTGTACGACAAACGCTCCGCGACGTTCAATGACGACCACGCTACCCTCTCGACGCCGAATGGCAGAGTCACCGCCGAATACGTGCTTCCACCCGAAAATGAGCGAGAGAACACACCGTCCGGACGGTACTACGAGAGTGACAACTGGAATGCGTCGAGTGCCACGCTCCAGTACGACGAGGATGAGGACACGTTCTACCTACACGTCACGCTGAAAAGGTCCGACTACAGGAGTGACGGAACGGAACGCCAAGAAAGCCGGTCAGGTGATGATAGCCCCGAGAACGGAGTGGTTCTCGGCGTGGACTTGAACGTGACTGGCGCGTTCGCCGTCACCTCCACAGGCGAGTTCATCGGCAGTGCAGACCTCCTCACCCACAAGCGCAATCAGTACGAGTAACGCCGCGCCAAACTACAACAGACGGGTACACGGTCGGCTCACCTCACGATTCAGTCCATTGGTAGTCAGTTCAGCGAGTGGACAGTAGACTGGCTCCACAACCGCGCCAACGACCTCATCGAAGAAGCCCGTGACGCGGAGGTGGACGGGATTATTTTCGAGGATCTTACTCATATCCGCGAGCGCATTACGAACGGCAGCAAGTTCCAGCAGTGGGCCTACGCGAAGTTCGTGGAACTCGTTGAGTACAAGGTCGAATCCACTGAGTTGTTCGTGGACTTCGTGAATCCAGCGTACACGAGCCAGCGTTGCTCATATTGTGGGTGTACCCACGAGGATAATCGCGACGACAAGCAGTTCGAGTGCCAGTCATATGGGTATGAGGTGAACGCGGATTACAACGCGGCGAAGAACATTGCAAACCGATACTGCAAGTATATCCATCGCGGGCAGAAGTCTCGCGGTGGATGGGCCACCAGTCAACTGGCCCTGAAGTCAGGGACGCTGAACGTGAATGGTGAATACACACCTTCCGCCGTGCGCGGATAGAGCGGGAGTCCACTGACAAGTCTCTGGGCTTGACCCAGAGACAGTTGACGAAGTGTCGCTTTCCCATCCTGCCAAACGGGACGTCGTTCGCGACGGCGAAGTCCTCCACGCGGACCTCAGTTCCCCCGACCCGATCGACGAGTAGCGTTGTTCATCCCCCGGGAGGGGTGCGGGGCGATCCAGTCGCAGTCGCCCCGTGAGGTGATTGCTCGATGGGTCACCGCGCACTCGTTGCGTACGAACGGACAGACGGACAGTACACGCTCCTCAACAATCGATTTAAAATGGAAGAGCCGAACCATTCATCGTTGTAAGGAATCGTGTAAACCCACTGTGAACAGTGAGAATTCAATTCCTTGGCCAACCGCGAGTATCCATACAGACACAATCTGATGGAGGGAATGTAGATGGAGATTCAGCGTACCGCTGTTGTCAAGCTCTCTGTCCCCGACGATCGACGAGGCGACCTGAAACGGACGATGAATACGTTCCGGGATGCCGCTCAACGGTTTGCGACCGGGGCTGGGAGGGCGATGACGATGGGTACGTAATTACCACACGCACACAGCTGCAACCACTCGTCTATGACGAAATTCGTGAGGATACCGGGTTACACTCGGACCTCTGTGTTGGAGCCTTAAATCAAGCCACTGACGCTCTCTCGACCTGTGTTAAAAAGATGAAAGAGGGTGAACACACCTCAAAACCAGTGTTCACCTCGAACACGACCGTCTACACCACCAGCGCGATAACCTATTTCGACGGGTACTGCTCGCTCGCTGCGTATGGCAACGGGCGTGTTCACGCGGAGTACGTCTACCCGGATGGGTCGCCACAGGCGAAGTATATGGAAAGCGACGAGTGGAACAAGCAAGGGGCAAAGACTCCGCTACGACCAGCAGTCCGATACCTACTACCTCCATATGTCCGTCACGCAGGAACGCGAGGAGTCGTCGGGAGAAGCCGAGAATCGAACAGTTCTCGGTGTAGATCGGAACGTGGACGGGTATCTCGCCGTCACAAGCACGGGAGCGTTCATCGGTAACGCCGACCTGCTGAATCACAAGCGCCGCGAATACAATCGCCGCCGTGTTAACCTCCAACAACAGGGCACACGAAGCGCCCACCTCACTCTCCAGTCAATCGGAGAAAAATTCTCAAACTGGAGTGAAGATTTCCTCCATCGAGCATCGAAGCAACTGGTGAACGAAGCCGTATCGCAGGACTGTACCACCATTGTCTTCGAAGGACTTAGAAGGAATACGTGAGCGGATCTCAAACGCTAGTAAGTTCCAACAGTGGGCGTTTCGTGAGCTGAAGCGACAGACCGTCTACAAGGCTCGAGCAGAAGGCATCGCGGTTGAAACAGTGAATCCCGCCTACACCAGTCAGCGGTGTAGTCACACCGGATGCGGATTTACCGACGATACGAACCGTGACGGCGACACATTCGTGTGTCAAAGGTGCGGTAAAGAGCTTCACAGCGACTACAATGCGGCGCGAAACATCGCACACAAACTCATCCAGGACCGGCGCAGGTCTGGTTCTGGAGGGGCAACCCACCACCTTGCCCTGAAGTCAGGAACGCTGAACGGGAACGGCGACTACTCGCCTTCCACAGTTTAGTGGATAGACCAGGAGTTCACTGACAAATCCCGGATTTCACACCGGAGATAGGTGGTTGGGGCGCAGCGAACCTATTTAAATACCAAATGACAGTTGAATCCCGTTCGGTGGCGACGACACCGACTCCAAGTGGGCGAAACAGCTCCTCGCAGAGCTTGCCGATGGCCTCGAGGCAGATGCGGTCGACGGCTACCTCGCCGGCGAGGATCGACCGTCGACGGTCGTCGAGCCGAAGCCCCGCGCCACCGGGCTCACCCTCGACGAGATCGTCGCTGACTATCTCGACTACCTCCACCACGAGGCGTTCTTCGTGGTGTCGACGACGTTCGAGGTAACCGCCTATCGGACGCTGTGGTTCGGACTCCAGTACGACTCGGAGACGGTCGAACAGGGAGAGACGGTCGGGAACGGCGCGCTCGCGACGGTGCGCTGGTACGACGGCGAGCCGGTCGGCGACGGCCACCTGCAGGGCCAGTTCGCGGCCCTCAAAGACGTCGTCGGCGATATGCTCGACAAGGGCGTCTTCACACCGTCGACGGCGAGACAGTACCTGAAACGGAAGCTGGCCGAGCGAGTCGGAGACCGACAGGAGCTGCTCATTCCGACCGGCGAGTCGCAGACAATCCAAGCGGACTGAGTTGACGGTGTACCACGGTGAGAGAAGCTTACCGGCCGCTACGCCTCCTCCTCATCTCGAATGACCATCACCTTCACACGCCGAACGCCGTCGAAATCCCGGAGGCGGTAGGTGAGGTCACGAACCCGCTCAGCTGACCCGCGGCAGAAGAGCGACTCAAGACACCACTCCCCTTGGTGCGTGTGACTCGTGTTGAGAATCACGTCCTGGTAGTCGTGTTGGACGGCGTGGAGTTCCTGGATAACGTCGTGGTGTCGATAATCGAATCCGACGAGCGTGACAATCTCGCCGGACGTATCCTCGAGCCGAGAGTGGGCTTCGATATATTCGAGCATCGCCTCCCGAACGGCCCGGGAACGATTCTCGAGGCCCTCGTCTTGCCAGACGCGATCGAACTCTGCGACCACCTCGTCTGGGATGTTGAAACTCGTTCGCATGTGTTCTCTCTCGCCGCCAGTCCACAATAGTCCCCCGTCCCGTATGACGAATCCCCGAGTTCGGTATTAACAACCGTTATTCACCTCGTTAGCCGAGTGTCTCCTACGATGTTACACGGTGAAACGCTCGGGCTCCTGATCGGGGCCGTTCTCCTCGGTGCAGTCCACGGGATCGAGCCAGGCCACGGCTGGCCCGTGGCCGCTTCATATGCCCTCGATCAGACGAACAAATGGGTCTACGGGTTTGCGGCGAGTTTCATTCTCGGCCTGGGCCATCTCACCAGTAGTATAGCGATGGTGGCGGTGTTCTTCTACGCGAAGGGATACTTCAATCTCACACAGGTCAACGAACCGATCCCAGTCGATCTGTTCTCAACGACAATTTTCGTCGGCGGACCGGTGAGCCTCGTGGCCGGCGTGTTGCTGATCGCGCTCGGAATCCGCGAATACGTCCACGGCCACTCACACGGCAGCCACGGTGAGAGTCACGGACATAACCACGACGACGACCACAGTCACGACCACTCGCACGGGCACGACCACGATCCCTCACATAACTATGAGGACGGTAGCCTTCTCGCACGAGTGAAGGGCGTGATTCCGTTTGCGGGAGGCCACTCCCATTCACACGACGACGTCGATCAGGCTGCGGAGCGTGGGCTCTTCGGCATCGCATGGTTCGCATTCGTACTTGGGTTCGCCCACGAGGAAGAGTTCGAGATCATCGCGCTGTGTGCCGGGTCGAACTACTGCCTCGAACTGATGAGCGCCTACGCTATCACCGTCATCATCGGTATCGTCGGGCTGACGATGCTGCTGATCGCCGGCTATCAGCACTACGAAGAGAAGGTCGAACGGTACACCCCGTATCTGCCGGCGTTCTCTGCGGCCGTGCTCATCATTATGGGCCTCGGATTCATCACTGGATTGTTCTGAGCGTGTCCTGGAGGAAGAGCAGTTTCTCCGGGACGAGCATTTAGTCTGCTACATCTACCCCTAACGAGTACTGACGAGCCGGTTTTTCGGGGGCACAATCGGTGAGCCCCACCGTAGGCTCATGATTTGATGCCCGAGAAACCAGACGACGATCCATTCCACGATTGCGAGTTCGGTCCCGACGCAGTCCTCGGGACGCGCACCTTCCACGATGGCCTGTTCACCGACGACACCGAGACGCCGGTGAACGTGCTGACCGGCGAGACGCCCGCCCATTCGCAGGCGACCGTCGAGGAAGCGAAGGCGTTCGCTGCGAGCATCGACACGGAGACGCCGCAAATCGCGCTCCGGACCTCTGTCGAGACGCAGATCGAAACCCAGAGCCAACCCTACACTGCGGCCGCGTTCTTCCACTTCAAACTAGATAGCAAGCCGGATTTCCCGCCCCACCGTTGGCGGGGAGAAAGCCGACACCCACTACCACGAACCACCGATTACTAACTACCTCACACATCTATTGAAAACCGTGGCGGACGACTACCTGCGACGCACTGCAATTACCCGCCCCATCCTCACCACCGAGCAACAAGATCTGCTTGACGCCACCATCGACGAGTGGCAAGACGCCTGCAACATCAGTAGTCGGATCGGATGGCGAACGGGTGAAACGCGGAAGACGTACCTCCAAGACCTCGCCTACGACGAGGTGCTGGAGGAGACGCGTCTCGGGAGTCAACACGCAATCCTCGCTACCCACCAAGCCGCAGCCGCACTCTCCGGCGTCGAAGAAATCAAAGAACTAGACGAGAAGTACAAAACCTCCTGTCCGGAGTTCACCGCCACCACGGTGAAATACGACACTCGGACGATGACGCTGTTCGACGACGACACGGTCTCACTTTCCACGGTCGACGACCGTATTCGGTGCGACCTTGCACTGCCGGACGACGAAGACGGCTACCAACACCAGTACCTCAACGATGAGGACTGGGAGCCCACCGAATCCACGCTTTCTCGACGTGATGGCGACTACTACCTGCATCTCGGGTTCCGCAAACCCCAGCCCGAGAAACAGGTCGAACAACGGGATGACGACGAGGACAGGACAGTTCTCGGCGTCGACCTCGGTATCGTCAATATTGCCACCACCTCAACGGCGTACTTCGCGTCCGGCAGAGAACTCAGACATCGACACCGGGAGTTCGACCAGATTCGCAGCAGTCTCCAGCAGACCGGGACGCAGTCCGCACACCGCACCATCCAACAGATGAGCGGTAGGGAATCTCGATACGTTCGAGATGTCCTCCACTGCGTGGCCAACGACATCATCGAGGAAGCACTGGAGCACGACTGCGAGTACATCGCGCTCGAGAACCTGAAACACATCAGGGAACGTGCACCCCCGGTGAAGGAGTTCCACCAGTTGGCGCACCGCCAGCTCGTTGACCTCGTGGAGTACAAGGCGGAAGAGGAGGGTATTTGTGTGGAGTACGTCGATCCGGAGAGCACGAGTCGGCGGTGCCCAGAGTATGGACATATGAGCGAGGGCAACCGCGTTACACAGGCAGAGTTTGAGTGCGAGAGGTGTGGGGCGACAGCGAACGCGGACTACGTGGGTGCAAAGAATGTTGGGTGGCGGTACGTCCGTCGCGGCCTACAGTCGTCGCGGCGGACGGGCGACAGTCAACTCGCCCTGAAGTCAGGAACCGTGACGCCGAGCCGAGGCTTTGCCCCGTCCGACTAACTGCGGTCGGCAGAGGCCGAGTTCACTGACAAGCCCCGCGCCACCGTGCGCGGGGTCGTTGACGGCGACCGGGTCGCTCGAACTGCACCGTGCCTACCACACCACTACAACTTCGACGTGTTCAGTGTCGACTTTGAGGCCGACTACGAGTCGGGCGACCTGACGATCACCGTCGAGCGGACAGGCGACTCCTGAACGCGATCTCGCGAAGCGTGTTTTTTCGAGCGCCGGCGATGGGTGCCGGCGCACCGAGCAGACAGCACCGAGCGAAGCCCGGTGAGTCGGCACTCCGAGGTGAACCAGATGTATATGGTCATCTACGCGCTGGTTGAAGCACCGACACAGCACGACGCCCTGGTCGAGGGGAAAGCGGTCTTCGACCGTCTCGTCGGCGCGAATCCCCACGGCTGCGCCGTGTTTGAACAGCGGCAGAAAGATTCTCAAAGCGGGGTCACCCTGCCAACATTCAAATACCAAACCGAGGATACCCGGGAGCGCATCGATGGACGATAGCGATCCCGCGGCCATCAAGGATACCCGTGGCGCGCTCCAGCGGCTGTTGGCCGAACAGGCGTAGGCGGGTGTCCCGGAGCAAGTCCTCGTCGGCCTCCTCCGAGAGCAGGCCGCCGCAATCGAGCGCCGCGGCTACATCCCGCGTCGGTGGACACAAACGGACCAGCAGGAGGCGAGCCAGCGATGAAGCGGACCAATACCTTCGAAGTGCGGCCCCGCTCGGAGTCGGATGAGGCCCTCTTACAGGGGGTCATAGACGCGACAGCGAGCTTCTGGAACGAGCTGACCTATGCCTGCCGGCAGCGGTTCTTCGACGACGAGAGCATCTGGGAGACGGATGAGTTTCGCGGCCAGTACAAAGGCCAACTCGGCGCGGTCGGCGTCCAGACGGTGACACGGAAGAACAACGCCGCCTGGAACTCGTTTTTCGCGCTGTTGGAACGCGGTGAGGACGCGTCCCCACCAGGTTACTGGGAGAATACAGACGACGGGCGCGATCTCCGGGTGTTCGTCCGAAACGACTCGTATGAGATCCAGTGGGGCGAATACTCCCGGGTTGAGGTTCCCGTCGGCCAGGACCTCAAAGACAAGTACAATATGGGGTACTTCGAACGGCTTCGGTTGGAAGTTCGTGGCGATCCGAAGTGGTCCGGCGAACAGGGTGAGCTGGAGATCCAGTACGATGAGGTCGAAGACACTTATCGGGCATATCAACCAGTGACGATCGATGAATCGGAACTGGATTCACCACTGGCTTCGGAGGAAGCCGCCCTCGATCTCGGTGTCAACAACCTCGTCGCGTGTACGACCACGACAGGGGAGCAGTACCTCTACGACGGTGAGGAGCTGTTCGAACAGTTCCGAGCGACGACCGAAGAGATCGGTCGCCTCAAGTCAAAACTGCCGCCAGAGCAGGACACAAGCCGGCAAATCCGCCGGCTCTACCGCAAACGCTCCCGCCGGCGGAGCCACGCCCAGAAGGCCCTCGCCCGCGACCTCGTCGAACGGTTACACGACGAGGGGATCGCAACGGTGTATATCGGCGATCTCACCGGCGTCATGGAACCCCAACCATCCCCCGAAATCAACGAGAAGCTGAACCACTTCTGGGCTGTCACGCAGTTCATCGACCAGTTGCGGTCCGTCTGCGGGGAATATGGGATCCAAGTACAAGAGAAGAGCGAGACATGGACGAGTCAGGCGTGTCCGGATTGCGGGGAGCAAGCCGAAACGGTTCGACATCGGGAGACGCTGGCCTGTTCCTGCGGATTGGATGGGCACGCTGATCTCACCGCCGCAGAGACGCTCCTCCGGTGGAACACCGACCAGCAAGTCAGGCCGATGGCGCGGCCCGTGCGGTTCCAGTGGGACAATTATGAGTGGCGTTAGTGGCGTTCGACCACAGACGCCCCTGAGCTCGGGCAAATCCCAACGAACAGAGTCGCGTTAACTTTGGCGTAAATTGTGCCAGACAGCGAAGGCTTGAAGACACGATTCTGCTGTCTGCGGTTCGATATGGCTGAAACTCGTTACAAACGAAGAAGTTCGTCGTTCTATCTCTCAAAATACACTTCCGATTCCCGTGTGGAATCGGTATCCGTCTTTGTCAAGGACGTGAACTAACTGATCAGCGCTATCGACGAGAAATTCGACGCCATCGAATCGATTTCGTCGGTGTAGCTCGGCCAGAAACCATCGCGTCGTCAGTTTCGTCGTCGGAAACAGCCTGAACTGCAGGATTTCGTTCGTTTCCGGATCGACGGCACCGGACAGCCAGTAGTCGTCGCCGTTGGCGCGGATCACCTTCTCGTCAACCGTGAGTTGATCCGCACTCACCGTCGACACCGGCTGTAAATCGGCCTTGTGCACCCAGTTGTGAACAGCGACGTGACTGCGTTTGACTCCCAACTCATCGAGAAATTGACTGGCATCCATCGTTGACATACCGGCAAGATGACACCGGATGCCCACTTGAATAGCCCACTCGGGAGTCCGCTTTCGCTCCACAAACGACAAGTCAATCCACTCGATACACCCGTTGAGGCGTTCGGATTCTGCTATAGACACTCAGAAATCGGACGCCCCATCCTCTAACTTAACGCGACCGATGTACGTGGCGATAGATTCAAATTGTCACCCTCTTGTATAGTTCCGTGTAATGGACCCGGCCGTCACGTCGCTGTGTCTTAATCTAACCGCGACAGGGGTTGCCGCCGGCACCGGCGTTACCGTCAGTGGCGTCCGCGATATTTTCCGGCGCAAAAAATACGATGAAAATCTCGAAGACGTCGCAACTGTGTTTGCCGAGTCTCTTGAGGACGCCATCAAGGCCAAGGATGCCCGGCTAGACACCAACGAACTCGCGGGAGCAACCGACGACTGGGAAGCCGTCCTTGACGAAGTTGCCGGGTTGATGACCGGCGAGAGCAGTGACAGCCGGTCACGCGAGCGTGACCAGATTGGCCACCTCTTCCATAACGAGGAGGATGCTGCGATCCAAATCGCAGAGGCCATCGCCACCGTTCAGGGATTCGATCTCTCCAAGACACCGCAGTTGCGTGAGGAACTTATCTCGGCAGTTGGCGACGCCTATGCGGAGGCAATCGCTAACTTCGAGCGCCACATCGCCAGCACTGACCTAGGTGACGTGTTCCAACAGGAGTTACAACTCGACATTCGCGAGGCGGTGAACGATCTTCAGACACGGCTTGCACAGATCGGCGAAGACATCGAAATTTTGCTCACCCAAGACGCCAGAAACGAGGGCTTTCGCCAACTCTCGTCAACGTTCTTCGCGCGTGGCGAGCCGACGCCCGAGACCTCTTGGCGTACCACCTTCTCGCTGGGTGATGTCCACGCTGGGATTCCAGCCCGGCGCGACGGGTATGGTGACACGTACGCCGATGAGGAACTGCTGACACCGCTCCGCGAGAGCGAAGATCGATTCGTCATCGGCCGAGCTGGCGCCGGTAAGAGCACCCTCTGTAAACAGGTCGCTGTCACCTGGCACCAAGATACTGAGACGGGAACGGTGCTGTATCGTGACAGCGACGACGCTGGCGCAGCCTTTGAGAGTCGGGACGCACTGCGAGAAGCCATCGAACGTGCGGACGGTCACGTGCTGGTGGTCGTAGAAGACGCGATTCGGGCGAACGCAAACGCAATTTTCCGCCTCATTGAGGAATACGGGATCGACACAGACGTGACGTTTCTGTTAGATGCACGTGAAGCAGAACTGGACACAGAGCCCGACGCTCAAACACTCGACCGGGGTAGCGAACGGCGCCATCGAGAGATTGCGAGTGCCATCGAGCGATATGAGCTGCCCGAGATTTCGGAAGCCGACATCGCTCGGACTATCGACGCCTTCGAGGAGGCGACCGGCACGACCGTCGAGCGCTCAGCTACCGTGTTGCACGACGAACTCCAATCCGAAGCCACCGAGGGATTTGGTGCGTTCCTGCTGCTTTCCTTTCACCTGCCCTTTGGTGACACGGCAGTCGAGCGGGATGACACCGAGACTGGCCTCGAAGCACACGTTCGATCGCGTTACCAGACACTGATGCAGCCAGGAAGTGATGGTACCCTGCGTGACCTTTCACGATTCGACCGAGACCTGCTGGCTGATGTTGGTGTGATGGTGAATCTATTGAATGCCAGCGGAATCGGTATCTATCCGGAATTGGTGCATACGCTCGGATACGAATTTGGCCACGATATCGGGACACATGACGAAATTCAC
The DNA here is from genome assembly GCF_014212355.1 of Halobellus ruber. NCBI lineage: Archaea > Methanobacteriati > Methanobacteriota > Halobacteria > Halobacteriales > Haloferacaceae > Halobellus > Halobellus ruber. The sequence goes on from NZ_JACKXD010000002.1 coordinate 88,287, forward strand.
GAAATTCGCGAGACGTTGGAGGGTTGGTTCCTGTTTCAGACAGGCGACAAGGAAGAGCAGGTACTAACCACGCACGAACTCTGGTCGACGCTGTACCTGCGTGCGCTTGCACGAGACCACCAACAACAACAGACAGACAGTCGGCGACGTGATCGGTCCGAACCCCATGCAGCCCGATGTATGAATGCACTCTTCGCCCTGTTCGACGAGGACTCCCATCGTGAGGCTATCGAACGCGAGTTCCCCGGTTCATCGGTGATGACCGCCATCGACGCCGACACCGACGTGAAAGCAGACGAGTACGTACGGCCGATTTTCGAGTTGGTTGAGCGATGGCCAGTGCTGGCACCGCTGGCAGGCACAACAAATACTGCCCGGTACGATCTGCCAGCGGCTTGTTCAGACCAGACACATCAGTGGGTCACGGCTAATCGAGGCCACGCACATCGCCATCGCGGGGCATACCAGAAGGCACAGACAGAATACGAAAAGCGGTTAAACGAGGCGCAGGACACTGGCGATCGGCAGGGCGAAGCAAAGAGTCTGGACAACCTCGGAGTGGTCGCCAAGAATCTCGGCGAGTACGAGAATGCCCGCGAGTATCTCCAGCAGAGTCTCACAATCTTCCGCGACATCGATAATCGCCAAGGTGAAGCCCAGAGCCTCGGAAACCTCGGGGCAGTTGCCGAGAATCTGGGCGAATACGAAGACGCTCGAAAATACCTCCAAGAGAGCCTCGTCATCAAGCGTAACATCGGCAACCGTCAGGGCGAAGCCGAAAGTCTCGGCCATCTCGGAGTAGTAGCCAAAAATCAAGGCGGGTACGAGGACGCTCAAGAGTATCATCGACAGAGTCTGGAGATCTTCCGCGATATCGGTGATCGCCAAGGCGAAGCCCGGAGCCTCGGGAATCTTGGGGTGGTTGCCCGACATGTGGGCGAGTACGAAGACGCCCGCGAGTATTACCAGCAGAGTCTCGCAATCTTCCGCGACATCGGCGACCGCCAGCTCGAAGCCACGAGCCTCGGCAACATCGGGCTGGTCGCACGGCATCTGGGCGAGTACGAGAATGCTCGAGAATACCACCAACAGAGTCTCGCCATCGAGCGCGATATCGGCAACCGCCGAGGCGAAGCCACGAGCCTCAACAACCTTGGGCTAGTGGCGCAAAAACTGGGTGAATACGAGAACGCCCGCGAGTATCACCAACAGAGTCTTGAGATTTTCCGCGACATTGGCGACCGCCAGCGCGAAGCCCGGAGCCTTAACAACCTCGGGCTGGTCGCACGACATCTGGACGAGTATGGGAATGCTCGCGAGTACCACCAGCAGAGTCTCACAATTTTCCGCAACATCGGAGACCGTCAGGGCGAAGCCAAGAATCTTGACAACCTCGGAATGGTCGCTGCGGAACTAGGTGAGCAGGAAGAAGCCCGAGAATACTACCAACAGAGTCTCAGAATCTTCCGCGAACTTGAGCATACATACGCCGAACGGGTAGAATCACATCTGGAAGAGTTGTCAGAGGACGGCTAGTTGCACTCTCTTCGCTTCTACGACGACAGGCTCTATGTTATAGGTGTGTACGGAGTGGGACCGTGTCTTGACATCAGACAGTATTTTCAGACACCAACCTACAGACCCATTTCAAGAGCTCTCCGTCACATAGAATGTCAGGACAGGCTGATTTGATGCTGACTTCGTGCTGATCTTCTCTGAGTTCAGTACTCTCGAAGGTTCAGTCCGAGATTAGTGGTTTCCGACGCCGAATCGGATGTCGTAGAGAAGTTGTTCGATATTTCGTGTGTCGGAGATGCCACGCTGTTTGCGGGACCGAGCCACCTGACGGACGGCGTTAGCACGTCCGAAGGGAGGATCCAAGACATTCAGCACGGCATCCACGACACGTATGAAGCTCTCGATCAAAACGTCTGCGAGCACGCTACCCCAGGCGATGTGGGCGCACTCCGGGCAGTGACGATACTTACGGCGATCCGTGTATCGCCGTTCCGTATACGTCTCCCCATCAGCAGTCTCGCGTTCGACCTAGAGGGCGCGACGTAGTGTTCGGGGTCGGTCAGCGGGACACTGATCGAGTCACCATCCTGTGCCTCGAACTCGTAGTACCAGTTGGGACAGTAAAGTTGGGCAGCGGGATTCGACCGCAGAATGCTTGTGGCTATGTATGTCTCTCATGACTTCCCGGCCGTCTCACGATGCCCCTCAGAACAGGTTTCTCCCGTCTCATAACCATCGTCACCGAAGAAGTTCTCACGACTGCCAAGCCGCTGACGCTGTGACTGATCGGAATTGCTTATGATCATAATATCTCGATCACGTGCGATGGCTGGTGGCGGGTGGACTGACGGCGGCGCTGGCAGCGACGAGGTCGCGCGCTGCGTCGCGCACGCGGTCGACTTCGAGGCCGACTACGAATCGGGCGACCTGACCATCACTGTCGAACGAGCGGACGAATCCTGAGAATCCGCAGTCACGAGGAGAGTTTTTCGAGCGCCGGCGATGGGTGCCGGCGCAGCTGGAGCGAGCAACGATTCCCGGTGCGTCGGCGTTTCGAGGTGTTCGAGATGCACATGGTGATATACGCCCTGGTAGAGGCATCGACGCACGACGACGCGCTGGCCACCGGAAAGACGGTGTTCGACCGACTGGTCGGCGCGGACCCACACGCCGGCGCCGTCTTCGATTACTATGTGACCTTCGACGAGGAGGACACGTCCGTTGCGGGGAAGGCACGATGGGGGGAGTTGCCGACTGCAGCCCCCATCGACTCCGATGACGGCCAGGACCTGCTCGAGCGTGGCTGGGAGGCGACGAAAGAGGAATTCGAGCGTAATCTCGACCGGGTGAAGGAGGCCATCGAGGAGCTCTCCGACGAGGAGATCATGCGCGACGAGGACCTCGCCCGACACGCCTTCCACCAGATCGGTGCGTACGACGGCCCGACGATCTTCCTGTACACCGAACACGGAACCGGCATTCGCCACCGTGGACAGTTGGACCGACTCCTCAAGGAGAGTGAAGAGCTCTGGATCGTGCCCGCTGACGTCCACTTCTAACCAATGCCTCGCATCACCAACTGGCGACGCGAGAGCCGCTCGCCGACGCTTGCGTATCGGAACACCGAGACCGGGGCGCGAGCAGTCCTGCATCGAGCCCCGGACTCCTACCGGTACAAATGGCGCGGAGCAATCCTCATCGACGGCTACCCGGTCTGGTCGCGGGGGTACGAGACGAAGGACGCGACGTCGTTCCGTGACGAACTCCGGGAGCGGCCGGTCCCGGACCTCAGCTGCCCGGAGTGTCCGAACGACGACGTTCGCGTCGGCGAGAAGGCAGCAGACGGGGCGAAAATCCAGCGATGGTACGACTGCCCCGACTGTGGATACGAAGCCCCCTCACGTATCGTCTACGGACGGAGTACGCCGTGACTCAGGGCTTAGATTCGAGAGTGATGCCCGCACGTTCCGCTAAGGAACAGGTGTGCGTGGTTCGTTCGCTTCACCTATAGGAGGAGTATCCACCGATCAAATTAAGTATATCCAAAGGATATACACAGATATGGCAAATCGATTCCAAATCGACGGCGAGGAGGTTCTCGACGGCCAAGTCAAGGAATTCGGGAACAGCGCCCACGTCACAGTCCCCAAACGCTGGCGAGGGGCTGACGTGAAAGTCGTTCGCACCTCAGAACCAACCGAACAAGACGAAGAATGACTGATTCACAGGCTCTCATCAAGACGCTGGACTTCCAGCTCGACATCCAGAGCGACAATGAGAGCCTGCTGTACGACGCCACCCTCGAAGCGAGGTCGGTATACAACCAATCTATCCGACTCGCCAAGGAAGGTGTGGATTGGGACGTCATTCCCGACCGCGTGGCCGAGGACGCCACCCTCGTGAAAAACACGATACAGCGCGTCGTCGCCAAAGCACTCGGTGCGATGGAGAACTACTACGAGTATGACGACTACAACAAACCCAGCCACACCAAAGGCGGAACGTACCCGCTCCGGGCGAACTACGAGGAGGGGTACAACCTGTCACTCACCGACGACGGCGACGTGGCGTTCCGGATCAGCGCGAAGCCCTACAAGCACGTCAAGGGCGTTCTCGATGGTGACGACGCTCATCTCGACATTCTCAAGACCGCCCTCGAAAGCGATGCATGGACGATTGGGACGGCGGAAGCCCTGTTCCGGAACGGCAACGCCGAGCTGCACGTTAACGTAACTAGCTCCGAGGGGACCGTTCGAAACAAGGAAAATTCACGGACAGTCGTTGGCGTGGATGTCAACGAGGATAATGTGGCGCTGACTGCACTTTCCAAGGGCGGTGTAGAGGACACCGTCGTTATCGAATTTCCGGACATCAATTTCAAGCGCCACCGCTATTTCACGATGCGGAAGCGCGTGCAGAACGCGGGGAAGGACAGCATCCACGACACGTTGGAAGGACGTGAGGAACGGTTTGTCCGCGACCGACTCCACAAAGTGAGCCGTCATATCGTCGAGTGGAGCCGGCAGTTCGAGAAGCCGTGCATCGTCTTTGAAGACCTCAAGGAGATGCGCGACGGCCTCGACTACGGCACGCGGATGAACCGACGCTTGCACCGCCTCCCGTTCCGCGCGCTTCAGCACTACACGTCCTACAAGGCAGCATTCGCGGGGATTCCGACGGCTTGGATCAATCCCGAATACACGAGTCAATGCTGTCCGATGTGCGGCCATACGGAACGATCGAACCGTCACAAGAAGCGGTTCAAGTGCCAGTCCTGTTCGCATCAAGACCACGCCGACCGGAGTGCAAGCGTAAATATCGCCGTGAAAGGTGTCGAAGAGTATCAAGAGTGGACTGTGCCTGCTCTCAACAGCCTTCCCACTGTGCGGACGGTGCGACGGCAGGCATCGGGGGCCGTGGACGCCCCGACCGTGACCCACGACGCCGTTCGAGGCTATCAGACCGATGGCGTCGCGGGAGTGTCCGACTAATCCACGGGAAGTTTCGAGGACCGATATCGAGACAGTTCACGGCGCCGAACGGTGAGCGGGTGGATCCCCGCTGGCCGCTGTTTTTCGGCCGGGCACGAAGTGGTGGCCCGGGACGACCGGGTGAGTCAACCAATGACCCTCGAAGTACTTGACCGACACAGCGAGGCACTGTTCGAGTTCCTCTGGTGTCCCGTCTGCGGGCAGGAGGTCTTCACTCACATCCCCTTCGAGGGGGTGTTCTGCAAGAACTGCAACACCCAGGTCGAACTCCAAGAATCCCGAGAGACGCGCGGCTACGAGGAGGCCGTGCTCGCCTGCTTCGACTCTACCACGGCCTGGAACCTCCACGTCGACGAGAAACTGCGCCGCGATCTGCCTGATGGGTCGGCCCGCGTGAAGATCCTCGGTGCACCGGGGGCCTACAAAGTCGACTGGTGGAGTCCAGCACCGGGAGAAGACTGGGAGCCAGTCGAGCGTGGTGAATTCGACGGCGTGGAGGAACCAGACGAGGTGTCACATCTCGCGTAGTGGATAGCAATCCCGCTACGACTGTGTGGTGTTGTTCCTGCGCCGGCGATGGGTGCCGGCGCACACGCGCCGGCGAGTACCGATGTCGACACGGAGTCAACTCCGATTCGTCCAACGAGTCGAACAGACCGATGAGACAGATGGCAACGCCGACCGCATCGCGCAGGTGTACCGGCATTCGGACGGCTACCCGGGGAGCGTCCTCCGGGATCTCGCACAGCTGAAAGAGCTGCTCGATGCGACCCGTGCAGAGCGGGGACCGGATTACACGGCGGCGACGTTCGTGTTCCTCGACAAGCTCTCGACGGTCGACCTCTATCTGGATGGCGACCCAGAGCGAACGATCGACGCGGCTCAGCCAGCGGATCTCCTCGAGCCATCCAATATGGAGCATCTCGACCAGCCGCTGTTCCTGCTGGGCCACGGCGTCGAGAATCCAGCTGACGGCATCCACGGCGACGAGGAGTACCTCTACGTCGTGGAACTCCCGACGGAGAACTCGTTCGACGAGCCGACCGAGTGGACAGTCAAAGTGAGCGGTCACTCCGCGTTCCCTCGCTGGGACGGCCCGATCAACGAGGCCTTCGAGCGAGCGAGTTGGCAGTTCCACGGGTCGCTCAAGGACGCGCTCGCAGAACTGGTTCGGGACGAAGCTATTGTCAAGTAAAATCCCAAATCGTATTTATACAGTTGGGGTTTAGAAAGACCCAGATGATTTCGAAGGCCGGACTCGCCTTGCTTGACGCGCTGAGTACCGGCCGTAAAGCAACACCGGAGGAACTCGCGGCCGAAACCGGATATTCACGAGACCATCTGTACGACGTACTCGACGAATTGCACGCAGCGGGATTGCTCACAGAAACCCGTGGCCCCAGCAATCAGCGTCGTGTCCGCATCGCGGAACATCCAGTTACCGAAGCGTATCGAACGCTGCTATCGGAGTTCAGCCACGTGGACTGGACGGAACTGCTCTCCCCAGCCACACTCCGCGTGTGTTGGTATCTCGATAGACCACGACACATCGCTGATATCGCAGACCGGCTCGGAATCACTCGACAAGGTGTCCACAGCGCGTTATCGCCGCTCAAGCACCGAGCACTACTCTCCAGATCCGATTCGAAGTACGCCCTCCGTGACGAAGTCTCGCCGCTGTTGGCGTTCGCCCGGGCTACCGTAAAGCACGAACATCGAGCCCGAGTCCGGGAAATCGCCCCCAGCGCCACGATCGCGTGGTGCGATCCGAACCGGTCCCTCGTCCGCGTACAGACCGATGAGGATACGGACGCACTCCAAGCAGCTCCGGACTGGGAGATGACCGGACTGGGTCGGTTTGCAGCGTATGGTCTACAGTTTTTCCTCGCCGGCGAGCCTCCGTTCTGGTATGCGCCGGACGAGGAGCTAACGGCTGCTGAAGTCGTGTGTCATACGCTCCTTCTGGATAGCGGATCCCGGCGCGTCAGCTATTCGATGCTACTGATCGAGGCGGAGGACATCGATCAGGAGACACTCGTCGAGACCGCACGGTGGTACGACCTGGAACCCACTGTGAAAGCATTGTATCGGCCACTTCGGGGCGACTTCGACAGGACAGATGATCTGCCAGTCATCCTCCCAAAGAAGGACGAATATATGGCACTCAAAGAGCAGTACGGAGTCTCGTAACCCTAACCCCGCAGCCTGGCGGAAAATTGCGACTGGTTAGATGATGCCGCCGATGACGAGTAGTCCGACGACGACCAGCAGCGTCGCGACAACGCTTCCCCCGGCCAGCCACTTGTTCTCCATCGCCTTCTCGTGAAGCGGCATCGCGGCGTACTCCTCGCGGAACGCTTCGAGATTCTCCTCGTCGTAGAAGTACTTCGTCTTCAGCGCGAACCGTTCCGTCACCGCACACCCCGTACAGACCGGCTCGCCTTCCAGCCGCTCCGTTTTGATGTGGCTGGAGCAGGCGATTGCCCCGCAGTTCGAACAGTAGGTGTACGTCTCGTCGCCGCCGCTCGTGTCACAGTGGACGCAGCGGTGGATGCCGTCCTCGGCTGTTACTCGTGACGGGCCTGCCGCGTAGTACTCGTAGGGATAGGTGTACTCCTGGATGTCGGTGGTGTGCCGAACTTCGGGGAGGTACACTGGTTCGATCGACTGCACGGAGATGTCCGAGCGGTTCGGCTCGCAGGTCTTGTTGTAGGTGACGTTGTTGTCGCCGGTGTAGGTGACCGTCGTCGTGTGGTGGTGCTGGAGTCGCTCGACTGCCCACTCCTTGTACTCCGTTTGCGTCTGCCCGAACCGCCGCTCCTCGACGGCGTCGAACACCTCTCCGAACTGCTCGGCGTCGAGATCGACCGTCGCGTGGAGGTTCTCGGTGACCAGCGTCGCGACGTCTTCATCGACGACCTGTGGCTGCCCGCGTTCGGCGTGGGCAACGAATCGGGTCCGGTCGTTGATCCGGTGGATGACGCCCACCGACGTCTCGAAGACGGCGTTCGTGTCCGCGGTGACCGCGACCACCGGGCGGAACGTCACCGATGAGTGTGGGTCTGGGAGGTCGGCGGCCTCGATGTTCTCGATGTCGCGGAACGCCTCCGTGACTGGCGCGTCGACGTCGGCGGCCGGATCGTACGGGCGGAGCGTCTCGTCGCAGAGAATCTCGATGCGCCCGTTGTAGAGATCGAGACCGATCTCGTCGGCGATTTCCCGAAGGTCCTCGCCGTCGATCAGCTCGATGGGATAGGGATCGTCGTTCCGCTGGAGCCGGTCAGCGTACTCCTCGGCAGGGTTCGTAAATCGACCAGTGGTGGCGACCATCCCACGCTTTGGACCGTCGAAGTCGAACGTCGCGATGGCCGAGTGCAGCTTCTGGACGACCGGCCGGCCGACCGTCCCCGTGTGCTTACACTCGACGATGATCGCCCGTCGCGTGCCGTCGACGACCTCCTCCATAATGACGTCCCGCCCCTCGTCGGCCGTGCGTTCGGCCTGCCGGACGTTCTCGTAGCCGAGGTTCTGGAACACGTCCTCCATCAAGTCCTCGAACTCGAACCCCGAGAGGTCGTCCAGTACAGCCATTCCGATATACCTGGACAGTACGTTGCAACTGTCAAATACGTTGCCGAACGCAACTACGTCCTGTTTTTGAACCCCCGAGAGGGGTGCGGGGGTGATCGAACGAGCCTCCCGCGAACCAACCTATGAGTGGAATCAGCGGCCCACGCTCACACGTACAGTCACGGACTTCGGCAGATCCCGACGTCATCTACGTCGGTTACCGCCGTCGAGGCCGCGCCATCGTCGAGAAGCAACCGGATCAAGAACAACTCACGCCAGAGCGGAGTCTCGAGCTGGCGAATCACAGTCCTTCGGGATTCGAATGGGGATATTGTGGCAGCGGGCCGGCCCAACTCGCACTCGCCCTTCTGCTCGATTACACGGGCGACGAGGCGTTCGCCCTCGATCACTACCAAGAGTTCAAAACCGAGGTCGTGAGCCAGCTCGAATGTACAGGTCCCAACGGATGCTGGCGCCTCACCAGCAGTAACATCGACGCAGTTCTTCACGAAACGCCTGACAAGCCCGCCGCACCGACCATCTAAACACTAATCACCGAAAGTAACCTATGTCAGGGCATACCCAATCAGCTGGTGCGGATGACGAATGGACCGAAGGCACTGAACAGGTGACACGGACGGAGTGCGTCGAACGCAGTGACGTCGGCGTCTACCTCATCGTGACGCTTACTCGCGGGACTGGCACCCGCGATCAGGACAGATCGTGGCCAAAGCGAAAGGCAAGGCTCTCGAAGACGCTCGCGAGGATATGGAGATTCTTCGGGAGTACATCCACGATCTCGCTGAGGACCCCCGCCAGATCCAACCCGAGGAAGAAGACGGGTAACAGCGGGGACTTTTTTACTACATCAGTAGTGGCGGAGGCGATCATCAATGAGTGATCCTGGCGTTGAATCAGCAGACTCAAGCAGTCTTTCACCAGAACAACGGCTCGAACCCCCGAACACGCGACTCATCAACGCTGGTATCGTGACGGTCAACGATATGTAGACGTTGCGAGCCTGCGTCGCCCACGAAAACGCGAATCAAAAAGGGATTCCGATTCTTCGCCGGCTCAAAGATCGGGCTAGCGAATCCGCGCACAAGACGATTTACGCAGCACTCGAGGATGTCTGTCGGAGCCTCGATGGGTGGAGGTTCGAATGGGATGAGCGATCGACCCGAGATCGAGATTCAACGACAGACTGTATTCGGCGACGATGGTCAACTCGAAGTGACTGAAACGAGCGTCGAGACCTCACCCGAGGACTTCGGCGCAGAAGTGGATCACCGCGACCGTGGTTCGTGTCTTGATCGGCCCGAGGCGAGTGAGTTCGGCGTCGACGATCGGCCCGAAGTTGAGCAAACATCCGAGGGTGAGCAGTCCAGTCTCTTCGCCGACGCAGCCGAGGACCAGCAGACGCTGGCCGGCGACGACGCAGCTGCTCGCTGTCTTTTCGAGGAGTGACTATGACACGACTCGCCAATTGGACCCGAGAGAGCCGTACTCCAACCCTGGCGTACCGAAATACAGAGACCGACGCGCGAGCAGCTCTATACCGAGCGCCAGACTCGTACGTTCATATGGAGCTCAGCATCTATTGAACCCGACTGTTATTAGTCCGCGCCCACTAGCGGTACAAAGAGACCCTGGAGAACAATGGCTGGAGCAGGCTTCACATCGGGCGCCGACGGCACGATGCCCCAGATTGTGAGAACAGACGATGTCCTCGGGGGCGACCCGCGCATCAAAGACCACCGCATAGGCGTCTATCACGTCTATCAGCGATACGTGGAGGGCGACGAGACGCCCGAAGCAATCGCGACCAGCTATGGTATCTCGGTTGCCGAAGTTCACGCCGCTCTCGCCTACGCGTTCAGTAATCCCGAGGAGATGCGGGAGATCGAAGCCCGAAATCAGGCTCGCTACGAAGAGGACCCTGGAATCCGGATCACTCCCGACGATCGGGCCTGAACCTGTCGATGCAACTGCTCGCTGATGAAAACGTGGAGACGGAGTGGGTCCAAGCCCTCCGCGACGACGGCCATAATGTCGTTCGCGTCGTCGACGTCGAGGGACTCGGTGTCAGTGCGACTGATCCGGATGTTTTGGCAGGTGCCACCCAGGAAATCGAGTACTCTTGACGGCCGATCAGTCCGACTTCAGCGACCCACCGACTGGCGACCATCCGGGCATCATCATTATCGCCGACGTCACTCGAACAGGGGGCCAAGTCCGGCGTGCAGTTCGCCGGATTGAACGGTCAGTGTCTGACCTCTCCGGCCACGTCGCGTACGTCAGTGACTGGCTCTAGGCCCGCGCTCTCAGCGGCGTGGCTCCTCAAGTGTGCTCGTCCGGTGTGGTTTGTCGACCCCTCGAAAGGGTGCGGGGCATCCGAAACCCTGTATTCGACCTATGGAGCCCGATTCGACCACCCATCCAGAGCGGTAGTACAGGCCGAGAGTGAGCACAGCCGGTCAACAGCAGACCACGTCGAGTATATGGGTATGCGCGTCGACGGGACGCCAGTAGTACTAAAACTCACTAAACACGAGCGGCCCTCCCCTAACCGAACCCTCAATCTCGTGCGACACAGCCCGGTCGGATTCAACTGGGGATACGTGGGGAGCGGACCGGCGCAGCTCGCCTGTGCGCTCCTCCCCAATTACTACGACAGCAAGAGCGTCGCCCACCAGCATTACATCCAGTTCCGCAACACAGTCGTGAGTTACCTGGTGTGTGATGGCCCCGCTGACTGCTGGCATCTCACCGGTGACGACATCGAGGCCGCACTCAGTGAGTTTCAGGAACACCACGGCCTCACGCCGGACGGTGGCGACCCGTTGGCGTCGCTGCCGGCGAATTGGAGTGCGGTGAGCCGGGCAGATCGGACAGTCTTCCAACGTCGGGATATCGACCATTACGTCGTCCTCGCCGAAGGGAGCGAGGAGTGGTTGATCATACTTTGCGCGCAGGGCGACCGGGCGTATCCCGCCCCGCTTGACCATCGAACGCTTCCGGTCGAGAACGATCCTGCTTCAGTCGTTCAGGCACTCGTCGCTGAGAGTAACGATCTCGTCGAGCCAGAGGAGAACATCTGATGGAGAACAGCCACGAGAGCACGGCCTCTACTGCTGGGACGCACATCCGTGAGTATTGAATCCTGAACAGGTGCGCCGTCGACGCCACGCCGGCGAGTGAATTGAAGAGCCGAAGCCAGGTGTCAGGACCGTCCAGATGATTAACCAACAGTACTGGATTCTTTGGCGGAATGTTGGTTAAGAGTGGTATAACACTACCACCAATATCGTCAAGCGGGGGGCCTAAGTGAGAGACACGTTCAGCATACGGCCGTCCCCAATGCAGCAGTTGTTCCCTCCACACGCGTCACGCCCTGATGTAAAATTATTCTCGATATTCGTGGCCAACAGCGTGCCTGTCGTCGGATTACTCGCGTTCGACACGTCGGCGGCAGCGCTGTTGATCTTTTATTGGCTGGAGCTCGGCGTGGTTATGCTCTGGACCATCGTGCGGGCTCTGTTTGCCGGCAAGCCACCCGGTAAGGAGGCCGAACGGGACCCGTTCAGCGGTCCCCAGTGGGCGACGCTACGGTTCATTCTCCCGGATCGGTTCTTCGGCGGTGACGACTCGACGTCCGACGGCGGTTGGAGGGCTCAGCAGATCCCACTACCCCGAACCGACGTTGGCATCCACCTCGGAACCATCCCTGCGCTCGTCGTCGTGATCTTCCTGCTCACCGTCGTGTGGGCTGGATTCGGAGGAGTAGTCGCCGGTCCGGTCGTTGCCGCAGCGAACGGAACCGGGACGCCAATGTGGCCGCTCACCGGTGCCGGTGTCGTTTTTGTGAGTCAAGGTGGCCGAACGGTCACGGAGTACTTCTATCGTGGCGGCTACCGGGACGCCACCGTTTGGACAGCAGCGAAAGGGGTATTCTACGAGGGGTTCGTCCTGGTTGGCGCCGGATTACTCGTGTTGCTGAGTGTATATGCGTCCACGGACGGCGAGGCCGCCGGTCTTGAGAGTGCAGCCAGTGGCCCGATCATTTTCACTGTTATCGCCACCAAGTTCCTGATCGATCTCACCGTGTACTACATCGATACGCTCGACAAACCGCTTCGTGACCTGGTTGTTCCCGATTGAGTTCACTCTGTACTGATGAATTCTTGATCACTACCGCTCGGTGTGACTATCGGCTGGTCTGAAGACGCGTGTCCGGGATCGACTGAGAGGAACCCCATACCGTACCCCTCAAGATGAAATCCGGATTGTACCCTCCGATATTTCTACTAAGACCCGGATATGATCGGGGAGTGGGTCAGCTACGGTTTCAACGACTAGATCGAAGCAATAGACTTGTGCGTCGGATAAGTTATGCTGGGAACTGAGGAACCACATATAACGACTAGTGACGGGGTGAAAACATCGTGGCGGTGGGCCACCGTGCTTGCCGTCCACCCCGTTATGGCAGTCGGAGTACTGGCCGGCGCGCTCCTGTTTGGCCTCGCCGGCACCGCAACGACAGCGTTCGGCCTCCCGAAGTTCATTCCGTTGGTTCCCGGAGGGCTGACCCTCGTTTTCCTCGGGATGGCCCATCTCTATACACCGATTTACGTTGCGGGACTGGCGCTGGACCGACGATGCGTGCGAGCGAGCGACGCGGCTTGGAGGCCGTCGAGATTAGTGCTGTTAGCTGGTGGTGCCCAGATCGTATACTTCGTCGTCCCGATCATACAGGCGTACGGGGGTAAGACGTTCGAGGAACTGGTGTTCGGGTCGGTTGAGTTCGCGGCACTCCTATGTACTGGAGTCGTTACGATCCGGTATCTGGCTGTCCGCGACAGCAACCTCCCCGGCGCCCCGGCGTTGGTCTCGCTGTGGTCCGGTGTGTGGTCTCGCCTCGCTGGGGTGGCGCGTTCCTGGTTGAGTTAACCGAGATCTGTGACAACTCTAAGCAGGATGTGGAAGACATCGTCAGGATGGGGACGGACCGTTCTCTCCCACCCCGAGTGAGTGCGGTTCAGCTACGTATATTCCGAATCAATCGATGGAAATGCCTGTTATCCGTCTTAGTGCTGAGCCACTACCGCGCCAACGAAACGAGTAAACCGATCAGCACGACCACCCCGACGACAATCAGTATGCTCCCCGTCTGTGGTGAGTTATCAAGCAGAGTCACACCGACCGCCGTCAGCACGATCCCGAGCACAAACAACAGAAGTTTCCAGACGATCGTGGGGACGAACTCGAGTACGATGTCGAAAACAAACGCAAAAATATCATCTATCATACTGATTTCGGTATGTCAACTGTTCATTTTTATCTAATAAAAGTTGTTGTCTTGGCTACTCGGAGTGCTTCGGTCTTGTAAGGAGACCAAACAACGGCGTGGCGATCGAAACGCCACTATGGAGACCTGACGAGGCTGTTTTCAGAATCAAAGGCCCCGTCAGACTCGGTATGAACCGTTATATCCAATAGATCGTAGCCCAATATGATGCCCTCTATACTCGAATGACCTGTATTTCACTACGGAATCTCATTCGTCAACGCCGTGATCGTCGCAGTAATCGGATTGACCGTATTTGGTGGGTTAGCGCGTCTGGTCGCACTCGCTCTCGTCGCTATTAAGATCGTTGTGGTCCCACAGATACTGAAACGCGCGGCGTAGCCCAACCCCTTGACGCCGAGGGGCATCCACCGCAGTAGAGCCACTAACGGCGCGTTTCACCTCCCGACCCGAATGAGGATACGAACACGGCCCGCTGACGTAGGGGCGTTCGGCGACATTGCCGTTCACCCTACCGACCGGTCGGGTCGACGATCGAACGTCGCAAGCACGGTCTCTGCATCCCCCAAGTGCGGGAGTCGGAGGGTGTCGTCGTCCAACTTCACGACGACCGTCTCGGTCCCGAGTCGACCGTCGAGCCAGTCGCGCTCGACGCGCAGGCTCCGTTCGTCCCACGGTTCGACGCGCCAGAGCGGTTGTCGGAACAGGCGGTCGTAAGCAACGACCGCGTCGTCGTCGACGCGATACTCGACGTTGGCGTACCGGAGCCAGTGATCAGCGGAACTCAACCCGAAAGGGACCACCACGGCCGCGGCGGCGAGCGGGGCAGCGACGGACCACACCCGACCGGTGGCGAACAGCAGTGCGATCAGCCCGATGAACACACCCACCACCGCCGCATTCGGGTGCCGGACGAGGGTCGGAATCCCGCCGAACAGCCGCCCGAGCAACGTCGGACGGACGCGCGCTGCGTTCTCCGAGAGGTCGTCGTCCACCGCTCGATCGGTCGGTGGGTCGTACGCGACGCCGAGGGAGACGTCGGTCGCCTCGTCGTACGCTTCGAGCCGATCGGCGTACTGATCTACGAGATCGAGTGCGGTCTTCAGGCCGACGATGCCGAGGAGCAGCGGAACCCCGACCGTGCCGGGATCGCGAATCGCACTCGAAGCGCTTGCGCCGGCGGGGGCGGCGACGACGACCACACAGACCCCGATACCGAACAGTGCAGTGCCCCGGAACAGGACGCCCCGGAGCGCGGTCTGAGCGCTGTGCTCGCGGTACGCTCGTTGGTAAAAGTACTCGAATCCGGTTCGCCCCGCCTCGGCAATAATGATCGTGAGAATAGCCAATCCAAGAACCCACTCCGGCTGTTCGGGTTCGGCGACGCCGACCACACCGACGGTCACTCCACTGACAGCGAACCACAGAATCGCCAGCAGAGGGGTAGCGATCAGGAGCACGGGGACGCTGGACATCCGAACGCCAACGTCGGTTTGGGGCACGGTCACGCGTAACGACCGGCGGGCCAGCGCGCCCAGAACCAGCGGGTCGTCGTCGAGTTCGGATGGCCGTCCGGCGAACACGGCTCGAACCACTGCTGCCAGCAACACCACCGAAAACTCCACCCAGTACAGGAGGATCAGAGTCGTGGGCTGCCAGCCCAGCGCACCCACGCCGACGAGCGGAACGGCGTTCGCCACGAGGATGCCGAGCACCTCAAAACGGGGTAACGACTCCGGAGGTTTGCCGACGAACCCGGGGAACATACCGCGGTTTTGCGCTGGCTATGTTTAAATGCAACCGAACGCAACATTGCTGTGGAACTTCTCGAATACCGACCCAAGTCGGGTTCGGACATCAGCCCGAGTCTCGATGAGTTCCTTCCCCGTTTCCGTCCATACTTGAGTCATCTCAATGCCGAACAGGCCGAGTGTTGCCTTTGGAACGGAGTCACTGACCCTTACGACCGGCGCGAGTATCTTGGCGAAACAGTACGGTGGTCGTGCCCCGAACCGGGCGGCCTGTTGGGGCGTTCGATACCGAGGTACGTGGGCGTCTGTTCCCCACCTGTCAGGTGAATCAAATTACTGATAAGAAATCCGAGTAGCGAACCAGCCCCGACTGGTGCGAGCGTCGTGAACGACCCAGTCCGATATTAAAACCAGCCGGGAAACACGTCAATTGTAGGTTGAGCCATAGTATGTAAAGTCAAAACGACTAAGTGGAAAGTATACTTTACATTCATACGGGTATGAGGATCAAACGCACCATTCCAATCGGCGTCGCGGTTCTCGGCGTCGTCGTGACGGGCGTTGTGTTGGCAGCCGTAGACGGATTTCTACCCGAAATTGGAGCGGTTGCTGGAGGCTTGGTGCTCTTTGGCGCAGGGTATGCGTGGTACCGACGACAGTGGGACCGAGCAGACGAAGTCAGGATAGACGAGCGAGTTGAGTGGGTCGCACACCGGTCGGGGGAGGTTGCGTTCAGAGTGTCTCTTGCTCTCGCGATGGTCCTGTTCATCGCGACCGAGGCGGGTGGTATCCCGATAACGGCCAAGGAAGGGCTCGTTCTCCTGATTTTGGGGATGGTCGCCGCTCGCTTCGGACTTTACGGCTGGTATAACCAACAGTCAGTGTGAAAATCGTGGACAACGATCTCAACGTGTGGCGGGCAAAAGCGGACGTGACGCAGGAGGAACTCGCCGACGCCGTTGAAGTGAGTCGACAAACCATCAACGCTATCGAACGAGGTCGGTATGACCCGAGCTTAGAGTTGGCGTTCGCGCTTGCGGACTTTTTCGAGTGTGCTATCGAGGACATTTTCCAGCCCGATACGGAGTGAGTTCGAGATTAGAGTTGGCTACGGTGTCTCCGGCTATCCGGGTCGTGTCTCAAGCTCTCCCCGGGTCGAAGCCCGAGCCGACACTCTCTACTGAACACTCGGAGGTGGACGATTTTGGAGGGCACTCTACGCAAGGTATACGCCCTGTACTGGCCGCCCACCACTCTCCGCTGACTTCCCCCAAGCTTGCTGATTACGCGCTGTGTCCCCAGCAACGTCGTTTCGAACTCAACGTCTGTCAGCGCTATCGTGACCGATACAAAAAAGAACTACAGCGGTCGATCACTGGTGACTCTATACTAATTGGATGCATCGATCCGTCGATTAAACTGCTTGCTGAGAGCAAGTGCGGTTCAAGCGAGACTGCCAGCTATTGTTAGAAAAGGATCGAGATTCTGTACTCAAAAGGCGTTCGTCTGAGCAAAACTCCCGATCCAGCAATATTCGATCTATGGGTAGCATAAGGGTGGACAGTAACTTCAGCGAATGAAGCCGGGCGACGGCCCTGATGGGTATCCCACCCGTTTACCCGGGTGTGATGCAATCGAACCGCTCGCTGCTCGCACGACTCAGCAACGAACATCCGGTCGTGATGTTCTCCGCACTAGCGATCGGACTCTCCTGGACGGTGTGGATGAGCACGTTTTCGATAGCTACCCCACGGTCGGGGCTGGGGATCATCGGGATAGCACTCGGAGCCTTCGGCCCCGGCGCTGCGGGAGCGGTCGTGACACGCCTCCGTGGTGAATCAGTCCGGGCTTGGCTCGTGACGACTTTCGAGTGGCGACGACCACTCCGCTGGTACGGAGTCGCAATCGCGGTTCCGGTGGTCGGTGCCCTCGGAGTCGCTGTCGTCGTGTTCTCACTCGTTGGGCTTCCCGACAGCGGTTCCCTCGGGCGGCTTGCCCCGTGGTTCCTGGTTAATCTGGTGCTGGCGACGCTGTTCACCGGTGGGAATGAGGAGTTCGGGTGGCGAGGATTCGCACTCCCACACCTCCAGAAGCGGTTCAGTGCGCTTACCGCGAGTGTTCTCGTCGGTGGCGTCTGGGCACTCTGGCACGTCCCGATGTTCGCCTACGGCGTGTACCAGCTCTCACCGCTTCTGTACGCCGTCAGCGTGGTCAGTTTCGCGGTCATTCTCACGTGGTACTACAACGCGTCGGACGGAGCCGTTCTCGGTGCCGTGCTGCTTCACGGGATGATCAACGCCGCGGTGAACGTCCCCGGACGGGCCGTCGGCGGGGCGGCAGCGGTGCCGGTCCCCTACGCTGCGATTCTGGCCGGTGTATTCGGGATCCTCGCTATCCTGCTCGTCATCCGCTACGGTCCCGAAACACTCTCACACAGGGAGGCCGTCCGGCCGCGCTGGACGGCAACACGGTCGGCCGACGGACCCGCGTCCGGTAACGCCTCAAACGGCCGACGTGCGACCGAACCGTCTGACTGACGGAGCGACCGAACCGCGTCGCGTTCGAGGTTCGACGGGTGGGATCAGTCTCGCCGCGGGCTCCACAAGCCGTAGAGAATCAGTCCCAGACCAGCGAGTTCGAAGAACTGGTTGACACCGTTAACGATGGGGCCGGGCACGTCCAGCAACACAAACAGGACAACCGCTACAGCGCCCGGTACGAACAGCACCAGAACGAATCCGACCGCGATGTACAGCATCGGACGGCTCTGATTCTGTCGGTATGCCGTGTAGGCGATATAACTGATCGCCAGCCCGAAGAGGATGATGATTACCTCGCTGAGCTGACGAACGGTTCGGAGCGTTTCGAGGTCGACCGACTGGAGCGTTACATCGAACATATCAGGGTCCCTCTACGAACCGTGTGAAGCGGTCGGCCATCCGTTCCCGACGTGAGACCGTAATCTCGAAGCCGTCCTCGCTGAGATCGAGTTCGATGCCGTCGAGTTCCGTCCGGTAGAGCTTGTAGTTCTTCCCGTCGGTGACCGGCTGGATCTCCTCGGTGACCAGATCGTACTCGCGGAGTCGTTCGAGTCGCCGGTAGACCGTCGGTTCTGAAACCCCGGCGCGATTGCTGAGCTCTGCCGCCGAGCGAGGCTCCTTCTTCGCCTCGACGAGAATCGTACGTGCACACTCGTCGCCGAGCAAATCTGCGAGCGCGTCGGGATCACGCACGTCGGACAATTTGAGTGATCCATCTCTTGTTTCGCCAATATAGGTTGTGCCGTTCTTGGCTTTCTGTCTGGCTTCAGTCAGAGAAGCTCTACGAAACTACCATCCATATCCGCGCTCACGTTTCGAGTACGGATGTCGAACAGACAGACACGCTCACCGACAAGCGTACTCCTCCCGACAGTATCTTGGACTGACGCCTGCGATGAGGTCGCCGCACAGTTGGGGCCCGAAGACGAGCTCCTCATCATCCATGACAGCGAGGACGACCCGGTTGCGGGCCGCAACTCGCTCCCGAAGAACGTCCAGTTGATCGCTGCCGGCGACCCTATCGGGTGTTCCGGGAAAGCAAATGCTATCGCTGCTGGGATGGAGGCCGCCAGTCACGACCGGCTTGTCTGGACCGACGATGACTTTCATCACCCTCCAGAGTGGCTTGACCGCCTCCGCGAGGACTACGCCGAACACGGCCCGACAACGGAGCTACCGGTATTCGTCGGGCAAGATCCGCTTGCAGTCCTGTT
This sequence comes from Halobellus ruber, assembly GCF_014212355.1. Taxonomy (NCBI): domain Archaea; kingdom Methanobacteriati; phylum Methanobacteriota; class Halobacteria; order Halobacteriales; family Haloferacaceae; genus Halobellus; species Halobellus ruber. Next base: position 107,679 of record NZ_JACKXD010000002.1, read on the forward strand.
AGAGCCGATTTATTTTCTTGGTGGCACGCTCGGAACATACATAGGTGACCACGCTTGGGGTGGAGCTGTCATATTTGATCGGAGTGATATTGACGAGGCACGATTCCTCTCGAAACTCCGTCAGACGATCAGCGACGATGGTCTCCTCGGCGACCACACCGACGTGACTTCAGTTCGGCGCGTACGGAGGGTCCCGATGGGTGGAAGTCTTCGGCAAACGCTCGAACGACACATCCGGTTTAATAAGATTTTCGCAACGTATGATCCAGTAGCGGCGAAACTCTCATTTGGTGTGTTGGTTGCGGTTCTCATCGGCTGTGTTCTCTTCCCACCCCTGGCGGTGGGACTAACACTGCTGACAGCCGGTGGTAGCGCTAGCTTCGGGGTTCAACGGGGGTCACTACTGCTGACGGTGCCAGCACTTGTAGCCGCTGTCCCTCTGGGGCTGTATGCGTTCACCCGGGACACATTTGTTTGGGGCGGGCGACGGTACCGGTGGCACTCGAAGTATGCCGTTGAGGTACTGACCGAGTAGTGTTCTCCGGGTCAATTTGATATACAGTTGTGCCGGCCAACGTCACTTGATTCCCTAGCTGTTCGATGGGCGCCTTCTCATCGATAGAGTACAGCATACGCGCCCTGTATGCAGCAGAACCTCCGCTATCTAACTGATTTCCATTGATCACGGAGTAATCGATACAGAGGGACGATGCCGGTTATTGAGTCCAACGGGTGGTGGGTCGCACGTCTCGCTGGATGCACTTCCGACAGATGAAGGAAGACTCTGTCAGTAGTTCGGCGCAGGAGACTCGATTCAGGGGTGCAAGCCATAGACGAGACCCGACTTGCGTGCACTATGAACGTCCGAGAGCGGTCAAGAACTCTCGACGATGCGCCGGTAGGTGTCGGTGACCGACATCCCCGTGTGTCCGGTGAGGCGTGCCCACCACAGCACAAGTGCAATGAGGAGAACCCCTGGAAGCAAAATCAACAATGTATCGATAGTCCCGGCTACCGTTCGCTCAACCGCGAAGAGCTTCGGGTACGGACTGCTAGCCCTTCCGACGACCAGTATAGCCCAAGCGTTCGACGCGAAGTGGATCCCGATCGGGAGCGCAAGGCTTCCCGTAGCCGCATATGCTGCCACAAAGTATGACACGGAGATAACTGCCTGTAGTGCGCCAAACGCCGGATTCGTGTACTCGGCTGCGACACCGAGCGCGTGAGGAAGTCCGAATGCGAGCGCACTTAGTACAATTGCACCCCCCAATGCGCCCGTCCGTGGGACGCTCCGTGCAGCAAGTCCCTCTGTGGCATTTCGAATCAGTAAGCTCCGGAAAACGAACTCCTCCCATACTGCAGTAACCAGTACCCCAAACAGGCTTACGCTAGTGACGAGGGCGAGTGACGAAGGGCCCGTCGCAACACCTCTGACCGTCGTGTCCGTGACTGTGAGCCCGCCCGTTCCGACCCAGACCACAGTGACAGCACACTGGAATATCACTCCCAGTCCAACGCCGGCAGCGAGGTCACGCAACCAGGCGACGTTGACACCGAACCCAACGCCCGACGCGGACCGATCACCCAGTCTGACTGCCACTACGACGGCACCAGCAACTGCGGCGAGATATGGGAGTTTTAGCTCTGTAATGACAGGTGGAACTTCGGTGGCACTGAGAATCGTCTCCCCGAGTACAAAGAGTCCGGCGAACACCGCCAATGAGAATAGAACCCGCCAAGTTGCCCGAAGTCGTGGGTCCGCCTCCCCATACAGAACCTGCTCGACGACCGTGCGTGGCTCTGTGGTTTCTGCTCCGTCCTCTCGGGTCGTCGATCGCACATTTCTCCCTACTCGTTATAACTGAAAAAAGATACTCCAAGCAAACAGGTTGTCGGCGTGTCGGAGACAGGTCCTCAGTTGCTGAACGTTTTCGGAGACCGTGCGGAGTACAGAGTGTCTATACAGTACATCTAATTTGGATGAACTGGCGTACAACTGCGAAGCATAGAGAGGTCTACCGCTGTCTCGCTGTTACAGACGGATTCTCCCATTTCCGACGAGCGTGACAAGATAATGACAAAAAGTTATTATAAAAAAGTTGTTACAGTGTTTCTTTCACGATTTCACAGCCGAATCAGTTGTGAGAGTAGGCGTGCGGATTGAATACCGACTGTGAGGGAGAAGACATATTTGTACTGGTCTGATCAGTCTGTAAGTATGAGCAAAGCCCTCCTCTATCACGGCTCAATGACTGTTTGCGGTGGTATTCTCGGATTCAGAGGTCTGAACAGTGTAATTTCCGGGGAAGTGTCCCTCGTTCCAATACTCCTGTCAATTGGCGGAACTGGGATGGTATTCAGTGCAGTATATGAAGCCGTTCTCTCATCCGATTCGTCTGATTCAATTCCTGACGGCCGAATAGTGTGGTCTACGGTAATGCTGACTCTAATCGCAGTTATCGCTGGAATTTGGTCTGTGATTGCTTAGTACCGATCGATTAGTGGGTTCTATCCACTAACCAGACAGTTCTGGACACAACTCAGACGAGGGCTGCCAGTTGAGATATACACTGCTCGGCTGCGTGTCTCTTGTGATACATTTTAGTCCCAATGAAGCAAGTAAAGGAGATAGACGCTTGCACCCGTAATGAGTATACCGACCGCAGCATAGGCTAAAGCCCCCAAGCCGCTTGCGTAGAATGCTATTTGAATTGCTTGGAGCTCCACGAGAACCGCGAACGCTGCCAGTATCGTCCAAAAGACAGTTGAGATAACTGACCATCCAGCTTTTGACACCTCCTCTCTCACAGTATGGCGAATTTCCGCTTCGGACAGGTTATCGGAGTCAGCCATATCTGATACTGTGTTGTCCATCAATTTATCATTGGCTTGTGTAGCGCGATGAGCGTACTGCTTGTACTGATCGAGACGTGAGTTCCCTGTACTGAACCATCCTTGGCAGTGGATATTCCACCGTGATTCAGCGAACAGCCCTTCGGGTACTCGCTGTCTAAACGTCACCTGCTATCCTCGATGTGGACTCTGTATGAGAGAGGCCCAAGTGCTGAACAAGACACGTCCCCACGACGAGGACGCCGATAGCTCTCATCAATACGCCCAGCACTGGAGCGATCAAGAACAGTAGTCCGGCGAATCCAAGATCGAGTACGCCTATGGACACGGGATAGAGTGTCTGCTGCGTCATCTTGTCTTCGTATAGACGTAGAAGCGTGAAAAAGTCGGTTAAGTCTCAAAGAGACGCTATACATACTCACTGGGGTTTTCGCGCAGTTTTAGCCGTGGACATTCACGTCTGTACGTAATGTGTGGTAATTACCCACACAGTTATTAATCATTAAGATAATTCCAGCGTATGAGGTATCAAGTGAAATGCGATAACTGTGACCTCAGGGAGGAGTTACACAAGCACGACGCCTACGGCCGAGCGAAGGAACACGAAAGTCAGCATACATCTCACACGGTTGCTGTCGTCCGACCTCGTGAGTAATCCGGTTCTGTGCCGATTTGTTTTTCCAGGAGATCACTGGTGTATTGCTGACCAAATCAGACGTTCGAGTCTCGGGAATATCGAGTGGTCACAGGCGCGTGGATTTTCAGCTTGTGACTGTGTACTGATACTGTTGGCTATAACTACGTGAAAATTTTCGACACCCCGGGGTGTCGAAATCCTTCACGTGACTATAGCCGACAGTATGAGGAGGCCTCATAGGGTGTCATAGAAGAGTTGCCACGGTGTTTATCTCACGAGTTCAAAAAGAATCAGTCGTGAAACTCTGCGTGCATATGTTGCGCAGTGAGAAACACGTCAAAATTAACATTCAGTAATCAAAACAATCACGAATATGTCGAAGTTGTCTCTAATAAGTATAATACTGGGGATTGTGCTGCTCGGAGTTGCCGGATACATAGCATACTCTCAGCAACAAAACCTCTCGTCCGGGGTGCAGATTGAAGCCACGGTAGAGAGCAAAGAAGTCACTATGGATTCCTCAAAAAGCGGGGATAAGTACACGCCCCACGTCACTTACAGCTACACGTACAACGGAACCCAATACACTTCCGACAACATCAACCCGGGAGTAGGAACAAAAGCGTCCGACACAAGGACTGCCGCCGAAGACAGAATTGACCAGTACAATGTCGGGGAGACAACCACGGCCTATGTCGTGCAAGGCTCACCCTCGAAATCGTATCTTAAGAAAAAGAGTAGCCCTCTACCACTTATACCCGGCATCTTAGGCCTATTCCTGATCGGAAGACCAGTCTACAAATCCGTCGCTTCTTAATTTCGAACCGCTCCGTTAGGGTGATGTCCTTCCGCTTGGTTGCTGAATCATTGCTTCATCTTCTGGCTCTAAGTCTCGCACGTGATTCATAACAATATTATGGTATTTTGAGTGTCGGGCTGGTATGTGGGTATCCTTGTTGGCCGGTCCGACCTAATCAAGTCTGGATACAGGTTGTGTGAGAGGCGCGTAGGGAGTACAGCGTGTGGGTGACCGAGTGACCAGGTATGGATACGATGTCAGTTTTATTCATCCGGGTGTTTACTTGGTCACCGGTGTGAGTAGTCTCCAAGGATAATGTCGGGTCTCAGTCTCTGTGTTCGGAATAGATTACTGCGATGGAAATACGGGCTTATCGGTGGGGGAGTGGCTCTTCCGTGTACTGCGGTCAGTTATTGGCAGACCGGGTCCGAAGTCTCGGTGGGGGCAGTAGTGTTCGGCGGGATCCTGACCGGGTACTTACTCACCCGGTCGGACAGTGAAACAACTCGTGCAGGGATCCAGGTTGGAATCGTTGGTGGACTCCCGATTCTCTGGGCCGTATTCCACACATATGTCGCCGTAGCAGGGTTCACCCAACCGGAGTGGGTCACACTCGGACAGGGCGTGTTCCTGACCGTCTTTACCGTCGCCGGGTTTGGGATCGCCGCGGTTGTTGGCGAGATCGGCGTCCGGATCGGGACGTGGCTGGCGGACACCGTTGAGGGTCGCCGCAACCACGGACACAGTAACTGACGACGCGTCGGGACGACCGTTTTTCAATTGCTTCTCACTGAATCAGCTGTTCAGTAGGCCTGCGGATTCGGTATAGTTCCATCTCCGACTCTCAGGCAGGATCAGTCAGCAGAGCCAGCAGAAAGGTTGTGTGCGTCAGTCGGTAAGATACGGCAGCGGACTGACCGGTGCCATCATTGGTGCGCCGGTCAGTATCTGTCCCAGTTGCGGCACGTGTGATGCGCCGTAGACGACTAGCACCCGTTCGTCATCTTTCGCAGGCACGTTCCAAATGTTCGATGCAATACGCAGGTTTCGTTGTGTCCACGCCGTCATCAGTTTCACAGCCGTGTAGTCTCCCGGCTCGCTGTTTTCAAACGCCGTCGCATAGAAGTTCATATCGTTATTCCACATAGCTGCTCCCACGCCAGGCGTATTCAACCACTGATAGAACTCCACCAGCGAACCTTCATCAAGCCGCTGCTGTTTCTCCGCGTTACTTTCGGCTGCGTCCGGAAGCGGATATTCGACGGTATCAGGATCGACGAGCACGGCTCGCAGCGAATTCGGCAACTGCCGTTTTTCCTCATCAGTCAACAGCGCTGCAGGACTTTGGAAGTAGTCAACAGCAGCAACGGAGTCGTGTCCGAGCTTGTCGGCAAGCCGGAACCCGATTTGAACGGTTTCATTGCTTCTGTCCCGCTCCCACCCGGAAACAGTACTCAGCGTGTCGGGGTCGTCACGGTAGGCTGCGTATGCATCATCGATGACCGGCTGCTCTGAGACCCGTTCCTCGACGGCGATCCGGTCGGGCTCCCAGTCTGCAAGCCGGTCAGTCAGTGTTTCGAGTTCGCGCTGCCGCTGCTCGCCCAGAATGTCCCCCGGATCCGTAGCATATGCGTTCTGTGTGTCTCCAGGAGACTGTGCGAGATGCGTTGAGCCGAGGAGCATCACCTCGCGTTGGCCCTCCTTCGGGTCTGGCCACTGGTCAGGCCCCGCCGCGGCGGGAGTTTCAGCGGTAGTTTGTAGCCCGGCACATCCGGCGAGTCCAGCTATCGCCGCGGCAGCAGCTGATCCCATTACTGACCGCCTGTTTAGGTGAAGTTCCGATCGCATAGTTGGCTACCCACGGTTTCTGGTATCAACACAGTATAACTGCCAAATGATAAACAATCTGAACGGTTAAAGGCGAGTTTGAGTGATATACTACATCTCAACAAAGAGAGAGAGTCAACCCTCATTAAGATATGCAGGGTCCCGATTACTGAATCGTGAGATCCCTCGCACAACATACTCAGCCGGTCGAGCGGATTCAACAGCCTTCGTCAGTATATGTCAATAAGGTGTATGTTCTGTTTTGATACATAATTTTGTAGACGGCCGTCGTATCCCGATACTGGAACTCTGACGGTTCATTACGTTGGCTCGTAACAGTATAATTCCCACTTACAGCGACTTCTTCAATCACCCGCTGTGCGTCAGTACTCAGGTTCTCGAATATGTATGTTTCACGGACATCACCGTAATTTTCTGCCGACTCTACGGCTTCGTGCCTCAGGTGGCACTCCGGTTCTGCGGTCCCATCTTCCGGTTCCACGGTCGATTCTGAGAAGCACCCAGCGGTGGCGGTGGAAGTCACAAGACCAACAATAGTCAGAAACGACCGACGGATCATAAAACGTCTGCCGTAGTATGTGTTAAATATTTGACTCAAAGTGAAATAGACATTTGAACTTACAGAAGGCCTATCATTTGCCCTGAAAATTGATTGATAAAATGTCCTTGTTGCGCTACTGTATACTAATCTGTGGTTTTGTTCTCATAGCCGGCTGTATCGGTGGATCTCCCGCAGATACGTCCACGCCGTCGGCCACCCCAACTCAATCAGCCACACCAACCCCCTCAGTCACCCCACCGCAATCGGGAACGACTGTCGGTGAACGAGCAATCGCCGCTGAACAGGCCCGTATCGAACAACAGGCAAACACGTATAAGAATCTTATAGGGCTTCGCTTTGGCACGATTGAACCAGCCGACTCCGAAGTCGTCTCACGCAATAGTACAGGCATCATAGCTGAGGTTAGTGTCGGATATAGTGCCTCCATTGACTGTGATGGCGACGGTGAACCAGACTCTGCTGTCGACGGTGCCAATACGGTCACGACATATTTTATTACTGAAAATAATTCACGTTTGACTGAGGTTTCACAGGACTTCCTCAATCCTGTGGACTACTGTTGAACTAGAGTTTATCGAGTGCCCTGCTGAGCTAATAGTCTACAAAAGTAAGACATCTTGACAGACGCTATATATCTACAGTTGGTCTGTCAACAGTTCGGGTTTAGCGTGCTACGGTCTACCGGATGATCATCAACCTTCTGTAGGAAATGCCACAAAAGTCCCGGACATCGGCCTTACACCGAGAGATCTCCCTCCCTATTCGACGATATATTCTAATTTTGATATAATTGAGATGGCGGTTTGCCGGGCTCTGCTTCAACAGTCTGCACAGCCGACTTGACCGATTTTACTCTGTGGTAGTAAATCTCATATGCCACCCCCATATGAGCAGACTATTTTGCCGTGAGCGTGCGTAAGGAACCGGGAACCCAGAGGCCGTACAAGTGAGTTAAATTCACCTTTGACTATTCGTTTGATTCTTTATTCACCGGCGGCTATGGAAAATTGCCAGCAGAAGTCCTGCTGGTCCCCACCACCTGGCCCCCACAGAGGCCCTGAATGGTCCCTTGCCACCCGCCGCCCAATTCCATAGCCCTCCATTCAGCCCCTCTTCCCCCGTTTCGACCCCCTCAGTCTCTTGTCCAGGCTCAGACTATCGGGACAATCGGGGGATCGCCGAGTATCATAAAACAACGCAGTATAATTTATTCACAACTAAGCTGATCAATAAATATGGTCCCCACAGACACCAAGATCACCCTCCCGTTCGTCGTGATCGCGGCACTCGCCTGGTACGTTTCATTAGGGCGCATCGCTACGCGGGTCTCCTGGTCGATCCTTGTCGGGGTCGGTGTCGTTGTCCCGGTACTCATCACGGAATTACGGTCGAAGACATTCGGACGATGACTCGTCTCCGTCAACGGATTATCTATTGGATGGAAGGTCTCTCACGGCTCGAATACGCTGTCCTCACCGGTGGGTTCGTGGCAGGGTTCTTGTTGCTCGTCGGTGTCCTCCGCCGCGACTCGCTCATCGTCGAAGCGTTAGCTATGGGGGCGTCGATGACAGTATTCTTCTACTGGTTCGGCCTCGGCGACAAACTGTAGCCAAGAATAAAAGCGACACACAGGGTAGGCTCGCTGCAGGAGGCACACTCAGCGACGGAGCGACCACTCACACTATGAGAATTGTAAATAGAGCCTCTGAAAATGGTTAAATATGGTTTTGATACTCCAGTTGATCTAATATGAGGCGCCAGTAAATCAGAGATACGATGGTTCTGGTCTCCGCATTTAGAGATGGATCCGCCGCCCTCCGAGCGAATCCGATCCTGCTCGTCGCCGGCCTCCTCGTTGGGGCCGGAAGCCAACTGCAGTACCTCGATCAGGTCGTTGACTCACCGCTGGTGTCAGCAGGTGCCTCGCTCGGGTGGCTGGTCGTGTTCCCGTTCGTTCTCGGTGGATTCATCGGAACAGCCCGCGCTGCGATCGAAGGAACGGACACGTCGATCCGCCAGTTCGTCACCACAGCGCGGACACATTACGTCCGACTGCTATCCGCTACGGTAGCGTTCCTACTGATCATCCTTGGAACTGCTATCGGGATCGGGACCGTTGGACTCGTCTTCGGTATCGGATCAATGGCGCTCGCTTCGATTCACGAGGTGGCTGGCTTCATCGGAGGCGTCGTCTCCGTGATCGTCTGGCTGGTGTCTCTCCTCGTCGTCATTATGTTCGTACAGTTCTACGACGCCGCAATCGTCATCGAAGAACAGAGTGTTACTGATTCGTTCCGGAGAAGTATCGGGCTCGTCCGCGCGAACCTCACAAGCGTTGTTGGCTTCTCACTTATGTGGACGCTTCTAGTGAATCTCTTCTTCATTCCCGAGTATCTCGTCCAGTTGACGATGACCGACGCCGCGCCTGCTGAGGTATTACCGGTCGACCTCGGGGTTCCGGTCGCGGTCCTGCTCCCGGTCGGAATCGGTCTGTCAGCGGTCGGCTTCGCGTACTTCTATACGGTATACACGGCGTACTACCTGCGGTTGATCAGTGACGCACCGCTCCCAACGGATGCAGCATAAAACAGCGATCTGATTTTCACCTGGTCTTCTTACCAACGGGAGTGTATATGTTTATTCGTGAATTCAGTAATGAGCACATCCGTTCCGTTACAGAGTGGTGGTAGTGGAAACGTCGAACTGTTCGTTACGTTGGCGCTTACTGCCGTGATTTTCGCCGGGTTCTGGAAAACGTTTGAGAAGGCCGGTGAACCAGGATGGGCTGCAATCGTCCCGATATACAACCTGTATGTGTTGGTCAAAATAAGCGGAAACGCGTGGTGGTGGTTCGTTTTATTCTTCATTCCGGTGATTAACTTCTTCGCCACGCTGAAGATCAGCATAGACGTTGCTGGCAAGTTCAATAAGGGAATCCTGTTCGGCCTCGGACTCACGTTTATTTCGTTCGTTTTCTATCCGCTTCTCGGGTTCGGTGACTATCAGTACCAAGACACTACACGTTCAGCCGAGGGTGCTGTTTAGTATTCGTCTGGATAACGCTCATCAAAACCGACGGGGGAGGTGGATTCAGAACTCGTTCCACATCCGCCGTACCGTTCCAACAGGGTCATCACCGAAGGCTCGCAGCCCGGGGAGGAAATCGTCTCGAATACTCCGGAGCAGGAGGATCCCTAACCCAAACGCCAGCAGAGGTCCGCCGAAGAACAGCGCAACGAACACGAGCGCTCCATCGATCGCCAAGGGGACTGCCCCGTAGGGGATCGGAATCAGCGACACACCGGGAAGTGCCAGCAGGCTGCCGATCTTCAGCGCAAGCTCCGACCGACGTTTCCAGTCGTCGGGTGCGTACTCCGATTCGAGCTCAGCCCGCACTGCGCTCCGGACCTCCTCGTCCGTCCGAAATTCGAGGTCGGAGACGGTTCGCTCCCCCCGCTCGGCCGTCTGCGTTCGGGTTCGGGCCCGCCGAAGTACTGTATCGCGCTCGATACTGTGAAGCAAGCGAACGCGCTCGGACATGACCCGCATATCCGCGAGGGCCCGGACGAGGTGCTCGTCGTCGTAGGAATCGAACGCGGCTTCGAGCTGATCGTCCGGGTACTCGACCAGATGGGCGAAGTCGTCGACACCGGCAGCGACCCGTCTGCGGATTCGCTGCTGATCCCGACGACGCTTGGCGCCGTCCACGGACTGGAACCCGTTTTCCATACGGTTCCGCTGTGTCTTGGTGAGCAATGCCGCCGGCTTGTCGGACATACGCGAAGTACGTGACAACACACAAGTAAATTGTCACACGATCGGTCAGCGTGCGGGGTTCCGACTCCGTGGAGACCACCCAGCCGCGCCAACCTGACCCCGGCGGGCCCTCCAGGCTCACGCCGCGTGTACGGCGGTACGTGAACCGTCGAGGCGTACCTGTACGGGCGTACCACGGCCTGAAAACCGATAAAACGTCACACCCGTTCAAGACATCGGCAGCCGACGGATGGGGTGAATGGCTTGGAACAATCCCCGCAGCGCGTCCTCGCTTCCCGCGAGTCGTGCGAGCCCTCAGCAGCGTAACCAGTCAGATGAGTGTCCCCGGCGTTGTGTAGCCCCTCGTCTCGGAGACAAAGGTGGTGACTCCGAATGAGCGTGCTCTCCGAGCACGGACCCGTGATCCCGGATACAGCAGCGGCGAGAGCAGCAGCTACGGCGTTCGTGTTGGCGATCGGAGGTGGCGTGGTTTCGTTCGCAGGCGTCGTACTCTTCGGAGCGGTCGGTGGCATACTGGGTATCACAGACACGGACATCTACATAGTGGCTGATGTCGGCGTCCAACTCGGGTTTGCCGTGGTCGCCGCAGGATACCTGTTCGTTGCCGACGAACGATCCCGGTACCTGAAGTTCCACCAGCCGACCGTCGAGGACATCGCGTGGATCCTCGCGCTTCCGGCTATCAGTGCAGCGCTATCGGTCGGTCTCACGACGGTTCTGCCTGTGTTCGGAATCGCCGTTCCAACACACAGCCATAGCAGCGTCGGAACCGCTGAACTGCTGTTGCAACGGCCGATGTTGTGGGCGGTCGCGATCCCCGCACTATACCTCTTTGCGGCGCCCATCGAGGAGATCCTGTATCGAGGCATCGTCCAGGGGCGGCTTCGTCCCCACCTCGGGACCGCGGGAGTGGTTCTCGCGAGCGGCGTCGCGTTCGGATCGATGCACACGCTGACATACCTGTTCGCGTCCGGTCCCCTCGTCTATACGATACTCTCGATCACCGCCTTCGGCTGCGTCTGGGCGTTCGTCTACGAGCGAACCGAGAACCTGGTCGTGACCGCGGTCAGTCACGCCATGTTCTGGACCGTTCCGTTCTCGACGCTTCTTCCGGTCGTCTAACCGGTTCGAGGGCGTTGACGCGACTGCCCTGCGTGCTCAGCCCTCGATGAACCGATCGAGCGGACGATCCCCCTGCCAGCGGGCGTACGCGTACGACGCCGCCAGGAGGAGACTCCCGAGGACGAGAAACGAGATCGTCCGGGCGATCGTATCGAGCCCCTGGGTGTCGAACAGGAACACCTTCGCCGTCGTCACACCGAACACGGCAACACCCTGGAGTCGGAACACACGCGTCTCCGTCCGGAGTCCAGCCCCGAAGAGCACTGCGCCGAACGTTGCCCACGCGACCGACAGGCCGAAGCCGGACAGTTCGAGTCCGAGCCCAACGACGGTAAGCGCAGTCGCTGTCAGGAGATACGGAACCGCCAGTCGGATGCTGTCGTCCCGGCGCGGAAGCGCGAACGTGTCGCCTCGGTGCCACCACGCGAGCCCGTAGAACGCCCCGATCGCGAGGAGGAACGCGGTCGGTCGCCCGGTCACAGTTGCAAGCGGGTCCGCGAGGGTGAGTCCGGACAACGCTCTCGCGTCGATGGCGAGAAGTTTGCCCACGGTCCCGACTGCGACGAGGTGTGCGCCCCACCGAGGTGCGTCACCGACACCATACCGTGTGACTGCGACCGCACCACAAGTGATCGCGAGTAATCCGACAGTGGCAGTTAACGTCTCGAGCGCCAGCACCGCGCTCACACCCAGGAACACAACGGCCGTCGTTCCCGCAACATCGTCCCGAGAGGCGGACTGGTGCTTGGTCGCCGCGTAGACCCCGCCGAGTGCGAGCGCAATCACCGCGACGGCGACACCCTCAACCGGCAGCCCTGGAACCCATTCTCGAGCGGTCCACTCCAACAGCGCCGCGGCGATCCCGGCGTTGAGCGGCGTCAGCGCCTGTAGCAGACGGCGGTGCCACGCGTCAGTCCGGCTGCTTCGTCTGAGTACGACGCTCCCTGCGACGTAGCTGGCGAAGACGGCGACGGTGACGCCGGCCACGACCCCCCACCCGGGGTCGAAGTCAGCCACCCACGCGATGACGAGCCCGTACGTCAGGGGGACGCTGGCGGTCACGTGCCGACTCCACGGGCGGATCGTCGCGATGACGACCAGCCCGAGGGTGAGCAGGAGTGCGTACGCGGGTGTCACGACGAAGCTCCCGGCGTCGAGTCCGAGGTACGCCGTCGCATAGCCCAGTAGGAACGCCTCGTCGGCCACCAGCGGATCCCCGTCAAACACGGACACGACGACGGTGGTTCCGATGAGGGTGGTCAGTACTACCAGAACGGCCCACAGCGGGGTCCCGATCGCAGTCCGGTACGACTGAAACCCGTAGGCCGCGTAGACGCTGAAAAAGGCGATCGCGAGCCCGGTGCCGGCGGTGATCCGTCCCCACCGCCAGTATCCTCGGCGGCGTGCGGCGTACCGTCCCCCGACGAGTAATGCGGTTCCAGCGACGGTACCCGCGACGACGCGGCCGAGCGGCCCGAGAATGCCGGCTTCGATCGCCACCCGAATGAAGAAGACGATCCCGAGGACGAGCGCGACGCTACCGACACGACCCAGCCACTTGGTTCCGATGTCCCGCTCCCAGTTCCGGCGGTCGTCGTCCGTCTCCCGTGCATCGCCCGTGTCGGAACTCGCGTCTGCGGGGGCGTGATCGCTACTACGTGTCCCCTGGGACGGGGGTGGCGACGGCGCGGGATCACTACCCTGTTGCTCCCGAGCGTGCGTTCGGTCGGAGTCACGTTCCCGTGGGCGCTGCTCTTCGGGCAGCGTGTCGCTGTCCAGTGTCGATTCGAGGCGGCCGAGACGATGTTGGAGGGCATCGACCTCCGACCGAAGCTCTCGAACCTCCGCTCTGAGGTCGTCATCGTCGGTCATACGGCGGCCATCGAACTAAATCGTCAAAAAGACATAGATAGCAAGTCGTTCGGAAGTAGTCGCCGGAGGCGTTCTGCCTTCTCCTACGCGTGAACTCGTGGGCCGACGTGCGAGTTCTGCTGTGAGTATGTACAATCTGTATTTGAGTCTGAATTACCTTTTGATCAGCATACACCGTACATACCAACAGGATGTCGCAGGAAACACTGACCCGCGTCGCCGCACTCAAGCGGAGCGCACCCCACCGGCCGGCCGGAACCTTTCTAGCCGTGCTAGTCACGTACTCCGCCCTTGTCGCTACAGGTATTTTTACCATACTGGAAGGAATTCCTCGCGTTCTGAAGATAGTAGTGTACGCGTGGGGTCCGATGATCAGTGCAGGAGTGACCGTCTGGGTGTTGGATGAGAGCGTTCGGGACTGGGTCGGACAACTCCGAAACGTACGGGTTGGGCCCCGGTGGTACCTCATCGGTATCGGGGTTATGCTGCTTGGAACCGAATTTGAGAATATCATCGCGGTGGTTCTCGGTAGCGACATTGTTGTTCCGGCATATCCGCCGATGACGTACGTGATTCCGTTCGTTGTCACCCTCTTTCTGGCCGGCGCATTGGAGGAGTTAGGCTGGCGCGGCTTCTTACAACCCCATCTTCAACAACGATTTGACGCGGTGTGGGTGAGTATCGGTATCGGCGTTACGTGGGCAGTGTGGCACATCCCAATGATGGTCGCTGGTTTCGGCGACTTTGCAGCCTTCTGGGAATATACGCTGAATATAACGGCAATATCGATCGTCTACGGCTGGCTGTACAATACCACCGACGCAGCGCTGCCAGTCGTGATGATCACGCACGCGGCTCACAATATCCCTCCGATCAGTACGTCCACCGGAACCGTGCCTACGATATTCACTACGGTATCAGGAGACACAATGATATACATTACTTGTGCTCTACTCGTTACATTGTACGCTGGATCACGGACGTTAACTCGGGATGGAACTCTCCCAGGAATTCCCGGGCAACCCAGAGGGCGTTCGCCGGGATCGGGGACTTCTGCTGACTGACCACATTTGTCAGATTCTCGAACGGAAACTTGGGAGACGTTAGGGTATTTAAATTAGCGAGTGCAGTCTCTTCACGACATCGAAAGCCACCATCGATTGAACGTGTTTGATAACAACAAAACGGAATAACAACGACCGAACGAGCAGATGAACATATGAGGAGGCACGGCCCGAAATGGGTTGTTGAACGGGTTCCTGAGGCACTCGGAGAGTCCCGTGACTTCGTTTCAGGAATCGTCCTGAACCTTGGACTCATCATCGGAGTGGTTATATTTCGGTGGAGCCTCGTTGAAATCGCACTCATCTACCTCATCGAAGTAGCGATTATCACCCTCCTGTTCTTCTCCGTTGCACTATTCACGCCGCAGCCGGTCGCGGAGCTCGATGGCGATCCGTGGAACACGGAGCCCAGTTCACTCCAGCCGATTGGTCTGCTCCCACCGGTGTACTGGCGGAACATCAAATTCATCGCGGGCAGGGCTATCGGCAGCGGTGCGTTCATCGGAGCAGTACTGACACCGGTCGCGTCCAGAGCCGGTTTGGACTCGGACCCTCCCCTCTCGCTGGGGCTCGCGATTGCCGGCATCGTTCTGTTTCAACTGACGCGGATCTGGCGATATTTCATTTCCAACCGATCGTATCAGGAGAAGTCACCGGCAGACGCGATGGAGTTCGCGTTTGCACCGGTTATTGAGTTGTACCTGATATTTATGTATGTGATCGTTCCCGTCACTCTCGTACTTGCGAGTATCGCGTTCACAACGGATGTCAATCTGGATGCCTGGCCCGTTTTATTGCTCTATTTGATTCCAATCGGAGCGATTCGGGCGTGGTTCGGAAGTTTGGATCCGCAGACGAACGATTTCGAAATCAGTTTCAGTTGAGGATCCGGGGGCTGCCCTATCGCCGGTATCCGGATGCTCAGCCTCACACTCCGCTCGCACACGACTCGTAACTATCGGTGGTTGCGCACCTGACGAACGGGCCGGAGTATACGGTGTGGTAACCAAGTGCCGAACCGCACGACAGGTGTCAGCCGACCCCAGGTCTGCGGGACCGCTCTGTACTCCCCCTCAGTCCTGCTGACTTGCCCTCGCTGTTCTAAGTACTCGAGGGCGGACCTGACTCGCGACTCGGTCAGGTCACAGATTTCCGCGAGCTCCGTAGGGGTATGCGGCTGGTCGCTTTCGCGAAGCGCCTGGTGCACCGTGTGCAAAATCTGCATCCGGAGCATCGCCTCGGATTCTGCTCCCGAGACGAACTCGTGGGGCGTCCGGGCGGACCCGTACCGGATCGTGATCGCGCCGTCGAGAACAAACCAGAGACCGACGAGCAGGACCACGCCTCCGATCCACGCCGTGTAACTGAGCGTCAGGAACACGCCCACAGCCACCAGTCCCAGACCGTAGACCAGCCAGTTTGCTCCGTCCGGGAGGTCGTACGCCTCGTCCATCGCGCTGTACGTCAGCATTCCTGCAGAGAGGATTAGAACGGGTGCTAGTGATCGAGCGGTGTGTTCGGTAAATACCACAAGAGCTGCGAACACGCCCACTGCGCCGAGGAACGTCCGGAGGGTATCGTCGGTGACGGGGAGAGTCATACTAGCGGGACACCGACATTCGACGTGTTCAGGCCACTTTTCCATTACTGTTCAGCGGAGAAGCGAGACAGGCGTTTGTCGATGAACGTTCCTGCGTCGAGGTGTCTGATACGGATTATTGTCGTCAATTACCGGTCATCGACGACCCCGCCCCCGGCGATGACCGGTAATCCGGTACAATATTCCGTATGAGAGTAACAGCACAGAGGCCAGAACCACCTTCGCTGGCGTCGATGGACGTACCGACGCCGAACTCCCCGAGTGGTACCGACAGCAGCACGGAAGGGATGTCGCCGTAAGCTTCTTTAAGCCGGTTCCTGACCTCTCGCAGTCGCTCAGTAGGTCGAGAGTTTATAACCCATTACGGGGGAACCGCGGAGGGAGGTGACGGAGCCGTGACAGAGCATATCTGTGACTACTGTGGCGAGTCATTTGCGACCTCCAACGAACTGGGCGGGCACGTAACGGCCGTCCATCGCCGCGACCAGATCCTAACGGACGCGGACGTAATTCTCGACGACCTCCAGCGTGTCGCAGACAAATTAGGAAAACCGCCGACAGCAAAGGAAATGAGCGAGCACGGGGAGTATTCCCAACGGGTCTGTCAGAAGAGGTTCGGGAGTTGGAACGAGGCGCTTCGTGAGGCTGGCTTCGCCCCGAATCGAAAATACCGACTCACCGATCAGGACCTGTTGGATGAGATTAACCGCCTCGCAGACCAGTTCGGTCGCCCGCCGTCGAGCGGCGAGATGAATCGAATCAGGAAGTTTCACAAGTGTACATATCTCGAACGGTTTGGTGGATGGGAAGAGGCGCTCAGCGAAGCTGGCTTCTCACAGCCGCAGTCCTATCAAGAGTGCTCGGCGATCCCCTACGGCCCGAACTGGCCAGAACAGCGACGAAAAGCGTTGAAACGCGATGACTACGAGTGTCAAACACCTTGGTGTGGGATGACCCAAGTAGATCATCAAGAGCAGGTGGGAAAGGATATCTCGGTCCACCATCTGGTTCCGCGGAAGTTCTTCATCGATCCCGACGGGCGGTTTGACCACGAGCAAGCAAATCGAATCGCGAATCTCGTGACGGTCTGTTCAAAACACCATCTCATCTGGGAGGCCGTCGCCCCACAGCGACTAGATACGATTGTCGACAGCACACAGTCGCAAGAGATAGCCGGGGGAGAGTGTGTTGGTCACCCCCCACGAGGGGGTGAGGGGTAAGGCCCCAGTGGTCTGCATGCGAGAAACAGACGAGTCCATCCCGACACCAAACGCAGACGACCTCACGAAGAGAGAACGACTTCACTGGCACCTCACCAGTGTCCTCGCAACCGCCGAGTCACCGGAAACGAAAGCCCATCTTCGAGGAGCACTTGCGGAGTACCGGAGGCTCCCGCCAACACCACTCGTCGAGTGTCCGCTCTGTGGAAAAGTCGGGCTTCCAGAACGTATCCAAGCCCACGAGTGTCGACAGTCGTAGCGTCGTTTTTTGCGCCTCAATGGGTGGAGGCGCAGATCAGAACGTTCGCGCCTTCGGAGGATGCTATGAAAGACCCAGAGGAAGCTACGGTCTTCGCAGGCCTCGATGGGCGAACCGAGACTGAACTACCTGAGTGGCACGCGGAGCAACACGCTACCCCCGATCCAGTCAGTTTCAGTCGGGCGATTCGAGAGCTTCCACAGGCGATCGAGACAACAGTCGCGTATCGCAACCCCCATACTGAGGAGTGGGTCGAAACCGAGCGGTTCAACGCACTCGTCGAGCCGTCGCGGTTACAAACAGAACCAGACGGTGATACCGAAGCAATGTCGCTATTTCACATCCCGACTGACAGCTACGCGATCATCAACCCAGTCGACTTCTACGGGCCGCTAGAGGAGGTCCTCCGCGAGGAGACCATCGACGGGACGCCGCTCGGTGACGTGCTGTTCGGCGAAATCCGGCGCTACCGGGGCGGCGGCGAGGTCCACATGGACATCATGTTCGACGGCCTCGAAGTGCGCCTGCCTGGCCGGTCGGACCCGATCACGATGGGCGTCACGTCGGGCTACGACTTCTTCGGTGAGCACGCGGTCTACGTGGAAGGATTCGCTCAGGACGGGTACTGCTCGAATTCGATGCGCTCGCTCACCGACAAGGAGGTTATCAAGCACGTCGGGGACGTTCGGGACTTCCGGACCTGGTGGGAAGAGATTCTCGCGCAGGTCGAACTCGTGGCTGACGACCTCTTCGAGTTCATCCGTGACGCCCAAGATATCGACCTCGATTTCTCCGAGCTCCCGTTCACCGTCACGAAGTTTTACAGCCTGCTCGGCTTCCCGGACTACCTGGCCGAGCGTGCCGCCGGCGATGCAGAAGCCAATGGGCATCGCCCGTCGAGATCGATATGTGGACGCTCCACTCCGGCGCGACGTACGCGCTGACCCACTTCTTCCAGGGCAAGGAAGGCGCGTCGTTGGACGGCTACGTTCGCACGGCCAACGACATCCTGTTCAACCCCGAGGGTACCATCGAGCGGGTCGAGCGAGCCTACGAGGAGGAGCTGGAGGCGAACGGCGACGACGGGTCGCAGGCGTCGCTCGCCGGCGAGCGGGCGCTCGCGAGCATCGAGCGCGTCAGCGACGATCTACAGGACAAGGTCGACCAGTTCGAGGAGCGGGAGGACGCGCTTCGTGAGCGGTTCCAGGACGCGATGGCCTGACGCCGCGACGGTGACGTAGTCGTCTGTTCTGTCTTTCTCGCCCTTCAGGGGTGGAGGGCGATAGAGATGAAGAATTCCGCGGACAGCAGCGGCAATAACGATGAATTCCCACCCGAGAAGCGCCTCGAAGCACCGAACTACCGACTGATCAAGGCCGGGATCGCGACGATCCCCGATATGGAGACACTCCGTGAGTGTGTTGCCTACGAGAACGCCCACCAGAATCGGACGCAGATTCTGCGTCGCCTCCAGTGGAAAGCAGAAGAGTTGCGTGAGGATGAGGAGTAGCGATCAGTCTTAACCAACAATCGGAGTCAGCCAACACCTCGTGTTGGTTAACGGAGAGAGTATCCCGTTTTTCGGGCCCCTGAATGGGTGCGGAGCGACCAGCAGCCCCCTCGCGAGCCCAACATAGAGGCTCAGTCAGCATCAACAAGTGACAATTGATAAACAGAGAACTGATATTTAAATACCAAGCCGGGACCAAACTGAGTGATCCAAGCACATCGCAAATTATGGGCAAGAAGCTGTATTCAGACGAAGAACTCCTCAATCGTCTCCAGGGATTCGCCTCTGAGCTCGGGCGGCCTCCGTCGCAGAATGAGATGAACGAGTCCGGCCCTCATACCGCAAAGACCTACGCGGACCGTTTCGGGTCGTGGAATGAAGCGCTCAAGACTGCCGACCTTGAGACGGGGACAAACGAGCCAAACGGCAGACCAGCGACACCGGAAGCCGATCTTCTTGCGGATCTCAAATCAGTTGCTGAAATCGCAGGAGGGGCACCTTCAGAGCGAACCTACAGAGATCACGGAAAGTACTCGGTGAAAACATACTGTAAGCGATTCGGCGGGTGGAACTCAGCACTACGGGCAGCTGGGTTGGAGCCCAACGTTGAATTGAACCTCTCCGAAGAAGCACTCATTTCGGCTCTACAGGAGTTCGCTGAGGAACTTGGCCGCCCACCCACAACAGACGAGATGGATCAAGATGGTCCACATACCACAGGTCCGTACAAGCGGGCCTTCGGAAATTGGAATCAGGCTCTTCGGAGGGCTGGCTTAGAGGTATACTATACACGAAACGTGAGTGAGGACACTCTGCTGTCTGAGCTCAAGAGACTCAGCGAAGAGCTGGGACACATTCCCCGCAAAGAGGAGATGCGGGACCAGGGAAAATGGAGCGGATCGGTCTATCAGAAGCAATTCGGTTCTTGGAACGAGGCTCTTAGAGCCGCTGGCTTCGAACCAAATACCCGATGGCGAATTCCGCGGGAGGATTTGTTGACCGAATTGCGAGAACTCGCGGAAGAGTTGGGCCACCCGCCGACAACGAGTGAGATGCTTGAACACGGGAAATTCACGACCCAGCCGTATCAGCGCGTATTCGGTACGTGGCGAACAGCCCTACAGGCGGCCGATCCAGACTATTTGGAGAACTACCGTCAGTCAAATACCGGGACAGTGCCGTTTGGCTCAAACTGGCCAGAGATTCGTGAGGAGATCATCACCCGTGACAACGAGTCCTGTCTGCGCTGCGGTATGGGCCGCGAAGCTCACCGCGAGAAATTCGGTCGTGATCTCCCGGTTCACCACCGGGTTCCTCGACGCCGGTTCTACAACGATCCAGATCGGTCTGTCGACGATGCAGATGTCCCGAGTAACCTGCTGACTCTCTGTATTCCGTGTCACCGGCGCATAGAGCGGATGCCAGTCCAGCCAGTAGTTGAGTGATCTGACGAATACAGATCCCGGTCAGTACCTCACAATTTCGTTAGGGGCTGACAGAAGTCAGCTACTGAATATATGCGTGAGTTCAGCATTGAATAGTGATGAAGCGGTGTGCAGATGCGAAAAATTGTAGAGCTAATTCACGTTCTGCGAATCCTTCAGGTTGAACAGTGTTTAGGTGAGTAGTAAATCAAAACCAGTAACAAATGGAGATTGATACTGCTGCTTTGATTCGTTATGACCTTTGCCACGAGTCAGAGAGCGATTTACTCCTGGGCAGCCTCCAAACACTGTACAATAATGAGGAGCAATTTGGTGAACAGGTTCTAGGCGGTCAGCAATGGGAACGTTACCGATTCGAAGGAGACCTACAACTCACTGATGATTCGCTTGGTGTATTCGACTCAGTGAAGACATTCGTCAGCTTCGAGACTCGACATCTTATCGATGCTGTAACAGTCGCCGAGTTGAGCGAAGAGCAAGTCAAAGAGATCGAAGAGGAGGAGGCGAACAGAACCCAATATGTCATCGACGATCTCGCTGAGCAGCTCAGTGGAGTAGCGGAAAAAATTCCCACGGTTGCACCGACCGATTTCAATCGGCAACCCATCCAATTCTACGTTGAGCCGCCAGAAGCACAGCAAGTATTTGGTGATAGTGGAGACGTATCAGACGAGTTGTTAGCCCAGTTTCTTGAGGAAAATAGGGAAGAACTGAGTAAGATTCACTACGGAATAGATCATCAACAGTCGCTACTCAACGGAGAGGATCTGATC
The DNA here is from genome assembly GCF_014212355.1 of Halobellus ruber. NCBI lineage: Archaea > Methanobacteriati > Methanobacteriota > Halobacteria > Halobacteriales > Haloferacaceae > Halobellus > Halobellus ruber. The sequence goes on from NZ_JACKXD010000002.1 coordinate 129,020, forward strand.
GCACCCCAAGGCACGGCATTTCCTTGGGGTAAACTGACTGTTTTCAATTTGACTTCCCCACCAGAGTCTGAGACAGATTTCGAGCCAATATGGCTTCGTCGACTCAGACCACCATTCGTCTTTAGCTAAGACTCGCACCTCGGTTGCGTAGCGGTAGCGAGCGTCTCTTGCAGGATCGGTCGTTGCTTGTGGATCTTCTGTGCGTCTTCGATCAGCCGCTCCAACAGCGGCGGTGGCGAGTAGCCGAGATACTCGCCGAGTTCGTGGAGGATGAGCTGGGCGTGCGACCGGAAGGTCGCCGCCCAGCGTTCCGGCGGAAACACGATCTCATCGTCGGCCTGCTCGGTGACTAGATCCAACAGCTCACGACTCACCAGCAGTGACAGCAACGCCGCATACAGTAGAATTTCCACGATATCCGGGTCGCTCGTGTCGAACTCGTCTAGTTCATATTGTGTCTTCAGCTCACGAAACAGCGTTTCTACCTCCCACCGACACCGATACAGCGTTGCGAGATCCGCCGGGAGAAACTCCTCTCGCGGCAGATTCGTGATGTACAAGTGGTAGTCGTCGGCGTCCTCGTCGCGGACGCCGACGACGCGGAATCGCTTCGTATCCAGCGAGCGCGTTCCCTCGTACTGGCCTCGCTTGAACTCTGCTTCGACCTCCACGTCGATGTATTGTCGGTGCAGATCTCCCACCACATCCTGGATCTGTTCGCCCTCCAAGGGCCTGGCGCGGCCGCGCCAGGCCCGTAACTCCTCCGTTATCACGGGATTCGCGTTCTGCTTCAGCCGACTCACAAAGTAGCCGTCGTTCTCGTCGATCAGCGCAAAGCGGCGGTACTTGAAGTACGCCAGATCGAGCAAAACCAGCCGTCCGTGCAGCCACGACCCTGTCCTGAACAGGGTGCTGTCGTGCGTTTTCTCGTCAGTCACGTCGAACCGTTCGATCGTCTCGTCGGTAGCGTTATCGAGCAGGTGGAGCTTCGCTCCAGCCTGCTCCTCGTGGCGGGCTTGGAACTCCTCTGAGAGGAACTCGTGCAACCGTACCACGGTTCCATCAGCGATCATCACATCTCTGAACCGATCGATATCAGCGTCAACAGCGTCGGGAACAGCGACCTCGTCGAGGCCGGCCTCAACGAGGTCGCGGAGATACTCCGCGAGTGTCGGCGTCAACCGGTGATAGAAGCCGCCGGGAGAGATCGTCTCATCAGCCGTGGAGTTGTAATTGCGTCTGAACCCAGTGAGTGTTCGGCTCTCGCCTGCGGCGAAGCCGAACACGAGCGCCCACACGAGGACTGGAACCTGTAGCTTGCCCTCTCGCTCGATCACGCCGAGTTCCTCGGCGTGCTCTTCGAGATACTCAGAGGGAAACAGTGTAGTGAGCCGACGCATAATTCTCGATGAGGAGGCTCTGTTGGACACAGCTATCGCCTCCTCATTCCTCTCGAAAAGAAGTCTCGATAAGCCGCTGCTGTCACGCGGTTTGTCGCTGAGCTAAAGACGGATGGCCGGAGGGATCTTCGGTCCCTCGCTGCTCGCGCGGATGCTGGCAGTGAGATATTGGCCAGCGTACCGTCCCCCACGGCCGTGTCATAGAAGGCTCCGCACGCTCTGTCCATCCAGACTATACGTCCACCCGCGACATCCTGTCGTAGCTGACGGTAATTGACTCCGTGAGCACGGAAGCATCATTTCCCGCAACTGAGAGCTCTGGCGCGCCGAACTTCTTGACCCACGCGTTCGTGAACTCCCATTGGATGGCCGGTTGACCTGTCTCGGTTAGGAGGGTGACGGATACGTTTCTTCGCGCTCTTTGATCGTTCCCGTCCTGCACTGCGTCCCGCCAGTCGCGGAGTGTGGAGTCGCCATGCATGACACCACGCTCCATTACGAGGTCTTCGAACGTCGTCTGTCCGTCACTCTCTGTGGTACTCCCCGGAATTTTCACGCGTGCGAATCCCGATATCTCGATGCCGTCGATCTCCACCTTGAAGCGACCGTTCTGAACTGGCGCGCCTCTATCGGGGCTGACTTGTTGTGTATCAGATTGCATTGGTGTATCCGTTCGGTTTCCGTTTTCGCCATCCGTGAACTCGAAGTTCATCGAGCAACCGCTCAGTGCGACGGTTGATCCCGCTACCGTCAAGGTCTGGAGCGCATCACGCCGAGTGACCTCTGGTTCCATCAGTGAACTCTCTATTTGCCAGACTATCGGTATGTCCCCGGGACGCTACGAACAACGTTCACAGCGATATCATATCGAATCAGTGTATTCCGGAGATATCTGTGCATCCGCTATGAGTCGAAAACGTATGACTTATAATAAACGTTTTGAGTGGACGTGCTTACAGACGGTTGCTTTGACCAGAGTATCGCAGAGCAATTCCCAGGGACTCCTTTCATAGAGAATCAGTCGAATCGGCCGTCGGAACGAGTGTATGTCTCTGGCGTTTTCCCCTTCCAGTTGGTGACTACTGGCGTCTGACCGCTGTGAGTTCTCTACCGAACGGTTTGATCACCGCTGGCTGACGGGTTCACTGTGGTGTCTACGCGCCCTGTACTGGCCCCTGTCTCAATATGCCTCCGGGAGGGTGCACTGCAGTGAACCGCCTCGGGGTCATACCCCGAGGCTTCCCGTGGATTAGTCGGACACGCCTCGGATACCATTGGAATGATCCCCTCTCGCGGCATCCGAGGTCACGGTCGGGGCGTCCACGGCCCCCGATGCCTGTCGTCGCACCTTCCGCACTTGGGGAAGGCTGTTGAGAGCAGGCACATTCCAGTCTTGATGCTTCTCGATGCCTTTGACGGCGATGCTGATGCTCGCACCTCGGTCGGCGTGGTCTTGGTGCCCACAGTCTCGACACTTGAACCGCTTTTTGTTGCGGTTCGCCCGTTCTGTGTGTCCGCACATCGGACACTGCTGACTCGTGTATTCAGGGTCAATCCACGCCGTTGGCACGCCTTCGAAGGCGGCTTTGTACGACGTGTAGTATTGGAGCGCACGGAACGGCAGGTGGTGCAAGCGTCGGTTCATCCGCGTACCGTAGTCGATGCTGTCGCGCATCTCTTTGAGGTCTTCAAAGACGATGCACGGCGTCTCGAACTGTTGACTCCACTCCACGATGTGATGACTCACCTTGTGGAGCATCCGTCTTTAGTTAGGAGACGAACCGCGTGACAGCAGCGGCTTATCGAGGCTTCTTTGCGAGAGGAATGAGAAGGCGGCGTCTGTGCACAACGATACCTCCTCACCTCAGATTATGCGTCGGCTCACTACACTGTTTCCTTCCGAGTTTCTTGAAGAGCACGCCGAGGAACTCGGCGTGGTCGAACGCAACAGGAAAACGCAGATGCCCGCCCTCGTGTGGTCGTTCGTGTTCGGCTTCGCCGCAGGCGAGAGCCGAACACTCGCTGGGTTCCGTCGCAACTACAACGCTACTGCCGATGAGACACTCTCACCCGGCGGATTCCATCAGCGGTTGACGCCGACGTTTGCGGAGTATCTGCGCGACCTCGTCGATGCCGCGCTCGACGAGGTCGCTGTTCCTGACGCTGTGGACGTCGATGTTGATCGGTTCCCTGACGTAATGATTGCCGACGGTACGGTGTTGCGGTTACATCGGTTTCTCTCCGAGGAGTTCGAACCACGCCGAGGGGAGCAGGGTGGAGCGCGGCTCCACCTGCTCCACAACGTCACCGAGCAGACAATTGATCGGTTCAGCGTCACTGACCAAAAAGCACACGACAGCACCGAGTTTTCCACGGGATCGTGGCTGGAAGACCGGTTGGTACTGTTCGATCAAGCGTACTTCAAGTACCGCCGCTTTGCACTGATTGACGAAAACGACGGCTACTTGGTGAGTCGGCTGAAAGAGAACGCGAATCCGCTGATAACGGAGGAATTGCAGGAATGGCGCGGTCGCGCCATTCCCTTGGAGGGCAAGCAGATCCACGATGTGGTCGATGATCTCTCGCGGAAGTACATCGACATAGAGGTCGAAGCGGAGTTCAAGCGGGGCCAGTACGAGGGAACGCGCTCGCTGGATACGAAGCGATTCCGCGTCGTCGGCATCCGCGACGAGGACGCCGACGACTACCACCTGTACATCACGAATCTGCCGAGAGAGGAGTTTTTCCCGGCGGATTTAGCAACGTTGTATCGGTGTCGGTGGGAGGTAGACACGCTGTTTCGTGAACTGAAGACGCAGTACGAGTTGGACGAGTTCAACACAAGCGACCCGGATGTGGTGAAAATTCTGCTGTATGCGGCGTTGCTGTCACTGCTGGTGAGTCGTGAGCTGTTGGATCTAGTCACCGAGCAGGCCGACGACGAGATCGTGTTTCCGCCGGAACGCTGGGCGGCGACCTTCCGGTCGCACGCCCAGCTCCTCCTCCACGAACTCGGAGAGTACCTTGGCTACTCGCCACCGCCGTTGCTGGAGCGGCTGATCGAGGATGCTCAGAAGATCCACCAACAACGACCGATCTTACAGGAGACACTCGCTACCGCTACACAACCGAGGTGTGAGTCTTAGCTAAAGACGAATGGTGTAGATCTGGTTGGTCGTCGTACCTGCACACAAATTGAGGACATCCTCTAAACAGAGTGACAATTGAGGTAGAGAAACACGTAGCCGTGATTTAATCCACCCGATATTTCCCCAATGTGGGTATGGCAGTGTCAGGCTGATGTCTATTCTTCCCTCTATGGGTGAGGGACTTGGCATAACGGCGAGTTCCGAGTCACTCGGTGAAAACGATGGCAACGAGAGACATCTACGAAACTGGATTCGATGAGGACGTCCAAACGGAGTCGAGCGGGAACCAGTGTCCCGAGTGCGACGGACACGTCACTACGAAAGTCAAAGAAACCGTCTGCGAGGACTGTGGCCTCGTCATCGAAGAGCAACGCCTCGATCACGGACCGGAGTGGCGAGCGCACGATGCAGACGAGCGGGAGCGGACCGGTGCCCCGCTGACGGCAGCCCGTCACGACCGAGGCCTCTCGACCGAGATCGGGCGGGGGACAGATGCGCACGGGAACGAACTCTCAGGCCAGAAACGCCGGCGACTGGCCCGGATGCGACGTGAGCAGACCCGTGGTCGCTGGCGGTCGAAAGCGGAACGGAATCTCGCACACGGGTTGGGCGAAGTGCGACGTCTCACGAGCGCACTCGAGCTCTCCGACACGCTTCGTGACCAGGCCTGCCAGCTCTTCCGGAGCGCGCAGAACGAGGATCTGCTTCGTGGCAGATCCATCGAAGCCATGGGTGCAGCGAGCATCTACGGTACCGGCCGATGTAACCAACACCCGCTTCTCCTCGAGGATGTCGTCGACGCCGCCCGAGTCGAGTCCACTCGTGTGACCAACGCCTACCGAACACTGAATCGCGAATTAGAGCTCCCGGCACCACCAATGCGCCCGACGTCGTTCGTTCCGCGGCTGATCTCGGAGTTGGGGTTAGACCACGACATTCGCCGCCGCGCGAACGAACTCGCAGAACACGCCGAAGGGACAGCCCTCACGAACGGCTGTCAGCCATCGGGCGTCGCGGCCGCCTGCGTCTATCTGGCCGCCCAAGAGCAGGGCGCGTTGATTACCCAATCCACCGTCGCGTCGGCAGCAGAGGTGTCAGTCGTGACGCTCCGAAGCCGGCGGGACGAACTCCAAGCGATCTGAGACGCCTCCAGTAGAGGAGCACCTACATACAGGAAGAGAGTCTACCAAGGAGTATGGATCTGGAAGAGACTGTCGAGTATCTGTCGACAGAGCTCGATATCGAGCGGAGTGAGCACGTTCGCGAGGTTGGTCGAGCGGTCGCCGAGCTCCGAGACTGACTCCGTCTCAGGCGATCAGATTTATTTCGTCGTCGCCGAATCCGTTCCCGCATTTTCTCGTCGTGTTAACTTAAGCATGATTCCACCAGACGGCGTGGGCTTGCAACCACGTTTCTGCGGTCGGTGGATCGACGTGACTGAAACAGTTTGAAAATGAAGAAGTTCGTCGTTCTACTTCTCTAAAGACACGTTCGACTGAATTTCTATAGCCATATTGTTCGACGCGGTAGCTATAGTTTTCGCGGCGGAGACCACCGATCAGATCGTCTGCGTCATCGACGAGAAACAGCGCGTCTTCGACGTCGTGTTTCTCAGCTAATTCAGTAAGAAATTCTCGTGCGATCGGAATCGTATACGTCAGAAACAGCCGCGAATGAAGGATTCTGTTCGTTTCAGGATCGACGGCAACGTACAGCCAGTACTGCTCGTCGTTGATCCGGATCGCCTTCTGATCGACCGCAACGCGATCCGGGCTCTCACCGTCAGCTGGCTGTAGATCGGCTTTCTGCACCCAATTGTGAACAGCAACACGACTTCGTTGGACACCCAATTCCTCAAGGAGAATAACTGTATTCAAAAGTGATAATCCAGCGAGATGGTGGCGAATACCCTTTTCAACGATCTCGCGGGGTGTCCGCTCTCGCTCCACAAAATCCAAGTCGATCCACTCGGTAGACTCGGTGAGGCGGGCGATTTTCGGCATAGGCACTGAATCCTCGTCCCGCCTCGTTCTTAACTTAACACGGCGTCCCGGACCCGACGTACCTTTTTATCGGAAGCCGGGGCCAAACGCCCCGTGATCTGACGAGTCGCCACGGCGCGTCCGCGGGTGTGCGACACGCCGCGCCGTGATCGTCGTTTGCGTGTCGCCCGTCCGCCTGCCGCCGCTCTCTCAGGCGTCGTCCGCCGCTCCGTCGCCGGCGTCCGCCCCGTCGCTGGTGCTCGATCCGTCGCCTCCCGTCTCCGCACCGAAATCCACCCCGACGGCGGCCCCTGCCTCCGTGACTTCGTACAGGACATCCCCGTCGCGGAGCGCATCGGTCACGCGGCCCACGGCGTCCGCGGTCGCGACGACCACGGCGTCGACGCCCCGGGCCGCCGCCTCGGCCGCCACCTCCCCCGCGGCGAACGTCGTCTCGGGCTCGATGCCGGCATCGCGGAGCGACAGCACCGCCTCGACGCCGGCCGCAACCACCACTGACGCGTCCGCACAGACGTTCTGGAGCCCCGCGGCCGGAACGGCCCGACTGCCGCCCGCGCGCGCCGACGGCACCTGCACTACGGTGACCCGCCCGGGGTCGATCTCGATGACGCCCTCGAAGCCGGTCACGCTCACGTCCTCGCCGGCGTCAGCGCTGGTCGTCGCCACGCCGGTCGCGGGGCCGGTGTCGTCGGGCGTGGCGTGTAACAGGCCGTCGCGGAGCGACAGTGTCACGGTCTCCCCGGCCTCGATCGCCGCGGTCGCGATCGCAGCGTCCTCCTGGACGCTCTCAAGGACGTCCTCGGTGACGTGTTCGGCGAAGCGCCGGAGCCCCTTCGCCTCCTGGAACAGCCAGTCGACCCCCTCCTTCGTCACCCGGTACCGCGAGCGGGCCTCCTTGTCGACGTAGCCGTCGGCGACGAGTTCGCGGATGTACTCGCTGACCGCCTGGCTGGTCACACCGACGGCGTCGGCGATCTCGCCTTGGCTCACCGCCGGTTGTCGGTCGGCGATCTCGACGAGGATCCGAAACCGCGTCGCGGTCCGTTTGTCCTCGAGGGCTCCGGTCATGTTTCCTGCTGTCGGGAGCGAGAACAAAAACCCCTCCGGCGAGGCGCTACCGTCTTGCCTCCCCGGCCACAACGCCGGCCGTGGACGGGGTCACGTTCCACCGACGCGGCGTGTTTCTCCCCGACGCAGCCACGCTTGTCGTCGCCGACCTCCACGTCGGCCGCGGCGAGGCGTCGAACGTCACGCTCCCGCTCGGCGAGCGGACCGACCTGGTCGACCGGCTCGGCGAACTCTTAGCGGAGACGGAGCCTGAGACCGTCGTCTTCGCCGGCGACGTCCTCCACCGGTTCGACGGTGCCACGGAACGAGCGCGGGACACTGTCGACGCACTCGTCGACGCCTGCCGCGGCGCGAACGCCCGCCCCGAGTTCGTCCGCGGCAACCACGATACGGTGCTCGACGACCTCCGCGGCGACGTGGACTCGACGTACGCGATCGACGGCGGTCCGCGGACCGTCGTCTGCCACGGGCACGAGCTCCCGGACGTCCGTGCAGACCGGTACGTAATCGGCCACGATCATCCCACAATAACCATCGAGGGACAGCGTCACCCCTGCTTTCTAGTCGTTCCCGAGACACACCGCGGCGCCGACGTGCTGATGCTCCCGGCGTTCTCCCGGCTCGCGCCCGGCGTAACGGTCAACGACGCCCGTGGCGGCGACCTCCAGTCGCCGCTCGTCGACAGCCTGAGCGACGCCCGGCCGATCGTCTACGACGCCGACGCCGGATCGACGCTCCGGTTCCCGTCGCTGTCCGAGTTCCGGCGGTTGCTCTGATACTGTTGGCTATAACTACGTAAAGATCTTCGACATCCCGTGGTGTCGAAACCCTTCACGGGACTATAGCCGACAGCACGAACGGGAGCGCCGGACCGGCGGTCACAGGTCCCGGAGCACCGCCTCCGCGGCCTCCCGACCGCTCCGCATCGCGCCCTGGATGCCCGACCACGCGGTGTAATCGCCGGCCAAGTACGTTCGCCCGCCCGCCGCGCGGTGATCCGGCAGGTCGTCGTGGACGCCCGGAGGCTGGTCGAACTGCGCGAACTCGATCCGGTGCGTCCGCAGGAGTTCCAGCGCCGAGAAGTCACGCTCCGGATACCACGCCTCGAGCGTCAACCGCGTCTCCTCCGCCAGGGCGTCGGCGTCGCGGCCCTGTGCGGCCGCGCCCAGGAACGTCGCGTTCAGCAGCGCCTCGCCGTCGGGCGCGTACTCCGGGGCGACCTCGGAGATCGGCACCACCGTGTTCGGAGAGGGGTCGCCGGCGTTGAGCAGGAGCTTCCGGCGCGTCGTCGGGGCCATCTCCGTCGGAAGCCGGTAGTACTGCGTCACGCAGCCGCGGGCGTCGGTCGGGATCGCGTCGACTCCGGTGAGCCGCCTCGCCGCCTTCGGGTCGGTCGCGACGACGACCGCGTCGGCGTCGACGCTGCCCGACCCCGCCTCGACTGTGACGCCGTCGCCCCGGTCCGCGATCGACGCGACGGGCTCACTGCAGTTGATCGACGCGCCGGCTGCCCGCGCCCGATCGGCGAGTTGCTCCGGGATCGCGCCGATCCCCGCCGCCGGAACCGCGATCCGTCCCTCCGAGAGGGACTTGAACGTGTACTCGAAGACGCGTTTCGAGGTCGACAGCGACCGGTCCAGCGTGATTCCACCGTAGAACGGCGCCACGAAGTTCTCGATGTACCCCTCCGAGAACCCCCACTCGCGGAGGTACGCCCGGATCGACCGGTCGTGGCTCTCGAAGATCCCCGCCTCGTCCCGAGTCCCGACGTGCTGCCGCAGCAGTAGCGTCCGGGCCTTGTCGGTGGTCGTCACCTCGTCGTTCCGGATGGACGCGAGGAGGGCGCGGGGATCCCGGAGCGGGTCCGAAAGCACCGACCGCGACCCCGGCCGGGCGATGACTGCACCCGGGGTGAAATACCGGAGGTCGAGACCGTCGAGGTCCAGTTCCTCCCGGACTGCCGGGTACGCGGTGAAAAGCACCTGAAAGCCGCGGTCGAGCGTGAACCCCTCGACGGTCTCCGTCCGCACCCGCCCGCCGACACCCGGTCGCTCCTCGTACACCGTCACGTCCGCTCCCGCGTCGGCGAGCCGTCGGGCGGCGACGAGCCCGGCCAACCCCGCGCCGGCGACGACCACGGATCCGTCTGTCATATCGGCGCTTCTACGCGTGGGCACAAATGAACTGCGCGTCGTCGCCGCGAGTGAGTAGGGATATGCCTGTCGGGCCGCTACCCCGGGTATGCCAACCACGGAGGCGTTCCGCGGACTGGGCTGCACCGCGACCGGCGAGCGCTACGACGCGACGGCGACCGGCGACAGCGACGCCGGCGCGCGGCTGGATGCTGACTACGACTACGACGCCGTCGACTGGACCGGCGACGACTTCGGGACGGCCCGATCGATGTGGCGCTACGCCGACTTGCTCGCGTTCGAGGACCCGGTCACCGCCGGCGAGGGCGGCACCCCGCTCGTCGACGCGGCCGCGCTCGCGGCGGAAGCCGAAGTCGGGACGCTCTCGATCAAAGACGAGAGCCGGAACCCGACCGGAACAGTCCTCGACCGTGGCCTGTCGACCGCGGTGACCGCCGCCCGCGAGGCCGACGCCGACCTGGTGGCGCTCGCGTCGCCGGGCAACGCCGGCCAGTCGGCCGCGTCGTACGCCGGAATGGCGGACATTCGGTCGTACGCGTTCGTTCCGTCCCGCGCGCCCTTCTCGAACAAGGCGATGGTCAACGTCCACGGCGGGGAGATGCGCGTCGCCGGCGGCCGGTACCCCGACGCGGAGGCGGCGCTCCACGAGGATCTGAAATCGGAGTGGTACACCCTCCAGGAGTTCGCCAATCCCCACCGCCACGACGGGCTCAAGACCGTCGCCTTCGAGGTCGCCGAGTCGCTCTCGTGGTCCGTCCCCGACGCAGTCGTCGTCCCCGCCGGAACGGGTGAAGTCGCCGCGGGGGTTGTGAAAGGCTTCCGCGAACTCCGCGAAATCGGCCTCGTCGACGCGATCCCGCCGGTCTACGCCGCGCAGCCGTCGGGATGTGCGCCGCTGGCGACTGCGTTCGAGCGCGGCGACGACACCCACGACCCCTGGGAGTCGCCCGATACGATCGTTGGCGAGTTGGAGATCCCCGACCCCAACGGCGGGGAAGCGGCGCTCTCGGCGGTCGCCGAGACCGACGGCGGGTTCGTCGCCGTCGACGACGACGACGCCTTGGAGAGCGCTGTCGTCGCCGCACAGCGGGCGGGACTGGAGGTCGGCGCGGCGGGCGGGGTCGCCCTCGCGGCGGTCGAGCGCCTCGTCGGCGAGGGGACTTTCGACGCCGACGACCACGTCGTCGCCGTCAACACCGAGTCCGGAACCAAAACCGCCGACGTCCTCCGGAGCCACCTGATGGGGAAAGGGATCTGAGTCCGTTGTTTGAATCGGTAGATTATTAATTTAGACCAGTCTAAACCCGTGTATGTTGAGCGACGTGATGGAGGATTACCTGAAGACCATCTATCGGATTCAGGCCCGGTCGGACCCGCCCGTCTCCACTTCGGCGATCGCAGACGCCCTCGACAAGACACCGGCGTCGGTGACGAGTATGGTCGGGACACTCGAGGATCGCGGACTCGTGACCCACCAGAAGTACAAGGGCGTCGAACTCACCGCCGAGGGCGAACGGGTCGCCCTCGAGGTTGTGCGGCACCACCGACTTCTGGAGGCGTACCTCGCGGAGCACCTCGACTATTCCTGGAGTGAGGTCCACGACGAGGCCGACGCCTTAGAACACCACATCAGCGAGGAGTTCGAGCGGCGAGTTGCGGCGGTACTCGACGACCCTGCCGTCGACCCGCACGGGGACCCGATCCCTTCGGCGGACCTGGCGCCGCCTGACGACGACGAGACGACCCCGCTCTCGACCCGCGAGGTCGGCGACTGCGTCGTGGTCGCCCGCGTCAACGACCGCAACCGTGAGGATCTGGAGTACCTCAAAGACGCCGGGATTACTCCCGGAACGACGCTTGAAATCGCCGATGTCGCCCCGTTCGGGATGGTGACGGTCCGGGTCGACGGCGACGCCGAACAGAGCCTTCCGGAGTCCGTGGCGGACTCCATTCGGGTCCGGACGGCGGCCGATCCGACAGCGTGCGGGTGCGGGGAGGTGACCGACGCGTGACCACCTACGCCGAGATCCTGGTGATCGCCTTTGCGACCCAATTGGCCGTACTGCCGGGCGAGAAAGTCCAGCTCATCATCTCGGGGCTATCAACCCGATACGACCCGAAGGTGGTCGTCGCGGCCGCGGGGTCGGCGTTCGCGGGATGGACCGCGGTCGAGATCCTGTTCGGTCGGGCGCTACAGTCCGCGCTTCCCCCGCTCGCGCTCGACGTGATCACCGCGGGGCTGTTTCTGCTGTTTGCCGCCCTGCTGTACCGGTCGGCACCCGACGGCCCCAGCCTGGCCGACGAGGCGACGGCGGCCGAAACCGACGGCGGGTTCGCAGGGGTCGCAGACGTTGAACTCCCGGACCCGATCGAGCAGTACTCCGGTTCCTTCGGCGGATTCCTTCCGATCTTCGCGCTGATGGTCACCGGCGAGTTCGGCGATAAGACACAACTCGTCACCATCGGACTCGCGGTACAGTACGGCGCGACCTCCGCAATCTGGGCCGGCGAGATGCTCGCGATCATCCCGGTCAGCCTCGCGAACGCGTACCTGTTCCACACGTTCGCCCACCGCGTAAATATGCGGAAGGCCCACCTCGCGTCGGCGGCGCTTTTCGCGTTCTTCGGTGCCGACACCGTGCTGTCGATCACGACTGGCTTCTCGATCTGGGAGACGATCGTCGGCGCGATCAGCGCGGCCGTGGTCGGGTTAGCGTAACCGCCCCGGACCGGCATCCGATCCGATTCGGTCGTTTTTTGCCGGTCGGATCCTCCCGTTCCACCGATGGCAGCCACGCTCGTGACCCTCGCCGCCGGCGTCGTCTTCGGTATCGCGCTGGCGGCCCCGCCGGGTCCGATGAACGCCATCATCGCCGAGGAGAGCGTCCTCCGGGGGTGGTTTGCGGGGTTCAAAGCCGGGCTCGGCGCGATGAGCGCCGACGCCATCTTCTTCGTTCTCGCGGCGCTCGGCGTGGTCGCGTTCGTCGAGCGGTTCCCCCTGCTCCGCGCGGCGATGATCGGCGTCGGCGGCGTCCTGATGCTGTACTTCGCGTATGACGCCGTCACCGACCTGCAGTCGTCGTTTCGCGGCACCGTCGACGTGGACGCGGGAGCCGAAGCGACGGGGGGAGCCGGTGCAGGTGCTGACGGCGACGCAGTCGCCGACGTCGCCGCCGGCACGGGCTTCCGGAAGGCGTTCGTACTGGCGCTGACGAACCCATACCAGATCCTCTTTTGGCTCACGATCGGGGTTGGGCTGCTCCGTGCGGGGACCCTCGACGTCCTCGCTCAGACCCCGTACGTCGGCGCGTCGCTCGCCGGCGTGCTCGTCGTCGAGACCGGAACCCCAGCGCTCGTTGCGGGCTTTTTCGGCGGGATCGTGGTGTGGATCACGGGGTTCCCGGCGGCGCTGGTCGGGGCCAACCGCCGGGTCGACGCGTTCGCGCCGGTCGTCGCGGCACTCAGCGCGGTCGTACTCGCTGGGTTCGGTGTCCTCTTCTTGGCGCGGAGCGCGGGCGTGCTGTTGGGGTGACGGTCACACAACCGGGAGACCCTTGAGGCCGCCCGCGCAACGCGGGGTATGTTCGAGAAGACGACGTGGATCAAACTCCCGCGGAACGTCCTCGTCGGCCACGGCGTCCTCAGAGAGCTTTCGGCGGCGGTCGAGGAGCTCTACCTCTCGGGGCCCCCGCTCGTGGTGACCAGTCCGACGCCGAACGATCTCGTCGGTGACCGAGTCAGGGAAGGGTTCCCCGACGCCGAGACGGTCGTGATCGAGTCCGCTGGCTTCGACGCGGTCGAGCGTGTCGCCGACGCCGCCACGGCTGCGGAGTCGGGCTACCTGATCGCGCTCGGCGGCGGGAAGCCGATCGACACCGCGAAGATGGCCTCCGACCGGCTGGGGTGTGGGTTCGTCTCCGTCCCGACCGCCGCCAGCCACGACGGCATCGTCTCCGGCCGGTCGTCGATCCCGGAGGGCGACACCCGCCACTCGGTCGCCGCCGACCCGCCGCTCGCGGTCGTTGCCGACACCGAGATCCTGGCGGAGGCGCCGTGGGAGCTCACCACCGCGGGGTGTGCCGACATCATCTCCAACTACACCGCGGTGAAGGACTGGCAGCTCGCCAACCGGCTGAAGAACGTTGAGTACAGCGAGTACGCCGGCGCGCTCTCACAGATGACCGCGGAGATGCTCGTCGAGTCCTCGGCGGCGATCAAACCCGGCTTCGAGGAGTCGGCGTGGCTGGTGGCGAAGGCGCTCGTCTCCTCGGGCGTGGCGATGTCGATCGCGGGCTCCTCGCGGCCCGCCTCGGGCGCGGAGCACCTGATCTCCCACCGGCTCGACCGGCTCGTCCCCGGCGAGGCGCTCCACGGCCACCAGGTCGGCGTCGCCGCCATCGTGACCGAATACCTCCACTCCGGCGAGCGCGGCGAGTGGGCGGACATCCGGGACGCCTTAGACGACCTCGACGCCCCCACCACTGCCGACGGGCTGGGGATCGACGACGACACCTTCCTCGAGGCGGTCACGACCGCGCATACGATCCGCGACCGGTATACCATCCTCGGCGACGGCGTCAGCGAGGCCGCCGCGATCGAGGCGGCGACGTTCACCGGCGTGGTGTAGTGGCGGCGCGGGGCCGCCCACCCCGCCGGCGACCGCCGATCAGAAGACCGAATACGCCGCGGTTCCGAGCGCGAATATGGCAACTGCGAGCGCCGACAGCCCGATCAAGCGCCACCCGCTCGCGGCCGCTACGGTCCTCTCTATTCTGGGCTACGCGGCCGTGATCGGCACGTTCCTCGGCGTCGTCCCCGCCCGGGTGTTTCCGGACCTCTCGCTCGCCGCAGTCAACCGCCTCGCCGACGCCATCGCCGTCGTGAACGCGATCAACGTCGTCGTGATCGCCGCGGGGTGGCGGTGGATCCGCCGCGACGAGGTGCGGAAACACGCCGCGGCGATGACCACCTCCTTCGTCCTGATCCTGGTCTTCCTGGTGCTCTATCTCCTGAAGATCGGCGGCGGCGGCACCAAGGAGTTCGTCGGCCCGACGCTCGCGTACTACCCGTATCTGGCGATGCTTGCGATCCACATCGTGCTCTCGATCGTCTCGGTGCCGGTGGTGGTGTTCGCGCTGGTGTTGGGGCTCACGCACTCCCCGACCGAACTCCGGACCGCGACCCCCCACCGACGGGTCGGACGGGTGGCGGCGAGCGCGTGGCTGCTCTCCTTGGCGCTCGGCGTCGTCACCTACCTCCTCCTGAACCACGTCTTCGCGTGGGAGTACGTCGAATCGGCCGCGGCTGCGCTGCTTCTGGTCTGAACCCGCGGACGGGTCGGTGTCGCGGCGTCCCCACCCCGGATGTCGAGGATTTTTGTCGCCGCGTGGAAACTCACGGGTATGCACGTCGCGTTCGTCTCGCTGTACCCCGATCAACGCCGCTCCGACGGGGCGACGGCGCGGGCGCGACGGGTCGCTGAGGGCCTGGCGGCCCGCGGCCACGACGTCTCCTTTCTGTGTGCGAAGTGGTGGGAGGGGCCGCTCGACTCGTTCACACAGGCCGACGTCGACTACGTCGCGGTCACCGAGGGGACGTCGGCGCGGGCGTTCGCCTCGAAGCTTCCCTTCGCGCTGCGGCGGGTCGGCCCGGACGTGATCCACGCCGCGAACAGCCCGCCGTCGCAGGTCGCGGCCGCCCGGACCGCCGCGCGGGTCCTCCGGGTTCCGGTGCTCGTCGAGTGGTGGGCGGTCCGGGAGGGCGACACCGACCGGATGATCCGGCGGGCGGCGCGGACCGCCGACCGCGTGCTCGTGCCCTCGGAGCTGGTGAAGACGGGCGTCCGCGAACGCGGCGCAGCCGGAGAGGACGTCACCGTCGTCCCCGGGTCGATCGACGTCGACCTGGTGCGCTCTGCCGACGTCGACAACCGCGCGGACCTGGTGTACGCCCGTCGGCTCGACGAACACGCGAACGTCGCGTCGTTCCTGCTCGCCCTGGCGGAGCTTCGGGACCGCGAGTGGCGGGCCGTCGTCGTCGGCGACGGCCCCGAACGCGAGGCCGCCGTCGAAACCGCCGCGGAGCTCCGGATCGACGACCGCGTCTCCGTTCTCGGATCGCTTTCCCCCGAGGAGTTCGTCCCGATCCTGAAGGGCGCCCACGTCTTCGCCCAGACCGCGACCGTGGAACCGTTCGCCCGGGAGTTGCTCTGGGCGCTGGCGTGCGGCTGCGTCGGGGTCGTGGAGTATCAGGCGGCGTCGAGCGCTCACGAACTCGTGGAGAACTGCGACCGGGGCGTGCGGGTGACCACCCCCCAGGAACTGGCCGACGAGGTCGTCGCCGCGGCCGGCCACGACCGGGCGTCGTTCAACGGGGCGTTCGCCGGGTACGACCACGACCACGTACTGGAGACCTACGAGCGGGTGTACGAGGACGAACGGGACGCCTACGGCCTCTTCTGACGATACCGCGGTGGAAACCGAGGGCGACTACTCCTCTTCGAACTCGTAGTCGCCGCCGTACTTCAGGAAGAAGAAGGCGAGCCCGAGGGTCGCGACCATCGCGAACGTCGCCGCGACGCCGAGGGTCTTCGCGGAATCGGGGACCTCCGGGAGGTTCGCGGGGGCCTCGGTCTCGATTGACTCGACGACCTCGATGGACCCGACCATCCCGGCGCTCTGGTGGGGCGCACAGTAGTACTCGTAGGTACCGAGCGTCTCGAAGGTGTGCTCGTGGGTGAACCCGGAGTTCTCGATGGGTTCGTGGCCCTCCCACCCGGCGCCCTCCGGCTGGCTGTCGACGACGATGTTGTGGTTGTCCGAGTCCCAGGTGAACGTCACCGTCGTCCCGGGCGTGACCTGCAGGGGCTCGTCGGTGCCGGGCTCGAACACCAGGGAGCCCCCGGGGCCGACGATCACCTCCTCGCTGCCGCCCTCCTGTGCCGCGGCGGTCCCGGTCGCCCCGGCGGCCGCGGCGGTTCCGGCGGCCGTCGTGAGAAAGGCGCGACGCGACAGCTTCGCGGTGCCGTTGGTCATACTCGGGCGTTGGGAATCCGCTGTAGTGAATACTTTGGTTTGTCGCGTCCGTCGGGACTGACGGTTCCGGAACGCTTTTGCGGATCCTCCCGCACCTCCCGGCTATGACAGACGTTGAGGCGGAGCTCCGCCAGCAGTTCACCGAGGCGTTCAGTGACGCCGAGTTCCCGGTCACGAGCCAGATGGACCTCGTCCCGACGCTCCCGGACGGCCCCCGAACGACGTTCACCGCCGGGGATCGGACGCTGAGCGCGATGGAGCTGGCCTCGAAACTCGGGGGCCACCAGGACTTCCCGTACCACAGCGTCGAGTCGCTCGTCGACGACGTCATCGAGGGGCTGAAGACCGAGGGCGTGATCTGAGGGACCTGCGGTGCGGGGGACGAAACGAACCCTGTGGGAGGCGTGGATCGACCGCAACGTCGACATCGGCGATCCGACACCGCTGTTTGCGACCGAATCGTCCGGGGACTGCTACTCGAACGACGACGCCGGGCTCCGTGTCGAACTGACGCAGTACGGCCGGACACGGCGACGCCCGGTGCTCCGGCGGAGCGACGCGATGGACCGTCGGCTTCGGGACGCCATCGACACTGTCGTCGAAGACCACGAGACTCACAGCGGGGAGTACGACGGCCTCCTGTATCTGATGTACGCGGTTGAGGGTTCCCGAGTCGTCCCGTACTACATCGGAAAGACGGGTACCTTCCGACGGGCCGACGAGGGGCTGAGCGCGAACCTCGACGCCGTCTCCGCGACCGGGGGGAAGTTCGCCCGATGGGGATACGGGAACGCGTACCACATCGGCGACCTCAGCGCGGCCGTCCTCGCCGACTGCGACGAGGTGGATGCCGCCAACCACGAGGAGCCGAAGGCGAAATACGAGATGTGGGCAACCCGGCTCTTCGAGCCCGAAACCCGCCGGCTCCGCCGCCCGGTCTACATCTGGATCCGGGCGTGGGATCGCAGCGAAGGCCCGTATCCGGACACCTACCCCTACCTCGCGGAACTGGAGTACCAGCTCGTCGGGATCGCCTACGAGCTGTTCCCGGAGACGCTTCTGAACACCGAAGGCGTCCCGAACAACCCCACGGCATACGCCCGGATGCGCGGGTGGATCGACGACGGGCGGACGTCCCTCGACGACTTCGGGGGATCCGTCGAGTAGACCCACCCGAACGCTTTCACCGCTGCCCGTCGTGCCGGAGGTATGGCCCACGACATCGAACGCTATCTCAACGTCCGGAGCGCCCACAGTGCCTCGTTCGGCCCCAACGGCGACCGACTCGGGTTCCTGCTCGATTCCACCGGGGTGCCGCAGGTGTGGAGCCTCACCGACCCCGGCGGGTGGCCCGAGCAACACACCGTCTTCGAGGAGCGGGTGACCTTCGCCTCGTGGTCGCCGGAGCGGGCGGAGTTCGTCTTCGGGATGGACGAGGGCGGCAACGAGCGGGCGCAACTCCACCGCTACGACCTGGCGTCCGGCGCGGTCGCGAACCTCACCGCGACCCCGGAGGCGAAACACCGCTGGGGCGGGTGGAGCCACGACGGCGACCGCGTTGCGTTCACCTCGAACCGCCGCGACCGGTCGGTGTTCGACGTGTACGTCCAGGATCGCGACGGCGTCGGCGACGACGCCGAACTGGTCTTCGAGGGCGACGGCTGGCTGACGGCCGGCGGGTTCTCGCCCGACGACTCCGCGCTCATCGTTTCGGAGGCGTACTCGAACGTCGACCAGGACGTGTACGTCCTCGATATCGAAAGCGGCGAACTCACCCACCTCACGCCACACGAGGGGACGGTCCGGTTTCGGAGCGCCGAATGGGGGCCGGACGGGGAGTCCGTCTACCTCGTCTCCGACCGCGACAGCGACACTCTGGACCTCTGGCGCGTCGACGTCGCCGACGGGACCTTCTCCCCGATCGCCTCGGACCCCGACTGGGAGATCGACGGCGTTGCGGTCGACGACGAGTCCGGCCGGATCGTCTACAGTACGAACGTCGACGGGTACACCGAACTGACGGTCGGCGACCTCGACGGCGACACGATCGACCCGCTCCCGGACCCCGACCTCCCGCGGGGGGTCGCGGGCGGGGTCGCCTTCGACCCGACCGGGGAGCGCTTCGCGGTGACCGTCACGCGACGCGGGAGCCCAGCCAACGTGTGCGTCGTCGAGGCCGACACGGGGATCGCGGAGCGGTGGACCCACGCCTCGACCGCGGGGATCCCCCCGGAGAGCTTCGTCGAGCCCGAACTCGTCCACTATCCCACCTTCGACGGCCGGGAGATTCCGGCGTTCTTCTCGCTGCCCGACGACGACACCGGGGCGGGCGAGACGCCGGTGATCGTCGACATCCACGGCGGGCCGGAGTCCCAGCGGCGGCCCGCCTTCGCCGCGGTCACGCAGTACTTCCTGGCGAACGGATACGCCGTCTTCGAGCCCAACGTCCGCGGCTCAGCGGGGTACGGCAAGGCCTACAGCCACCTCGACGACGTCGAAAAGCGGATGGACGCGGTCGCCGACATCGAGGCCGGCGTGGAGTGGCTGTGGGACCACCCGGCGGTCGACGACGACCGGATCGTCGCGATGGGCGGCTCCTACGGCGGGTTCGTGGTTCTCGCGGCGATGACGGAGTATCCCGACCTGTGGGCCGCCGGCATCGACATCGTCGGCATCGCCAACTTCGTGACGTTCCTCGAAAACACCGGGGAGTGGCGGCGCGAACTCCGGGAGGCCGAGTACGGGTCCCTGGAGGAGGACCGGGAACTGCTCGAATCCATCTCGCCGCTCAACAACGTCGAGCGGATCTCGGCGCCGCTTTTCGTCCTCCACGGCGCGAACGACCCCCGGGTCCCGGTTTCGGAAGCCAGACGGCTCGTCGAGGCCGCGAGCGACCACGTCCCCGTCCGCGAGCTCGTCTTCGAGGACGAGGGCCACGGCCTCTCTAAACTGGAGAACCGGGTCGAAGCCTACAGCGCGATCGTGGCCTTCCTGGACGAACACGTCGCATAGCCCGTCGGAACTCTCAGTTGACCGAACCTTTTAGGTTGGTGACGAGCCACATCCGGCACGTGTCCGAGGAGCCTGTGGGGGGGCGTGTCCTCGTCGTCGTCCCGTCCGGGTCGGAGCGCGGCCCGAGCGGCGGTTCGTTCGTCCGTGGCGGCGACGCGTCCGGGGTCGGCCGTGGTGGGGGCGGATCCGCCGCTGGCGGCGGGGACGCTCCGGGGAGTGACAGCGGGCCCGGGGGGACCGCCGCCGACAACGAGAGTGACGCGTCCGTCGCCGACAGCGGCGGCCGAGCACCCGGCGGTCCGGCCGACCCGCCGGGGGACCCGTCCGGCGGGGAGGGCGGCGACTGTGACCCCGAGATCGTCGCCGACGGCATCGAGGACCGACTCGGGGCGGACGTGGTGCTCAGGGACGAACGGACGGCCGCGGAGTACCTCGAGGACCTCGGCCCGACGATCGACTGCGTCGTGGTTCTCGGACGGGAGGTCGAGCCGCTCGGCCGGCTGGCCGAGGATACGTCGATCCCGGCGGTCGTCTGTGAGCGTCCCGTCGTCGAGACGGACGCGGAAGACGGCACCGGGCCGATCCCCGTTGCGGCGCTCGCAGACCGCGTCCGCGCGGCCGTCAGGGCGGCCCGCAGACGGAGCGACCTCGAAGATCAGAACACGCAACTGACGGCGTTGAGCCGCTACGCCGGCGACATAACCGGGTGTGAGACCGTCGACGACGTCCTCGACCGGGCGGTGGAGGCCGCGACCGACGCCTTGGCGTTCGACTGCTGCGTGATCCTGCTGGTCGACGGCGACCGGCTGGTGCCGCGGGCGTCGGCACTGCCCGAACTGGACCTGACCCCGTCCGGCATCACGGATGAGATCGCCGGCCGAACGCTGCAGACCGGGGAGGCTGAAGTCGTGACGGATATGCAGTCGGACCCCGACGCCGTCCCCGAACACGACGACCTCCACGCGGTGTTGAGCGTCCCGATCGGTTCCCGGGGCGTCCTCCAGATCGCCTCCCGGTCCCACGATGCGTTCGACGAGCACGACAAGGAGTTCGCGGAGATCCTCGCGGGGTACACCCGCGAGGCGCTCGCCCGCCTCGAACGCGAGGTGACGCTCCGAGCCGAGCGCGACCGCCTCCACGCGTTCTACACGGCGGTGCCGGTCCCCATCCTCTGTGTCGAGCGGCAGGAGGGAGACCTCACAGTTGCGGATTCGAACGACGCCTACGAGGCGGCGTTCGACGGGAACCTCGCGGGGCGGCCGCTGTCGGCGGTGGTTCCAACGGAGGCGGAACAAAGGCGGTACGAGGCGGTGCTGGACGGGGGTGAGACCTCCCGGGGAACGGTCGTCAGGCGGGTCGACGACCGGGAACGGGAGGTTCCGCTCACCGTCATCCCGGTGTCCCCGCCGGATGGATCTGCGTACGCCTTCGGCGTCTACCGGACCGAGCAGATCGACGGGGACGGGCAGGGTTGAGCGGCGGCGCCGCGGGAGTTTCCGGAGCCGAGTGTGCCGTAGTCCCGCCCGCTCGCCCTCCGGTAGAACCAAACCGCGGGCCGCCGAAGGCGGGCGTATGAGCGCCGACGCGGGAGGGGAACGCAACCGGCCGATCCGGTGTCTCATCGCGAAAGTGGGGCTCGACGGCCACGACCGGGGGGCACACGTCATCGCCCGTGCGTTCCGGGACGCGGGGTTCGAGGTGGTCTACTCCGGCCTCCACCGCGCGCCCGAGGAGATCGTCCAGGCGGCGGTCCAGGAGGACGTCGACGTGCTCGGGATTTCGATCCTCTCGGGTGCGCACAACACCCTGGTCCCGAAGATCGTCGAGGGCCTCAAGGAGTACGGCGCCTTCACGGATACGCTTCTGATCGTCGGGGGGATCATCCCCGAGGAGGACCGCGACGGACTGCGGGAGATGGGCGTCGCAGCCATCTTCGGCCCGGGGACGCCGATGCAGGAGACCGTCGACTTCGTCCGCGAGAACGCCCCGGCCCGGACCGACGATCCGGCGTGAGATCCCGATGACCGACCCTTCCCACGACTCGAGTCCGGCGGCCGACCTCGACCCCGAGGTGGCCGATCGGAACCGACGGCTGGTCGCGGCGTTGCTCGACGGCGAACATCGCGCTTTAGCCCGCGTCATCTCCCGGATCGAGGACCGCGCGCCGGGCCACCGCGACCTGGTCTCCCGGCTTCACCCGCACACTGGAACCGCCGCGGTGATCGGGATCACCGGCAGCCCCGGCGCGGGGAAGTCGACGCTCGTGGACAAACTCGCGGCCGCCTACCGCGACCGTGGCGAGACGGTCGGCGTCGTCGCTGTCGACCCGGCGTCGCCGTACTCCGGCGGCTCGGTTTTGGGCGATCGGATCCGGATGGCCGCCACCGTCGGCGATATGGACGTGTTCGTCCGCTCGATGAGCGCCCGCGGTCGGCTCGGCGGCCTCTCGACGGCGACCACCGACGCGGTCCACGCGCTCGACGCCTTCGGCAAGGACGTCGTGCTCGTCGAGACGGTCGGTGCCGGCCAGAACGAGGTCGACATCGTCCGGACCGCCGACACGGTCGCGGTGGTGGTCCAGCCCGGCAGCGGGGACGACATCCAGATGCTGAAGGCCGGGATCCTGGAGATCGGCGACGTCTTCGCCGTCAACAAGGCGGATATGGACGGCGTCGACCGGCTGATCGCGGAACTCGAGGAGATGCTCCACCGCCGGGACGGAGACGGTGCGGGGGCCGGCAGCGCCGCCGGCCACCACGGCCCGGGGGCCGCTCCCGGCGACACTGACCCCACGGCCCCGGCCGATTCCGACTCCGGAGCCCCGGAGTGGGAGCCGCGCGTCGTCACGACGGTCGCGACCGCGGGCGAGGGTATCGACGACCTCGTCGACGCGTTCGACGCCCACGCGGCGTACCTTCGGGCGTCGGGCGCGGGAACGGAGCGGGCGCGGTCCCGCCACGCCGCGGAGATCCGGCGGCTCGTCCGCGAGGACGCGAACGTCCTCCTCGACGCCGAGATCCGGCGACGGGGTGGGCTCGACGCCCTCGCCGACCGCGTGCTCGCGGGGGAGACCGATCCCTATACGGTCGCCTCGGAGATCCTCGATCCGATCGCCGACTGCGTCGACGCCGCCGGGGAGGACGCGGCCACGGACGGCGACGACCCGTCCGCACTCGGCGACGAGTGAGGGCACGGACCGCCGTACCGGGACCTGCGGCCGCTGCCAGCAACCTGAAGACGCTCCCGTCCCTGGATCCCGATATGAACGTCAGATCCGTTGCCGGCGGGCTCGCGGCGGGCGTCGGCGCCGCCGCGTTCGCAAACGCCGTGCTCCGACGGCGGGCACCCCCGCTGGAGCCGGCACTCGACGGCACACGACGGACCTTCGCGTGGAACGACATCGACGTCCGGTACGCCGAGGCGGGCGACCCCGCCGACCCCGACCTCGTGCTCCTTCCGGGGATCAACGCCGCGGGGTCGAACGGCGAGTACCGGAAGGTGTTCGACGACCTCGCGGACGACTACCACGTCGTCTCGCCTGACCTCCCGGGGTTCGGCACCTCCGAGCGGCCGCCGCTCCGGTACTCCGCGTCGCTGTACACCGAGTTCGTCCGTGACTTCCTCGCGGCGTTCGATTCGCCCGCGGTCGTCGCGTCGTCGATCACCGGTGCCTACCTCCTCGACGTCGCCGACGACCTCGACCTCGCCTCGGTGGTCCTGATCTGCCCGACCGAACGCGGCGGCCCCGACCGGAACCTCACACTCCGGGAACTGCTCCGGTCGCCGGTGGTCGGGGAAGCCCTGTTCAACCTCCTCACCTCGAAGCCGTCGATCCGGTACTTCAACGCCGACCACGGGTACTACGACACCGACCGCGTGGACGAGTCGTGGATCGACTACGAGTGGCGGACCGCCCACCAGCCGAACGCGCGGTACGCCCCGGCGTCGTTCATCAGCGGCTTCCTCAACGCCGACGTCGACCTCGAAGCCGCGCTCGGCGATATCGACGTTCCCGTGACGCTGCTGTGGGGCCGCGAGGCGGAGATCACGCCGTTGCGCCGCGGGCGCGACCTCGCCGAGGCCGCCGACTGCCGACTGGTGGTGGTCGACGACGCCAAACTCCTCCCGCACGTCGAGTTCCCCGCGCAGGTCTTAGACGTTCTCGACGGGGCGCTCGAACGGTGACTCCCGGCCGGTGGTGGGCCCGCGCCCCGCGTCGGCGTCGCACCCTCGACCGGTGACGAACCCACGGGTCTTTTGACCCGACCGGCGTACCGTCCCGTATGCGCTGGAGCGATCCGGGCAACGCGGAGGGCCGGCAGTGAGCGAGGTCCCGGTCGTGGTCGTCGCCGAAGGACGGCCCCTCGCCGACGCGCTTGCGGGCACCGACGCCCGCGTGGAGCGTGTTGCCCCTGACGCCGTGGTCCCTGACGCGCTCGACGGTGCTCGGATCGCGTTCGCGGTCGGGGAGCCCGCGCTGCTCGCGGTCGCCCGACACCGCCCCGAGACACCCATCGCACCCGTCGCGGCCGGTGTCGGCCGCTACGACCTCGCCGAGCGCGCGGCCGGCGCCGTCGTCGAGGCCGCCGGCGACGGCGACCTCCGAACGGTCGCCCACCCGCTTTTCGACGTCGCGGTCGCAGGCGAACGCGCGGGCAGCGCGGTCGCCGACGTGACGCTTCTGACCGCCGAACCCGCCCGGATCTCGGAGTTCGGGATCGGTTCCACGGACGGCTGGTTCGAGACCGTCCGCGCCGACGGGGTCGTCGTTGCGACGCCGCTGGGCAGTACGGGCTACGCCCGCGACGCCGGCGCCCCCGTGATCGCCCCCGGGACCGGCCTCGTCGCGGTCCCCGTGTCGGCGTACGCGATGCACGCCCACCCGTGGGTGCTCCGCCCGCCGATGTCGCTGTCGGTGGAGCGCGACGAGGCCGACGTGACGCTCCGTCTCGACGACGAGGAAGTCCGGTCGGTGCCGCCGGACGCCCCCGTCGACGTCGGGACGAACGGGTCGCTATCGCTCGTCGCCGCCCGGCAGTTCTCGACCGATTGAGTCGGATCCGTGGTGGCTCGCCGCTTCAGACCACGGCGTTCCAGAGCGGCTCGATCACGAAAAACAGACTCTGGTAGCCCGCATACAGCAGCGCGAACACCGACGCCCCGATGGCTGCGACCGGCCGGTCGAGGTCCTTGCTCTTCGAGCGGGCCTCGACACACCGCGACTCGTACTCGAAGAAGTCCGAGACGAAAACCGAGAGCGCGAGCACCGACATCACCATCCCGCCGTGTGGTTCGACGATCAGGTAAACCAGCGACGACAGCACCAGCCCCAGATTGGTCGCGGTGTGGGGCGGCCACCGGCTGAGCGCCTCGTCGTCGTCACCCGCCGCCGCCTGCGACTCGTGGCGGCTGTGCTGGATGATCCGGGTGATCATGTTTCCGACCGCGAACGCGAGGATGACGAAGGGGAGAACCGGCGCGACGGCCTCAAGCGCACCGATGGGGACGAGAAACTGTAGCGGTTGCATACTCGGGGATGCGCACACGAGTCATTAGAGTTTTTCCAATCGCACCCGGGGCCTATCCGGCGCGTTCGTCGAGGGCCTCGCTGGCGCGCCGCACGGCGGGGATGAGCACCCAGAAGGTCAGCGCGCCGATGATCGCGAACCAGAAGAACACGTCCATCAGGACGACGCCCAGCGAGTCGAACATCGTCGCCGACTCCGAGAGCTCGACGGGGGCCACCAGCTGCTGTTCGCTCTCGAAGCTCGGCGTGCGGTACCACCCGGCGAGTACCATCCACGCCAGCCCGGCGCCGGTGAAGATGCTCAGTCCCTTGATGAACTCGTCAGCCATCGTTGTCTGGACCTTCGTCGGAGTCCTCTTGAGGCTTTCCCATCCCCGCCGCACGGAACCGGGTCCCGACGACGTACACCCCGGCGCCGAACCCGATGATCCCCAGACCGGCCGCGGCGAAGAGCGTACTCAGAATGCTGTCCGCGACGCCGACGCCGCCGGCCGATAGGAGGGCGCGGACGATCCCACCCAGGAAACTCACGTTGAGCGTCGCAGCGTCGAGGAGCATAAACCCGAACACGACGCTCACCACCGCGATCAGCGTCGAAAACACGGTCACGGTCTTGTAGAGCCGCATCGGGACGACGATGTCGCGGCCGCCCCCGCCCGTGTCGGTCCGCGGCTCTCCCTCGTCCGCCGCCGCGCCCGTGGCGTCTCCGTCGGTCATCGTCCGTACTACGCGGGGCACCGAAATGGGCCTTTCCGTGTGGAGACGTCGGAGCGCGGGGAGAGAACTGAAGCGGCCAGCCGCGGACGGCCCGAGCGCGTCGGGCCGCTATTTCGGCGGTCGGAGCCGGTAGTACCGGCGGTTGAGGTCGTACATATACCCCTCGCGCATCGTCTTCAGCACCGCCCACGTGACGAACCCGCCGACGATCGGTACGAGGAACGTCAGGTCGAAGAGCAGATGAAGGTTCATCGGGATCAGGTTCTTCGCGGAGTAGACGCTGATCGTGAACGCGAAGAGCACGCCGCCGACGCCGACGGCCGCCCAGAACGGCTGCTCGACGGGGCGCCGGGCGCTTCCCTTGTTGAGGAAGGGAACGATGGCGACGAACCCGACCACGACGATGTTCGCGAGCACGCCGTAGGTCCGGTCGGCCATCAGCTTCTGGCCACCCAGGATCGACAGGTCCGGGTTCAGGGGACCGAGCTTGAGTAACCCGAAGGACCAGTAGAGATACCAGTCCGGCAGGATGATCGCGGGCGTGCTCGACGGATCGGCGGGGTCGCCGATGTGCGGCGGCAGCGTCGCCGACAGGAAGATCAACATTCCCACGAAGAAGCTCGCGATCGCGAGGTTCCGGATGACCTCGTGGGGCCACGTCGGGAACGCGAGCACGTCGCGCTCGACGTAGTCGGACTCCTGGCGGAGGTCCTGATCCTCGCGGCGGGCCCGTTCGAAGTACTCGTAGGTGAGCTGTGAGAGCCCCTGGGTGCGCTCCTTGCGCTCGCGCCACGTCGGGGTCTCGTCGTCCGGCGCGACGATGCCACTCCCGTCAGCGCGGGGCTGTTCGGCCTCGGATTCGGTCTTTGAGTCGGTTGTGTCGTCGGTCATTGTTTAGTGGGGTTCCGCGATGCCCTGCACCCAGACGATGCCGATGTGGATGGCGATCAGCGTCGTCACCACGAACGGCAACAGGAACACGTGGATGATATACATCCGTTGTAGCGTCGCCTGGCTCAACGAGAAGCCGCCGAACAGGAGCTGGGCGACCCACTCGCCGGCCAGCGGGATCGACAGCGACATCTCGACGCCGATCTGGCCGGCCCAGAACGCGAGCTGGTCCCACGGCAGCAGGTAGCCGGTGTACCCGAACACCATCGTCAGGCTGATCAACACGATGCCGATCAGCCAGTTGAGCTCCCGCGGTTCCTTGTACGCCCCGGTGAAGTACACCCGGAGCATGTGGAGGAACACCGCCGCGACCATCACCTGCGCGGACCACCGGTGGATCGACCGGAGCATATAGCCGAACTGGAGGTCCCGCATGATGAACGCGATGCTCTCGTAGGCGACGGTGCCGGCGGCCTCCGTCCCCGCCGCGGCCGAGGGGCTGTAGTAGAAGCCCAACAGTGCGCCGGAGATGGCGGCGACCACGTACGCCAGGGTGGAGAACAGTCCCAGCGTGTACAGCGGGTACCAGTACCAGAACTTGTTGTCGAGGTTGTACTGCTCGGTGTGGCTCTTCGGCATCTGGAGGTTGACCTTGTAATAGAGGTTCTCCATCAGCTCCAGATAATCGACGATGCGGAGCCGCTTGTCGAGCCAGATGAGGGTGGTCAGGAAGGCCGTCTCCACGGGGGAGAGGTCCTTCTCCTTCATCCACCCCTTGTGATCGTACTCGTCTTTCTTTTCGAGGCTCATTGTTATCGCTTGTAGTACGGGTAGATCGCCCGTTTGACGTGGTCCCACGCGCCGTCGGCGAACGGCGTGCCGTCGACGTCGTCCTCGCGGATGTAGAGGTCCTCCCACTTCCGACGCCGCTTCTTGACGATCACGACGTCCGGGAGGAACTCCTTTCTGTACATCGCCAGGATGAACGCCAGGTCAATGAAAATGACGGCTAACACCGCGCCGAGGTACATGTTCCCGGTCTCGGTCAGCCCCCACCCGGAGACGAGACCGTAGGTGAACAGGAACACGAACAGGACCTCGATGACGGTGAGCAGCACGATCGCGATCGCCGCGGCGGTACTCTCACGCGCCGGTTCGTACCGGTGGATGTCGCCGTAGGTGCTTCCGCTGGATGACATTACGAGTTCCTCCCGGTGCCCGTGTGTGCGGACTCACCGTATTTCAGCACGTAGAACGTGAAGATGATCGTCACGATGATCCCGAGGATCGTGGCGGCACCGACCCAGTGGGCGTGGATCGGGAC
Organism: Halobellus ruber; assembly: GCF_014212355.1. Lineage (NCBI taxonomy): Archaea > Methanobacteriati > Methanobacteriota > Halobacteria > Halobacteriales > Haloferacaceae > Halobellus > Halobellus ruber. The sequence goes on from NZ_JACKXD010000002.1 coordinate 157,298, forward strand.
GCCGAAGGAGTGGAGTTCCTTCTTGCCGCCCCCGCCGCCCCCGGCGTTGGGGTTCTCGACGACCTCGATGGAACCGACCATTCCGGCAGTCTGGTGGGGGTCACAGTAGTACTCGTAGGTACCGAGCGTCTCGAAGGTGTGCTCGTAGGTGAACCCGGAGTTCTCGAGGGGCTCGTGGCCCTCCCAGCCGGCGCCCTCCGGCTGGCTGTCGACGACGATGTTGTGGTTGTTCGACTCCCAGACGAACTCGACCGTCGTCCCGGGAGCGATCTGCAGGGGCTCGTCGGTACCGGGCGAGAACACTAGAGATCCGCCGGGGCCGACCGTGACCGTGGCTGTCCCGCCCCCACCGCCGCCCTCGGTTTCCTCCTGTGCGGCTCCGAGGCCGGAGGTCGTGGCGGCGGCCGTCGCGGCGCCAGCAGGGACGCTTGCCGTCCGTAGGAAGTCCCGCCGTTTCATACAGTTCAGCCTCAGAATGGAATGCGTTTAAAGCCACCGACTCCCCGCCTGAGTGGGTGTCTACGGGCCGGAGCTTCCGGTCGTGTCCGCGCCTGACTCTCCGTGGCCGTCGGCCCCGGCCTGCCCCCTGTCGGCGCCCAGTTCGCGCCGCTGGTCGGGCCCGGTTCCGTCGTCGACGGCAGCGTCGCCTCTCGCCTCCTCGGGGAGCACGTTGGCCCACTGCTCGTCGGCGTTTTCGAGCGCCCGGAGCCGGTTGCGGAACTCCTCGACGCGGAACCGATCGGAGAGCCGAGCGTTGGCGACCACCAGAAACAGGAAGAAGCCGATCACCAGGAAGCCGATGGCCGCGATCGGTGCCACGACAGTTGACAGCGACGGAAGCGCGAGCCACGCGATCAACAGCCCGACGCCGACCAACATCTGCACGCCGGCGACGACCTGCAGCATCAGGTTCCCGAACTCGCCGCTGCCCTCGACGACCTCCCGCGGTTCCGGCAGGGAGCCGTCCGCCGGCGGGTCCATCAGTTCGTAGCTGTCCATCGAGCACAGCGCGACGGTCGGCTTCACGTCGCGCAGGACGGTCCCCTCGCCTTCGACGCTTCCGTCGGCGTAGATGACCGCATACCCCTCGTCGGAGTAGGCGATCACGCGATCCTCGCCGTCGTCGTCGACCCGCTCGACGATCGCGAAGATCTCGCGGATCGCGACCCGGGCGTTGAGTTCCTGCTCCACTCGGTCGAGCAGCTCCTCGCCCACGATCCAGGTCTCGGGGTCGAACGCCGCCTCCCACTCCTCTAAGCTCATCTCGGCCATATCCGCCGGGCCGAAGTTCTCGAAGTCGTAGGTCTCCTCGACCTGCTCCCGGAGGGCGTCGAGATCCTCGCTGTCACCGCTGTCGCCGTCGGCCGCTGCTGTCCCCGGTTCCGCGGGTTCGCCCGCGTCCGTCCCCGCTTCCGTGGCTTCGTCGGCTCCCGTCGCCGTGTCGCCGTCGGCCGCTGCTGTCCCCTCGGCGCCGGCCGACGCGCCCGTACTTCCATCGTCGTCGGTCGGCTCCGAGCGACGGTCCGCCGCGGACGACTTCTCCGGCGACTCGGTCATCCCGCGACGCTTGCACCGGCACACTCCTTAGGGTAACGGTTCCCGGATCCCACCGCCGCCCGGACGGCTCCGAGTCGGTCACTTTACACCGCGGGACGCCGTAGCGAGCCCGATGGTTTCAGACTCGACCATCGCGACCGGCGCCGCGCTGATGGTCACTGCGAGCCTGCCGTTCTACCTCTACGGCGCGTGGATCATGATCGACGCCGAGGTGGTGACCTGGGACGTCCTGATCCACCACCTGAAGTTCATCGTCCCCGGGCTCGTTCTCAACACGATCCCGGTCGCGGGGTGGATGGTGCCGCGGCTGCTCGACCAGCTCCGGGGGGTGCTCGTGCTCCACGCCGTGTTGGGGCTGCAGGCGTACGCCCTGCTCGCGTTCGCGCTCACCGGGATCGTCCGCATCCTCCAGGTGAAACGCGAGGCCGACCTCTACTCCGACCCCACGCGGGACGTCGACCTCGACGACCTCCACCCGAATATGGGCGCGTGGCGCGGCCGGCTCCGCGTCGGCGTCTTCGGCTACGTGATCTTCTGGTTTCTGGCGTGGCTGCTCGGGCTCTACCAGTTCCTGACCCGGTATCTGCTCGGGTAGCGCCGACCCTGACCCGGCTTGCCGCGGCCGGACCTCACTCCCAGGGGTCGCCGGAGGCGAGGTCGACGTCGCTGTCGAGCTTCGAGGAGGGACAGATGTCCTCGAGGACGCACGCCTCGCAGTCGGGGGTGCGGGCGGTACAGACCTCGCGGCCGTGGCTGATGAACAGGTGGGTCGACTGCTGCCAGTCGGACTCGGGGAACAGCGCCATCAGCTCCGGTTCGATCGCCTCGGGGCGCTCCTCGTCGGTGAGCCCGAGCCGCCGGGAGAGCCGCTGGACGTGCGTGTCCACTACGACCCCTTCGACGACGTCGTGGCCGTGCTGGAGCACCACGTTTGCGGTCTTCCGCCCGACGCCTTTCAGGTCGGTCAACGCCGCCATCGTGTCGGGGACTTCCCCGCCGTGCTTTTCGACCAGGGTCTCCCCGATCGACTTCAGGTAGCCCGCCTTGTTGTTGTGGAAGGTGATCCCGTAGATGTCGTCGGCGAGGTCGGACTCCTCGGCGGCGGCGTAGTCGGCGGCCGTCTCGTACTTCTGGAACAGCTCTTCGGTCACAGCGTTGACGCGCTCGTCGGTGCACTGCGCCGACAGCACCACCGCAACCAGGAGTTCGAGCCGGTTCGAGAACCGAAGCGAGATGGTCGTGTCCGGATACTCGTCGTACAGCCGGTCGAGAACCGCCTCGGCCTGCCCCTCGCGGGTCTGAAGCGCCGTGCCCATACTCGACCGTCGATCCCGGCGGTGTTGATACTGTTGGCTATAACTACGTGAAGATTTTCGACACCCCGGGGTGTCGAAATCCGTCACGGGACGATAGCCGACAGTATGAGCCCACCGGCCGAACAGGTGGTTCCCGGCACGCGACCGGCCGTCCGCGCGCCGGGGTCACACACGGACCGGTCGAGACCGGTTCCTCGTCGGCCTCCCGAGACAGAGTCGGCCCCACGGGTTCAAGGGTCCAGTCCGTATTCCTCCGGGTCGTATCCGTCGAGTACGACCACAGACAGAAGCAACGTTCCGCACACGACGACCGAGACGTAGAACATATCCAGTCGGAGCGGCCCAACGGTGCGAAGGCTGGTGCCGGGCTCGGAGAACGCGAGCGTCATCGCCAACCCGCAGAGCCCGATCGTCGGGAGCCGGTAGTGGTGGAGCTTCGTCACCACCCGAAGCAGGTTCATTCTACGCCCTGTGGTAGCTGCTGGTTGTACAAGACCCCGACGCCCGGGTATGCACTCCTGGCAGCGGCCCCCCGTCCCTGTGAGTCCGTCCGGTGGGTTCTACCACCCCGGCTCTCGGGTCGTACGGCACGCGGTGACGGGTCCGGTCGTCGACGACTGGCAACTGACTACGTAATCCGTCACGCGACGATAGCCGACAGTATCAGTCGTCGGCCCCGAGTTCCGCCGCGGCGAGGGCGGCGTCCTCGTGGCGCCGGACCGACGACCGGTTCGTGGTGGGGTCCTTCTCGACGGTCACCAGGTCGTCGGCGGCTGCAACGAGCTCGTCGTCGTGGCTCACGATCAGGATCTGGGCCACGCCGAGGCTCCGCATCTCCTCGACGAGGTCCACCAGCCGGGAGACGTGCCCCGAATCGAGAAACACCGTGGGCTCGTCGAGGATCAGCGGCGGCATCGGCGCCGACCCCTCGATCCCCTCCGCCAGCAGCCGGTAGATGGCACACCGCAGCGAGAGGTTGAACAGCGCGCGCTCGCCGCCCGACAGTTGCCCGGGCTCCAGCGCCGTTCCGTCCTTCTGGAAGACTGTCAGCTCGTATTCGTCGTCAAGCCGGATCCGGGCGTACGCGTCGTTGCCGTACACCAGCTCGAAGGTCTCGTTGAGCATCCGTTCGAGCGTCTCGACGTTTCGCTTGCGGAGCTCCGCGCGGAGGTCGGTGTACGCCGATTCCAGCGTCGCGATCTCGTCGTGGAGCGATTCGAGGTCCGCGACGCGGGCCGCCACCGCCTCCCTGTCCGTACGGAGGTCCTCGAGGTTCGAGAGTTCGCCTTTCACGCTGCCGATCTCGCTTTGGATCTCGTCGCGTCGCTCCCGGAGTTCGTCCAGCTTTTCCGCGACGCGTTCGAGGTACGACTCGGCTTCCTGCCTGTTTGCTTCGGCCTCCTGGATCCGCGATTCGTCGATCGCGTCGGCGAGTTCCCGCCGGCGCTCCCGTTTCTCCGCGAGGAACTCCCGGCGCTCGTCGTTGCGCTCCGACAGCTCCGCCCGGCGCTCCCGCAGCCGGTCGATCCGGGCCTCGATCTCGTCGCGCTCGGTGCGGAGTTCGGCGATCCGGTCGAGCCGCTCTGCGGCCTCGGCGACGGTCTCAAGATCCGCCTCCAGCGATTCGACCCGCTTTGCGGCCTCGGCGGCGGCCTCGGACTGGGTCTCCGCCGCCTCCCGTTTCTCTTCGGCCTCGGCCTCGTAGTCGGCAGCGTCCTCCCGGAGGGATTCAGCCTCTGCGCGGCGCTCGCGGGCGGCCTCCTCCGCGTCCGCGACCCGCTCTTCGACCAGGGAGCGCTGCTCCCGCAGGCTCTCGATCCGTGATTCGGCGTCCGCAAGCTCCTCGGCAACCTCCAGCCGGTCGGTCAGCTCCTCGCGCCGCTCCCGCGCCTCCTGCACCTCGGATTCGAGCTCCGCGACCCGCTCTTCGTGGTCGTCGATGGCGGCGACGTGCGGGGAGCCCTCCACCGGCTGGCCGCACTCCGGACAGTTCCCCTCGGCGCGGAGTTCCCGCGCCTCCTCGAGCCGTTCGCGCGCGGACTCCAGTTCCGTCCGCGCTTCCGTGACCGCCTCCTTCGCATCGTCGAGGTCGGCCTGGATCGACTCCCGGTACGTGGCGGCCTCGCCGACGTCGACCGGGGCGTCGTCGAACCGCCCGCGGAGCGACTCGATCTCGCCGTCGATACGGTCCATCTCCTCGCCGTGCTCGGCCGCCCGGTCGTCGGCGTCGTCGGCCGACGCCTCGGCGTCGTCGGCCCGTTCCCGGGCCTCCTCCGCGCGGGACTGTAGCTCGTCGGCCCGCTCGTCGAGGTTCTCAGCCTGGTTCGACAGCATCGTCCGTCGCTCTCTGGCGTCCTGAAGATCCTCGCGGATCGACGCCTCCGCGGCGTCGAGCTCTTCGCAGCGCTCGTCGATCGCGTCGCTGTTTAGGTCGGCGGCGCCGGTCGCGTCGATCTCGGCCCCGTCGAGCGCGGCCGACAGCTCGGATTCGAGCTTCTCGACCCGGTCTCGGGTCTCGACGATCTCGGATTTGAGTTCCTCGCGGGTGGACTCGTCGGCCTCGATGGCCGCCTCCAGCTCCGCGATGTCGTCGTCCAGCTCCGACAGTTCCGCCTTCCGATCCTCGTAGGTCGACAGCACCTCCTCGGCGTCGGCGAGCGTCTCCTCTGCGCGGTCGCGGTTCCCCTCGAACCGCTCGATCTCGTCGTCGACCTCCGCGAGTTCGGTTTCGAGTTCGTTCAACCGGGCGTGGAGGTCGGCCGACTCCTTCGCCTCGATCTGGGCGTCGAGCTTCGAGAGCGCGCCACGCTGCTCGGAGAGCACGTCTTCGACCCCCAGCCGGGCCTGTCCGGCCCGTTCGCGGTACTCCTCTAACTTCCCCAACTGGAGCAGGTCGTCGATCGTGTCCTGTCGCTGTGTGGGGGTGGCGTTGATCAGCTTGTTGACCTCTCCCTGACGGACGTACGCGCAGTTGACGAACGCCTCGGCGTCCATCCGGAGCCGTTCGGTCACGAACGCCCGCACGTCGCGCGCGCCATCGACCGCGACGTCCGGGCCGTCGAGGGTGCAGGTCGTCGTCGAGATCCGGTCGCCCGAGCGCCGGAGTTCGCGGGTGATCTCGTAGGCGTCGCCGTCGTGGACGAACCGGAGCGTCACCTCGGCCCCGTCGGCGCCGGAGGTCACGACCTCGTCGAGCGTGTCGTCGAGCGCACGGGCGCCGTACAGCGCGAAGAAACAGGCTTCGAGCAGCGACGACTTGCCGCTGCCGTTCAGGCCGTGGATGACCGTCACGCCGTCCCGGAGTTCGAGGTCCGCGTCGGCGTAGGGCTTGAAATTTCGAAGCTGGAGCCGTTCGAACCGCATTCAGAGGTCCTCCAGCGTGACCTGCGTGTCGGTCGTGCGGTCCGACTCCCCGCCGGGATCGGCGCCGTCGTCGTCGCTCCCGGTCGCCGGCTCCTCCGCTATGGCGGTAGTGTCGTCGCTGTCGCCGCCGTCGTCGTTCTCGTCGCCGTCCGTTTCGCTCTCCTCGGCGTCGTCGCCCGCTCCGGAATCCGCGACGTCGTCGCCACCTCCCGGAGGATCCTCACCGTCCGTCGAGACCCTGAACGCTGTCCTGTCGCCGTCGAGTCGGTCCGCCACGCGCGACTCCACCGCCGCCCGGACGTTCGAGTCGGGGGTCTCCCCCGAGCGGATGGTCTCGTCGACGTCGAGTGCGGCCTCGGAGAGCCCCAACTCGCGGACCCGCTCGGCGACGGCGTCGTCGGGGTCGGCGAAGGAGACGTCGATGTCGGCGTCGGCCTCGCGGTCCCGGCGGTCGGTGACCCGCGCCACCAGAGCCCCCCGCTCGGTCAGTGACTCCTCGATCGCGGCGGGCGCCACCGACTCCCCCTCGCCGGTGATCTCGACCACCGCGACCGCGTCGGTCACGTCGTGTTGTCGGAGCTGTTCGTGGACCCGCTCGGCGCCTTCGCCCGCCGACAGAGACACCGACACGAAGACGAACCGCCGGGTGTCGAGGGTCCGCCGCCGGACGTCGACCTCGTCGTCGAACGTCACGAGGTTGTAGCCGCGAGGGGTCTCCTCGGCGGCGCTGGCCCGCTCGGTCGACCCGCAGTAGGTCACCCAGGTGTCGTCGACCGTCTCGGTTCCGGGCTCGTGGTTGTCGCCCAACAGGACGGCGTCGAAGTCGACAGTCGATTCCGCGAGGACGGTCTCGGTCTCCCAGTCGGCGTGTGCGAAGGGGGTGAACAGCCCGTGAGCCACCAGGGCGGCGAAGTCGGCGTCGTGGGGCGCGAAGTCGTAGTCCAGCTCCGCCCGCCGCGACTTCGGCACGTGATCGAGGCCGTAGAACGCCGTCGTGCCGACGCTCCGGGGCTCCGAGCCGAGGCGTTCGGCGAGTCCGAGGTCCTCGAAGAGGTCGAGCCACTGGCCGCTTCTGGTCGACTCGTGGTTGCCGACGACCGCGAGAAACGGGATCCCGGCCGTCCGGAGCCGGCGGAGGAGCCGGATCGTCGCCAGGAGCTCCCGCAGTTCCGGCCGGCGGTCGTGGAACAGATCCCCCGCGTGGATCACGGCGTCGACGTCGGCGTCGACTGCGTCGTCGACCACCTGCTCGAAGGCGTCCCGGAAGTCCGCCTGGCGTGTCTGGGAGTGGTACTGTGCGTACCCGAGGTGGGTGTCGCCGGTGTGGATCACCCGTGTCATCTGTCCGGACGTTGCGCGGTGTCTCCTAAAACCGTTCCGCGACCGGAGCGGAAGCGGTCGTCGCGGGCCGGCGGGCCGGCCGCGCGGTCTGCGTCACCCGCCGGTTCCGTGCTTGCGCCCCCACTCAGCGCGTCGGCGAGGCGCCGGAGCGAGTTCCGAGCGATCCGCCCGCGGGAAGCCACGTCGTCGTCGCCGCGACGGGCAGCCGCCGCGATAGCCCGGTCGAGGTCCGGGAGACGCCCGCCCGACAGAAACGACGCGGCGTCGCGAGCGCAACGAACCGCGCGCTCGGCGTCTTCGACGACGGATTCCGGGGGAACGGACCCGACCTCGGGAGCCGTTGAACCGGCAGTCGGCTCGCGGGAGGGCGCGGACCCGTCCGCGAGCGACCGGAGCGACCGGCGGACGGCTTCGGGTCGTGGCGGCGTGCCGGACGATCGATCGGTCACACGGGACCTGGCGGCGCGATGGGGTTTGAACCCTCGGACGGCGGCCGCGATCAGACGTTTAGCGTGTACAGTCGCTTACGGGCGTCAGTGAAGGAAAACCGGGAGTTCACCACGTCCGCGTCCTCGAGCCGGGTGAGCGCGTAGCGCACCGTCCGGGGCGGCAACAGCGTCTCCTCGGCGAGTTGGCTCTGGGTCAGCGTGTCGTTGTAGTCGAGGACCTTCGCTACGAGCTTCGCGCTCGGCGGCATCTCCCGCACCTGATCCCATCGATCGGCCGACTCCTCGTCTCGGGCGAGTGGTTCGGTGGCACTCATTCGTGTTTCGCCCTTGTGGATGTGGGGTGATAATATTTACTGTATCAAACAATTACTGATATGCATATAACGGCCGTCGAAACGGGAGATGCCGTACCGATCGCCCGGGGCGTTTCGTCCACCCGAAGCCTCTTATGAAGCCGCAGCCTACGTCTTGTGATGACTGACACCGTTGACGACGTCGAGCTCCCGTACGACGAGGAGGCGGCGTCGCAGCAGGAGAAGATCGAGGCGTTGCGGGAACGCCTCGACGTTCTCGAGTCCCAAAACGAGGAGATGCGGGACAAGCTACTCGACGCGAACGCGGAGAACAACAAGTACCAGCAGAAGCTCGAGCGGCTCACCCACGAGAACAAGAAACTGAAGCAGTCGCCGCTGTTCGTCGCCACCGTCCAGGAGATCAACGACGACGGCGTCGTGATCAAACAGCACGGCAACAACCAGGAGGCGCTCACCGAGGTGACCGAGGACATGCGGGCGGAGCTGGAACCCGACTCCCGGGTCGCGGTCAACAACTCGCTGTCCATCGTCAAGCGCCTCGACGACGAGACGGACGTCCGGGCCCGCGTGATGCAGGTCGACCACAGCCCCGAGGTCACCTACGGGGACATCGGCGGGCTCGACGAGCAGATGCAGGAGGTCCGCGAGACCGTCGAGATGCCGCTGGAATCCCCCGAGATGTTCGAGCAGGTCGGGATCCAGCCGCCCTCGGGCGTGCTGCTGTACGGCCCGCCAGGGACGGGGAAAACGATGCTGGCGAAGGCGGTCGCAAACGAGACCGACGCGACGTTCATCAAGATGGCGGGCTCGGAGCTGGTTCACAAGTTCATCGGCGAGGGCGCGAAGCTGGTGCGTGACCTCTTCGAGGTCGCCCGCGAGAACGAGCCGGCGGTGCTTTTCATCGACGAGATCGACGCCATCGCCTCCAAGCGGACGGACTCGAAGACCTCCGGCGACGCCGAGGTCCAGCGGACGATGATGCAACTCCTCTCGGAGATGGACGGCTTCGACGAGCGCGGCGAGGTCCGGATCATCGCCGCCACGAACCGGTTCGATATGCTCGACGAGGCGATCCTCCGCCCCGGCCGCTTCGACCGGCTCATCGAGGTGCCCAAGCCCGGCCGCGAGGGGCGCTCGCTCATCTTCGAGATCCACACCCGCGACATGAACGTCGGGGACGATGTCGACTTCGAGCGGCTCGCGGATATGGCCGACGACGCCTCCGGCGCGGACATCAAGGCGATCTGCACCGAGGCGGGGATGTTCGCGATCCGCGACAACCGCACGGAGATCGCGATGGCGGACTTCGTCGAGGCCTGGGAGAAGATCCAGGCCGACGCGATCACCGACGGCGAACCGAGCCGCGCGTTCGCCTGATCGCGGTTCCTTACTCCTCGTCGCCGCCGACCGTCCGTAGCGACGCCACCGCCTCCCGCGCCGTGTCGGTCGCGTCGTACCCCCGCTCGCCGCTAACCGCCGTCTCGACCGCGAGGTCGGCGGCGCGGAACTCCGTCAGAAGCCCGTGGAGGTCCGACTCACACAGGTCCGTGGACGCGAGCAGGTCGACGGCCGCGAGCGGCCCGCGGTCGACGAGATCGAGTAAAAGTCCGAGCGAGCGGTCGTCGTGGACTGCGGCCACGACCCGGCGGACGGGGGCGGGGACGGCGGCCGCCCGGACCGAGAGCGGCGTCTCCGACTCGAAGGTCAGCGCGTCGTTGGGGCGGTACTCCTCCTCGCCGGTGTCGGGGTCGCGGATCCGGCTCGACTCCGCGGAGCGCTTCACGAGCAGATACCGGTCCCCGGCGGCGTCGCGGACGGTTTGCATACCTCAACCCAGGGCCGAAGTCGGCTTATCGGTTGCGCCGGCGGCTCACCCGGATCCGTCGTCGGCCCCCTCGGCGCCGGTGTCGGGGTCGCTGCCGCGTTCCGCTTCCCCGGCCTCGTTGCTCTCGCCGACGTGCTCCCGGTATCGCCGGTAGACGTCGTAGGTCCGATAGAGCGCCAGCAACCCGACAGCGACCGCGATCGCGCCGACCGTTACCCGGCCACGAAAGCCGACGAGCAGCAACCCGACGGCGACCCCCCCGAGCGCAACGTTGGCGTAGATCACGGAGACCCAGAAGAACTTCGCGACCTCGCCGTCGACCTCGATGCCCGCCCCCTCCGCGTCGGGGTCGCCGTCCTCTACGCTCGGGATCGATACGAGGTCGTCCTCGGGGGAGTCCCAGCGGGCCTCCGGATCCGGCTCGTCGGGTTCGTCCGGCCACTCGTCGAACCTCGAAGGCACACTCGACGTACGACCGGCGGTTGGAAAAGCAGTTCGCTCCGGCACTCCCGGCGTTTCAGCACCGTTCGGCGAGCGAGACGCTGCCAGAGGCTTCGACCCACGCCAGCGGGTTCTGGGGGTCGTAGAACACGATCCCGCCGTCTACCTCGTAGGACTCGACCGCTGTGAGCCCGCTCGCTTCCCCCACTCGCGTGGGCGTGGCTGGCGACCGATCCGTCCGTCCGGAGTTTTCAGGGTCGACCATCGTACTCCTTGGTAGCACGTACCATAGTATATGTCTTGTGACCGAGTCGGTTCTCGCCGGGCGGCCCGAAACCGCACCACGGCACGGGGATAATCTCGGGTTCGCTGCGGTACCGGCCAGGTCGATCGGGGTAATGCCGAAGCTTTTACTCGGGAGCGTCGAAGGGTCGGTATGGAACAGGCAGGGCTCACCGACGGCTGGGGCGACGGCGACGACGGCGACGACGCCCGGCCGGACGCTGAGGCGGTCGCCGTCGCGGGCAACGGCGGCGGCCACGTCTCGGAGGTCGTCGACGCCGAGGACATCCGGTTTCCCGACGCCGACGGCACGGTCGAACTGATGGTGACGCAGGTGAACTACTCGATCGAGGGCAGCGGCAACCGGGAGTACCCCGTGGTTCACGTCTTCGGCCGCACGGCCGAGAACGAGCCCGAACACGTCCGGGTCCTCGGGTTCGAGCCGTACTTTTACGCCCCCACGGAGACTCTCGACGACGACGCCCTCGACCGCGACGTCATCACGCGGACCGAGGACAGCTTCGAGAGCATCCGCGGCGACGACCTCACCAAGATCTGTACGCGCACCCCGCGCGACGTCGGCGCGATCCGCGACGACTTCGACCACTACGAGGCGGACATCCTCTTTCCCAACCGGCTGCTCATCGACAAGGACATCAAAAGCGGGATCCGCGTCCCAACCCGCCGGCTCGACGACGACTCGATCCAGATCCCCCACGACGAGATCGAACCGGTCGACGTCGAGGCCGACCTCCGCGTGAACACCTTCGACATCGAGGTCGACGACCGCTCGGGGTTCCCCGAGGACGGCGAGGAGCCGGTCGTCTGCCTGACGAGCCACGACTCCTACCGCGACGAGTACGTCGCGTGGCTCTACGACGCCCCGGAGACCGCAGCGGGGGTAGAGAGCCCGGCCGACCTCCCCGACTACGAGCCCTTCCGCGAGGGCACCGAGGTCGACGTCCGGACCTTCGACCGCGAGGAGGCGATGCTCGACGCGTTCGTTTCGTACGTCGAGGAAACCGACCCGGACCTCTTCACGGGCTGGAACTGTCTCCCCGCGGACGCGCAGGTCCAGATGGCGGACGGGTCGACAGAGGAGATCCGAGCCGTAGAGATCGGTGACGAGGTCGTCGGATCGGAAGCGCAGCACTCGACCGTCGCGACGGTGACGAACAAGTGGGAAAGCGAGCGCGAGATCTACGAGTTCACCCTCGCCGACGGGACCACGCTTCGGTCGTCCGGCGATCACCGCGTGATGGTCGGCGACGACGAGGACGTCGACTGGACGGAGGGAAGCGAAATCGAGCCCGGGGAGTACGTCCTCAAACCACGAAAGCTTCCGGTCGAAGATCCGACCGTGCCGGAGCTCCGTGACCTGATACCGCTCGATAATCAGCGGTTCGCCGACGAGCGGATGGTCGAACAGTTCAAGTCGAACCTGCCTTATGGGGCAATCACGGAGTTAGAGTCCGACTTTGACGTACAGAAGACTGCGCTGTGGCAGTCAGACACCAGCATCTGGACCCCGAGCCGGTGCCGGCTGGCAGCGAACAGATATGACGTCCCGATTCCGGACGGCGGAAAGCAGTACCGTCGTACCGGCCGCTATCTCGACAGAGAACTCGACGAGGAGGAGCTTTATCTAGCCGGACTCGTCCTCACAGACGGAACGATGTCGACGGACGACGGGGTCCGGTTCTACAATACGGAGCGGGAACTACACGATCAGTTCCCCGGGGAAAACGAGTTACAGCCCGATGGGACCGGATGTTACGCTCAGAACGTGCTCAACTACGCTCTGATGTACGCTTTCAACGGTCTTGGTATTCCCTTCGGCGACAAGAACGATAGCTCGGTCGACCTGTCGCCGGTCTACGAGATGTCCGTACCGTACATCGCACAGTTCCTCGCGGGCGCAATCGACGGTGACGGGAGCGTCTCCTCGTCCGTAACGCTCGCCGCTGAGAACCGTACCATCGGGGAGTGGTACGTGAAACTGCTCAGGCGTCTCGGGATCTACGCCACCCAGCGCGGCAACGTTGTCCGGGTGGCTAACGCGAAGCGTGACATCGAACGGTTGAAAACGATCGTCCGTCCCCGTATGAACCATCCCGAGAAGGTCGACGCGCTCGAAGCCTTCGACGCCGGAGAGAGCGGACGGACCGAAAACATTCCGTATGCGCTCTTCGAAGCCGACGACCCCGAAACCAGGCGCATCGGGAGGGACAAACACCGGCGGGATATCAATCTGAAACGGCACGAGACTGACTCCGAGGAGTGGACGGAGTACGTCTTCGTCGAAGTTTCGGATGTCGCCGTCACGGGGGTCGAAACGACGTACGATATCGAGACGACGACCCACAATTTCGTCGCTGACGGGTGTTTAGTACACAACTGCGAGGACTTCGACATACCGTACCTCCTCGACCGGATGGAGGTACTCGACCCCGCCGCCGACCAGAACCTCTCGGTCGAGCGGTTCTCGCGGATCAACGAGGTGTGGCGCAGCGGGTGGGGCGGCCCCGACGTGAAGGGCCGGGTCGTGTTCGACCTCCTGTATGCGTACAAGCGCACCCAGTTCACCGAACTCGAATCCTACCGGCTCGACGCCGTGGGCGAACTCGAACTCGACGCCGGGAAGGAGCGGTACACGGGCGACATCGGCGACCTCTGGGAACAGGAGCCCGAGCGCCTGCTCGAGTACAACGTCCGCGACGTGGAGCTCTGCGTCGAGATCGACCGGAAACAGGACATCATCGCGTTCTGGGACGAGGTCCGAACCTTCGTCGGCTGCAAGCTGGAGGACGCGCCCACCCCGGGCGACACCGTCGACCAGTACATCCTCCACGAGGCCCACGGCCGCTTTGCGCTGCCGTCGAAGGGCAAAGCCGACGCCGAGGAGTATGAGGGCGGCGCGGTGTTCGACCCGATCACGGGGGTCAAGGAGAACGTAACTGTTCTGGATCTGAAATCTTTGTATCCTATGGCGATGACGACGATCAACGCATCCCCGGAGACCAAGGTCGACCCCGAGACCCACGACGGCGACACCTTCGAGGCGCCCAACGGGACCCACTTCCGGCGGGAGCCGGACGGGATCATCCGCGAGATGATCGACACCCTCCTCTCCGAACGGGAGGAGAAGAAGTCGCTGCGGAACGACCACGCGCCCGACACCCAACCCTACGAGCAGTACGACCGCCAGCAGCAAGCTGTCAAGGTTATTATGAACTGCTTCGCGCCGGACACCGAGGTGCTTACGCCCGAGGGCGTGCGGAACATCCGCGACCTCGACGTCGGCGACGAGGTCTTCTCGATCGATCCCGACACGTTGCGGCTGGAGACGAAGCCGGTCGAGGAGACGCACGAGTACCCGGACTACCGCGGCGACCTCGTCGACATCCAGACGAGCAAGACCGACTTCCGGGTGACGCCGAACCACCGAATGCTGGTCCGGAAGAACTCGAAGAACGGCGCGACCTGGGACGACTACCGGTTCGTCGAGGCCGGCGACCTCGACGAGTACTCCCACTACGAACTCCCGCACGGCTGGTCGGCCGAGCACGGGGACCCGATCGACGAGGTGGACCTCACCGAGCATCTCGACGGCGACTACGAAGTGTGGGTCCGGCCCGCCGTCCACGGCCACACGTTCACCGCGGAACTCGGGTGGACGCCGCGGCGCGTCCCGAAGGCCGACCGCGGGGAGACCGGCTACGTGTTCACCGCCGAGGAGTTCGAGGCCCATCGCGAGTACATCGAGTCGGTCTGTGAGGCGAGTTTCGTCCACCGGGAGTCGGGCCGGAAGTGGGTCCCACGAACGTACGACGGTGACGATTTCCTCGAACTGCTGGCGTGGTACGTCACCGAGGGGAACGTATACACGTCCGAAGAAAAGCAGTTCGGCGAGAACCACCGGGGGTCGTCTACGACCATCAAGATCGCACAGAATGCAGTTGCCGACGGCGGAGAGACGGCGCGAGACGATCACGCGCGAATTGGTGAACTGCTCAATCGGATGGGCTTCGACTGCTACGTCGACGACCGAGCCTATCAGTTCACCTCAAAGCTCCTCGGCGACCTCCTCGAACGCCTCTGCGGCGAGGACAGTTTCGAGAAGCGAATCCCCGACCTCGTTTTCGACGCTGCCGAGGAGCAGAAGCGGGACTTCTTGAACGTCCTCGTCGCGGGCGACGGTGACCGTCAGGTGGAGTCGTGGCGGTACACCACGTCGAGCGAACGGCTTCGCGACGACGTGCTCCGGTTGTGTATCCACCTCGGCGAAACGGCGAGTTACAACCACGACAGTGGCTCCTGGCGTATCTACTGCACCGAGGGAGCGAAGAGCTCGTTCCGGATGCACCGCAGCGGCGAACGGAGCACCGCCGACGACGGCGTCTACTGCGTGACCGTCGCGGACAACAACACCCTGCTCGCGGGCCGAAACGGGAAATTCCAGTTTGTCGGACAGTCGCTGTACGGCGTTTTGGGGTGGGATCGGTTCCGGCTATACGACAAGGAGATGGGCGCTGCGGTCACTGCGACCGGTCGCGAGGTGATCGAGCACACCGCCGACGCTGCCGCCGAACTTGGCAGAGAGGTTATCTACGGTGACAGCGTTACCGGTGACCGTCCAGTAGTCGTCCGCAATCCGGAGGGCCGGATGCGGATCATTCCGATCGAGGAGCTGTTCGAGCGGGCAGCCGACACCCGATCCGCGGAGTTCGTGACGGCCGATGGGGCACCAAGCGGTGCCGCAGGTCTGCCGAAGGAGCGGCGGACCGCTAACGGCTGGGAGGCCCTTTCGCTGAGTGATGCGGGCAACGCCGAGTGGCAGCCAATCGAGCAGGTCATCCGCCACGAGACGGACTCGGACGTCGTCAAACTCCAGCACAAGGTCGGGGAATCGACGACGACACGGGATCACTCCTACGTCGTTGAGGACGGACCGGACTTCGTGGAGGCGACCCCAGCCGAGGTCGATGAACCCCTTCGGATTCCGGAGGTACCCCGCGTTGATCCCGTTGAGACGATTGATGTCTACGACGTGCTCCACGGGTACGAACGGGAGTACGAGGACGGGCGTGGCACGGGCGGAACCACAGTCAAGACGAAACGTGTACACGCCAACGACACGTACGTCTGGTTCGGCCACGAACACTACGACGAACTCGACTCGACGGTCAAAGTACAGCGATACATTGATATCGACAGCGAAGCGGGGCGCGCGCTTGCCCGCCTCCTCGGGGCGTACGTTCCGGAGGGAAGCGCCTCGACCGTCGAAACCACCAGCTCGAGGTTCGGTGCGAGCATCGCCGAGTCCCGGCGGGGGTGGCTCGAACAGCTTCAAGACGACTACCATCGCCTGTTCGAGAACACGACGGCGAGCATCATCGCCAGCGACACCCGGGAGCGGCGTACAGTCGAGTATACCACAGAGGACGGGGACGGCTCGGTCGAGTACGACGACGGGACGCTCAAGCTCCAGATGATGAACGAGCTTGCGGCGGTCTTCTTGAAGCGTTTCGCAGGCCAGACGTCGAGAGGTAAGCGGATCCCGTCGTTCGTGTATCATCTCCCGGAGGCGAAACAGCAGTTGTTCCTCGACACTCTCGTCGACGGCGACGGTTCGCGGAAGTTTCCGCGGTATTCCGACGAGTACTCGGAACGGAACTTCGACTTCGAGACGGCGAGTCGCGAACTCGCCGCCGGACTCTCGATGCTACTCACCCAGCGCGACACGAAGCACTCGCTGAAATACCGTGCGGAGAAGGGAACCTACACGGTTCGAACCGTCGATTCGTACGGCAGCGGTCGGGATCCGACCCTGACAGAGGTCGACCACGACGGATACGTCTACGACCTCAGCGTCGCGGAGAACGAGAACTTCGTCGACGGCGTCGGCGGTGTCGTCCTCCACAACACCGACTCGGTGATGCTCGAACTCGGCGACGACGTCTCGAAGGAGGAGGCCATCGAGCAGTCCTTCGAGCTGGAGGAGTACATCAACGACTCCTACGACGAGTTCGCGTTGCAGGAGCTGGATGCGGCCACCCACCGGTTCCAGATCGAGTTCGAGAAGCTCTATCGGCGGTTCTTCCAGGCGGGCAAAAAGAAGCGCTACGCCGGTCACATCGTCTGGAAGGAGGGCAAAGACGTCGACGACATCGACATCACGGGCTTCGAGTACAAACGCTCCGACATCGCACAGATCACGAAGGAGGTCCAGAAGCGCGTGATCGAGATGATCGTCCGCGGGGAGGACACCGACGACATCGCCGACTACCTCAACGGGATCATCGAGGACTTCGAGACCGGTGAGGTCCCGGTCGAGGAGATCGGCATCCCCGGCGGGATCGGCAAGCGGCTCGACGCCTACGACACCGACACCGCGCAGGTCCGCGGCGCGAAGTACGCAAACGAGTTTCTGGGCACGAACTTCGGCCGGGGGTCGAAGCCCAAGCGGCTCTACCTCCGGAAGGTCCACCCCTCGTGGTTCCGGGAGATGGAGGAGCAAGGGTACGACCCCCAGCGCGACCCGCTGTACAGCGAGTTCAAGCGCGACCCCGACGTGATCTGTATCGAGTACGACGACCAGCTGCCCGACGCCTTCGAGGTCGACTGGGACAAGATGCTCGAGAAGACGCTGAAGGGGCCGATCGAGCGGATCATCGAGGCGCTGGGGATGTCGTGGGACGAGGTGAAGTCCGGCCAGGAACAGACCGGTCTCGGGAGTTTCACGTAGTCGACACCGGCGCCGTCTCGACGCGTTGCTTCAGAAACTACAAAATAAATTTTCGATACGGAAAACTCTGGACTGGCGAATGCGTAACCATTATGGGTGGCTCGGCCTATACTCCACTCACGAGGAACCACCATCACAATGGCCACACTTGAGATCAACAACCTCCACGCGAGCGTAGCGGAGGACGGCGGCGAACAGATTCTTCGTGGTGTCGACCTGGAGGTCAACTCCGGGGAGATCCACGCCCTGATGGGCCCCAACGGGTCCGGGAAGTCCACGACTGCGAAGGTCATCGCCGGCCACCCCGCCTACGAGGTCACCGACGGGGAGATCCTGCTGCACCTCGAGGACGGCGACTTCGGCGAGGACTTCGAGATCCCCGCGGACAAGCGCACCTGGGACCTGCTCGATCTGGAACCCAACGAGCGGGCGGCGCTGGGGATCTTCCTCGGCTTCCAGTACCCCGCGGAGATCGAGGGCGTCACGATGACGAACTTCCTCCGGACCGCGCTCAACGCCAAACTCGATGAGCGCGAGGAGCTCTTCGAGGACGAGAAAGAGGAGACAGAAGCCGACGCCGACGAGGACATCGAGGAGGCGGCCGGCTACGACTCCTCCCCGATGGAGGGCGCCGCCGACGAGGGCGAGATCGGCGTCGCGGAGTTCCAGCAGCTCCTGAAGGAGAAGATGGAGCAGCTGGATATGGACGAGAAGTTCATGCAGCGGTACCTCAACGCCGGCTTCTCCGGCGGCGAGAAGAAGCAGAACGAGGTGCTGCAGGCGGCGCTGTTGGAGCCGTCGATCGCGGTGCTCGACGAGATCGACTCCGGGCTGGACATCGACCGGCTCCAGGACGTCTCCAACGGGATCAACGCCCTCCGCGACGAGCAGGGGAGTGGGGTCCTCCAGATCACCCACTACCAGCGGATCCTCGACTACGTCGAACCCGACCACGTCCACGTGATGCTCGACGGCAAGATCGCAAAGAGCGGCGACGCGTCGCTCGCACAGGACCTCGAGGACGAGGGGTACGACTGGGTCCGCGAGGAAGCCTACGAGGCGGCGTAACTACAATAAGTTACGCACAGACATATAAGAAACAAGGATTAACAACATACGTATGAGCTCAAACGAAGAACTCCAGAACACGAACACCGAGGAACGCTTCGACTTCAAGAAGGAAGAGAAGTCGGCGTTCCAGACCGAGAAGGGCCTGACCGAGGAAACCGTCCGCGTCATCTCCGAGGACAAGGGCGAACCCGAGTGGATGCTGAAGCGGCGCCTCCGCGCGCTGGAGCAGTTCCAGGAGATGCCGATGCCGACCGACTGGCCCGGCCAGCCCGACCTCTCGGAGGTCGACGTCGCCGAGATCGTCCCGTACATCCGACCCGACGTCGATGTCCGTGCGGGCGTCGACGACTGGACGGAACTCCCCGACGAGATCAAGGACACCTTCGACAAACTGGGGATCCCGGAGGCCGAGAAGAACGCGCTCTCGGGCGTCGGCGCCCAATACGAGTCCGAGGTCGTCTATCAGAATATGCAGGAGCGCTGGGAGGAGAAAGGCGTCATCTTCTGCAATATGGACGAGGCCGTCCGAGAGCACGAGGAGATCGTCAAGGAACACTTCATGACGAAGTGCGTCCCCCCGAGCGACAACAAGTTCGCCGCGCTCCACGGCGCGGTGTGGTCCGGCGGGTCGTTCGTCTACGTCCCCGAGGACGTGACCGTCGAGATGCCGGTCCAGGCGTACTTCCGGATGAACTCCGAGGGGATGGGCCAGTTCGAGCACACCCTCATCGTCGCCGAGGACGGCGCGGAGGTCCACTACATCGAGGGCTGTTCGGCCCCGAAGTACTCCGCGTTCAACCTCCACTGCGGCGGCGTCGAGGTCTTTGTCGGCGAGGACGCCCACGTCCAGTACTCCACGGTCCAGAACTGGTCGAAGAACACCTACAACCTCAACACCAAGCGCGCGCTGTGTGAGGCCGACGGCCGGATGGAGTGGATCTCCGGCTCGATGGGGTCGAAGGCGACGATGCTGTACCCCTCGACGGTCCTGAAAGGTCCGCGCGCCTCCGACAACCACATCACCATCGCCTTCGCGGGCGAGGGCCAGAACATCGACACCGGCGCGAAGGTCTACCACAACGCCCCCGAGACGAAGTCGACTATCGAGTCGAAGTCGATCTCGAAGGACGGCGGCCGCACCAACTACCGCGGCCTGGTCCACATCGCCGACGGCGCGGAGAACTCCTCGACGTCGGTGGAGTGTGACGCCCTGATGTTCGACAACGAGTCGACGTCGGACACGATGCCGTACATGGAGATCAACGAGTCGAAGGTCGACGTGGCCCACGAGGCGACGGTCGGGAAGATCGGCGACGAGGACGTCTTCTACCTCCAGTCGCGCGGCCTCGACGACGACGACGCAAAGCAGATGATCGTCTCGGGCTTCATCGAGCCGATCACCGAGGAACTGCCGATCGAGTACGCGGTCGAACTCAACCGGTTGGTCGAACTCGAGATGGAGGGGAGCCTCGGGTAGTATGAGCGGGACACAACTGCCGGCGAACCTCTCGACCGAGATGGTCCGGGAGATCTCCGAGCGCCGCGAGGAACCCGAGTGGCTGCTCGAGGCTCGCCTCGACGCCCTCGAGGCGCTCGACGACCTCGAGCTCCCGGACGTCATCAAGACCCCGGGCCGCCGGTGGACGAATCTCGAAGCGCTCGATTTCGGCTCGCTGGTCGACCCGCTGAACCAGGCCGACGAGACCGAACGCACGAGCGACGAGGGCGTCGAAGTCCTCACGTTCGCCGAGGCGATCGAGGCCCACCCCGACCTCGTCGAGTCCTCGTTCGGTTCGACGATCGACCCCACCGAGAACTACCTCACGGCGCTGTCGGCGGCGCTTTTCACGACCGGCACGGTCGTCTACGTCCCCGAGGGCGTCGACGCCGAGGACGTGACCGTCCGCGCGGAGATGAACTCCCGGTCGCTGTTCAGCCACACCCTGGTGATCGCCGAGAAGTCGTCGTCGGTCACGATCCTCGAGAGCATCGAGTCTGGTGGATCCACTGACGCCGAGTCGCGGTACTTCTCGAACCTCGTAGAGATCGACGCGGGCGAGAACGCCTACGTCCAGTACGGGTCGCTGCAGAACCTCGCGGAGGACACCTACCACTACGCGCTCAAGCGCGCCGACGTCGGCACCTACGGGACGGTCAACTGGATCGAGGGTAACCTCGGCTCCCGACTCACCCGCAGCGACGTCGAGTCAGAACTCGAGGGCGACTCCGCGGAGACGAAGATCGTCGGCGCCTTCTTCGGCCACGCGGACCAGCACTTCGACGTCAACGCCCGCGTGTGGCACCACGGTGAGAACACGACCGCCGACCTCGTCACCCGCGGCGTCCTCGACGACGAGGCCCGCTCGGTGTACGAGGGCGTCCAGGACGTCGGTCGCGACGCCTGGAACACCTCCTCCTACCAGCGGGAGAACACGCTGATGCTCTCCGACGAGAGTGAGGCCGACGCCTCGCCGAAGCTGATCATCCACAACCACGACACGGAGGCGTCGCACTCCGCGACGGTCGGGCAGGTCGACCAGGAGGACCTGTTCTATATGATCTCCCGGTCGATCGGTCGGACGCAGGCGCGGAACATGCTCGTGGAGGGCTTCTTCGTTCCCGTCTTAGACGAGATCGCGGTCGACGAGTTCCGGGAGGACCTCCGGGAACTCATCGCCGCGCGGCTCCGGTAAGCCGCGGGCCAGTTCGCGTCTCCTTTTCCGATCCCGCCGACTGAGCTACTCGCGCGGACACTCCCCGGTCGGCGTCAGACAGCGTGGTCCCGGCTCGGGATCACTCCACGCGACCGACCGCTCGTCGGCGTTCCCGTCGGTGTCGCCGACGCCGAGCCCGCCGGACGGCACGGCCACGACCGCCACCGTGCGTACGCTGAACTCGATCCGCTCGTTTCTGCCGATCGGCTCCGCGACGTTGTCGCCGTCGACGTCGAGTGCGACTTGCCGTCCGTCGCGGACGTAGGTCGTCGATCCGGACTCGGTGGACACCGCGAACCGCCCGTAGGCGCCACGTGACTCGATCACCCAGACGTTGACCGTCGCGACCCACGGACTGAACGTCGGCGAGATCGGGAGCCCGGCCGGAACCCCGCCGACCTTACCCCCGGTCCCCCGCCGGATGGCCTTCCCGGTGGCCGTCTCCGCAACCTTGTTCGCCTCCCGCTCGATGAGCTCGCGTCTCGTCGAGACCGCGTCCTCGACGGCGCCCTCGGAGACCCGAACCCGCTCGGCGGTAACGATTCGGCGGAGGTCGACCCGGAGCGCGGTCCGTAGCCGGTCCTCCGTAACCCCGTCGCCGGCGTCGCCGGCCGACAGCCGCGAGGCCGCCACGGCGGCCGTCGCCCGCGCCAGCGACCCGTTCGTGGCGGCGAGCGCGCGCTCCCCGGGACCGCCCCACCGACCGAACGCGCGGTCGACGACGTCGCGCCGTTCCGCGTCCGCGAGTGCGGTCTCACGGGCAAGCGTCTTCATCGCCGTCCGTCTGACCGCCCGCATCGAGCGTTCCACCTTCGGTTCGAGCGCGTCGCGCCGGCTTCGGAGCGTCGGGTCGGGATGGGCGGCGAGCGTCCGGTCGGCCGCGACGAGCGCCCCGCCGGCGGCGTGCAGCGAGACGCGGCCGGGGTCGCCGAGCAGCGTCCGGGTGACGAGATCAGCGGCGTCGCCGTACGGCACCGCGAAGACGTTCAGGTTCCTGACCGCGAGGCCGACGTACTGCTCGTCGTCGGCGATCCCGTCGACGACCTCCCCCCCGACCGGTCCCGGCGCGAGGTACGCCGGGTCGCCGTCGGGAACCAGCACCGTCTCCCCGCGGACCCCCGAGTCGGTTCCGGTAGCGTCGCGGGGTGCTGGCGGTTCGGGCGTGAGATCAGCGAGCGCGTTCGCACGGTCGGGGGCGATCCCCGCCGTATCGAGCGCTTGGCCGATGCCGTCGTTCCGCCGGTCGGTCCGCTCGGCGCGGGCCTCGAGACGGGCGAGCACCCGATCGACGTAGGCCGCACGGGCGGCGACCCTGGTTCGATCTGCGACCCCGTCGTACTCCCGAGGCGCATCGACGAGTTCCGCCCGCCGGTGGCGGACGGCGGCGGCCAGCCTGGCTGCGCCGTTGTCGCCGGCCGTGGCGGCGTCGCTGGCGGCGACCGTCACCGAGACGTTCCGAACCCGCTCGCGGAGGGTCGCGAGGTCCCGGTAGAGCCACGGTTCGAGGTCGTCCGGGCGGTCGCCGGTCACCGGGGCCGAGGCGCTCGTCGCCCCGCCAGTCACCGCGTTCCGTGCGATCCCGTCTGCGCCGCCGAGGTCGGCGAGGAGCCGCCGGCTCACGGCGTTCGCGTCCCGGAGGTTCGGACCGGCGAGCCTGCCGCCGTGCTCGAAGACCGGCCGGACCGAGCGGGCGGGCGCGCGACTGCCGTCGAGCCGCGCGGTTGCGGTCACGCGAACCCGGTAGACGTCGCGCCACGAGGCGGCGGTCGTCCGCGTGCTGACGTTGGGCTTGACCCAGGTACGCTCGACTGTGTGGCGCTCGACGACACGGCGGGTGGCCCGGTAGAGCAGCCGCTGGCCCGTGCCGATGCGGTCGAGCGGGCGGACGCTCCCGCCCCCGATCACGGAGACGTCAGTCGAGACGGACGCGTACGCCAGCGCCCAGTTCTCGCCCGGGGGATCCGGGCCCGGCCGGTGTTCGCGTCTGACGGTCCGGCGATCGGCGCCGACCGACACGGTCGCGCCGTACCCGCCCCGACGGATCGATTCGAGACGCTCCCCGTCTTCGCCGCGGAGCAGCGACAGGAACGCCGCGTCGGCGGTCCCGTTCACCCCGACCGACACCGTCCGCGTGGCCGGCAGCGCGTCACCTGATTCGCCGTCCGCCGTCCGTTCTGCCGCGTTCGGGTCCGGGAGCTGGCCCGTCGCCGCGGAAACGACCCGCGAGTCGGCGTGTGGTGACAGCAGGTCTGTCATCCCGGTCCGCAGCGTCGCAGCGCGCACCCCCGCGGCCGCATCGGGATCGGTGCGGCCGAACGCCGCCCGCTGTGCGTCGAGCAGCCCTGCGTTCGTCGAGAGCGCGACGTGACGGTTGGCGACGACGTTCGAGATCGGCAGCCCGGCGTACTGTCCGAGGCCACGGGCCTGCGCTACGGCGGCGAGTCCGACCGTCATCCGCCGCGCGAGGCCGGGCGACTCGAGCGGGTCGGCGTTCAGCCGCTGTTGGAACGCGACCGTCCGGTCGTGGAGCGCCAGCACCGGGACCGCGACGGTCACGGTCCGGTTCAGACGCCGGGTATCGACGACGCGGCCGTCGCGCTCGACGCGGAGGACGAGCCCCCGGACCGTCGCGCGGAGTTCGGTCCCCCTGTCGACGGCCGACACCGACACGCGGTCTATGGCCGCGGCGGTGGTGTCGACCGACTCCCCCAGCGAGACGCGAGCGACGGCGTCGCCGCGGCGATGGTCGACCGGTTCGACCGCATCCCGAGCCGCAAGGAAGATCCGGAGCCGGAGATACCGGCGGAAGGTGTTCGACCCCGCGAGCGCGCTCCCCGGGCCCTCCTCGGCGGCGACGGTAACCGGAGCGCGTGCGGCTGCGCGGGCGGCCTCCCGGACGGCGGTGCGAAGCGCGGCGGTCGCCCCGGCATCGACCCGTTCCGCTGCGGCGTCAGCGGAGGCATCGACCGGCGAGGGGCCGCGCGTCGACAGCGACGCCGCGAACGTCGCGCTCCCGACGAGCAACAGCACGCCGATCAGGGCAAACGGAACCCGCGCGCGGTCGTCCTCGGCGAGACGCATCACGCGCCCCCCGCGGCCCAGGTTCTGACGACGATCCGAACCGACGACACCGAGACCGCGTCCGCTGCCCGGCTCGGGCTATCGTACTCCGCTCTGAGCGCCGCCGTCATCCGCGTGGCAAGCGCGTCGGTGAGCCGTGCGTTCGCCGCGTCGGTATCCTCGGTCGCGAGCGGTCCCGAGACCGACGCGTTCGTCGCCCTCGCGAGCCGGGTGTAGCGGTGTGCAAGGAGCGACGCCTCCGGATCGTCGCCGCGGAGCGTGACCCGCGCGGCGTCCTGCGGCACCAGTATCTCCACGGTCCGTGCGGCCACGGCGTGCCCGAGCGTCTCGAACGCCACCGTCGCTTCGACGGGGACAGGTTCGACCCCCGTCGGGATCGTGAGGGTCGCAGCGTGGACGCCGTCGCCCGGAGGCTCCGGGCCGACTCCGACGCGCCCACCGACCGGTGCGTCGGGGTAGGGCCGCCACACGGCGTCGATCCTGACTCTCGCCCCCACCCGGGCTCGGACCGCGTCGCGCACGGCGCGTCGGAACCCCGCCCAGGTCCGCGTGAGCGGCTCCCGCTCGGGCTGCCCGGACTCCCCGTCGGCGACCACGCCGCTCGACGCCGTCGCGGCCCGCGCGAGCAGCCCAGCGAGGCTGCCGTGCGTCGTCCGATGGAGTTCGGGGTTCCCGGCCCGAATCCGGCGCTCGGTCCCTCCAGCCGACCGGTTCAGCTCGCGTACCCCGGAGACGAGCGAGTAGTTCACCGTCGCCGTCGTCGCTGCGACCGCGTCGGCGGTAGCGTCGGCGCGGTCCGGTTCCGGTTCGGGCGTCGTCGTCCCGCCGGTCACAACCACGCCGACGGCTGCCGAGATCAGGAGCAGGGCGACGACCGCGTCGATCGCGGCGTTCATCGCCACACCCAAACCCGGAGGCGTCCCCAGCTCACACTTCCGTCCGCGGTTGACACCGCCACTGGCCGGACAGCGGTGTCGACGCCGGCGGTTCCAGAGGGCGGCCGAATCCCGTTGGTCCACCGCCCGTCGTCGATGGTGACCGCCACCGCGAGCCGGTAGCCGTCGGGGGCCACGCGTTCGGCCCGGGACAGCCCGACCGGCGACACCACGGCCCCCTCGCTCACGGCGTCGTAGACGCGCTCCAGCGTCGGTTCCGCCAGCGCGTTCCCCGTCCCGGTCGGCGTCACGTCGACCAGCGTCGTCGCGTACAGCGAGACGCCGGCACAGACCGCAAACAGGGCGACCAAGGCGACGATCGGCGTCGTCTGCCCGCGGCCCCCCTCACGCGTCGACGAGAACGACATTGACGCCCTCCCAGGTGACCCGGCGGACGATCAGTGTGCGATCGACGGGGCGCCACGACGCGTCGGCGGCATCGGCCCGCGCGTGGACGACCGACTGGCGGAACTCCTCGGGCGATCCGAAGGCCCGTTCCGGCGGGGTCCCGTACAGTACGTCCCGCAGCGACGACTCGTCCGCAGGGACGGGCGTGACCGGACCGAAGGACAGCGTCGCGTGGGCTGTGCCGGCGTCCGACCGGAGCCCGATCCGGCGCGTCCCGAGTTTGATCTCGGCCGCGTCCAGCGGATGCTCCGCCGTCGCGGTGTACTCGGCGGCGGCGACGCGGTCAATCGTTGCGCCGGCAGCGCCGGCATCGGGCGGCGGTGCCGTGGGCAGCCCCGCCGCCGCGCCGAAGAGCGCGACGCCCGCCATCGACAGCCCGAGCCACCCGTACCACGCTTCCATAGCGAAGTCGAACACGGGGTGAGTGGTCCCGGCATCCGGTATAAACCCTCGCGACGCCGACGGGGCGTTCCGGACGTCCGTTCAGAAGAGCATCGACGCAGCCAGGAACGCGACCAGGTAGGTCGGGGTCGCCGACAACAGCGCCAGTCCGACCCGGTACCCGACCAGCGCCCGGTCGAGCCCGCGGTCGAGGCCGACCGCGACGGCGGTGAGGATCGCCGCCAACGCGAGCACGTAGACGCCGACGGCGACGCCGAGCGTCGATGGCGGGAGGACCGCGCCACCCGGGGCCGCCCCGGCGATCGACCCGCCGCCCGAGAGCGTCGTCTCCGAGGCGGCCATCTGTGTCGCCATCGCCACGGTCGCGCCGCCGACGAGCGGGGCGAACACCGCGGCCGTGTGCCGTAGCGTCCCCGTTATCGCGGCGAGTTCCCGGCGCGCTTCGGCCTCGACGCGGCGGAGTTCCGTGAGGTGGTCAGCCAGCGTGACGAGCGTGGCGCCGGCCGGCCGCCCCTGTGCGGCCGCGACCGCGAGAAGCGAGGCCGTCGCCCGCGTCCGTGGGCTCGGAACGTCCGCGAGCGCGCCGCGTTCGCCGAGGAACGCCCGCCGGACGCCGACCCGGAGCCGACGCTGGACGCCCGCGGCCGTCGCGAACAGGTGGCTGGTCCGTCCCGTCGTGGCGTCGGCGGCCGACTCGATTGCGGTCTCGACGGACTCCCCGGCGGCGACCCGCCGTCCGACTACCGCAGTCGCGTCGTCGATCCCTGATTCGATCGCACGGACGTCGGCGCGGACCCGAGCCATCGGGCGATAGTGAGCTGTGAGCCCGGCTCCGACGCCGAGTCCGACCGCTGCAACGGGAATGGCCCACGACGCGACGACCGCCCCGACGGCACCGCCGCCGACGAGTCCGGCACCCCCGGCGAGGAGCCCCCGAAACGTCCCGGACGGTACGTCCGGGTGGTCGGACCGGACCCGCGCCGGCGGCAGCGCGATCGGGCGCCGGAGGAGGAGCCACGCGCCCGCGCCGAGCAGCCCGACGGGGAGGACGATGTCGTATAGCGTCACGAACGCCGCCGACGGAACCGAGACGCCGCCGGCGCGGGCCGCGGGCACGACGCCGACGAGCGCGAGCGGCAGGAGCACGCCGAACGCGTAGATCCCGCTCGCGGGGGCGCGAACCTCGCCCGCGAAGGCGGCCATCTCGTCGCGGGCACCGTCGAGTACTGTCTCCAGCGCGCGGTCGAGAGCGCGGTCCCGTTCGTCGGGCGGCGCGTCCACGGCGGCTTCGAGCAGCGACACCGACCGATCCAACGCGGGGAACCACGACCGCCACTCGTCGGCGAACCCCCCGAGTCCGGTCGCCGACTCCCCGCGCGTCCGGTCGGCGTGGGCCGCGAGGCTCCGGGCCAACGGCCCCGACCCCGTCCGCGCCGCGAAGGTCGCCGCCCGCTCCGGCGTCGCCGCCAGCCTGAGTCGGAGCGCCGCCCGCGCGACGAGCCCCGGGGCGTCGCCGAGCGCGCGGGTCCGGCGGAGCGTCGCCGCAGCCACAGGAAGCCGGTGGCACGTGTGTGTCGCTCCGAGCCCGATCCCGACGCCGGCGGGGACTGCCGCCGGGAGTGGGACTCCGACGGCGACGAGCGCGACCAGACACGCGATCGCCGTCGGCGCCGCGACGACGTATCCGGCACGAACCACGATGTCGGCTCCGAGGTCGCTGTCGAGGAACGCGAGCGCCCGGCGGAGTTCCGGCGTGGGCTCGACGTCGCCCGGATACCACCCCGCCATCCTGCGGGCGCCCGCCCGGACCCGTGGGTCGACCCAGGTCACCGCTGGGTGCCCCCTCGCGCCCGGTCGCGGTCGGCGGGTCGGGTCAGTCCAGCCGCCGAGAGCCGCTCGAATCCGGCGGCGCGCCGATCGACGGTTTCGAGGAGCGCCTCGTGGGACTCCCCGTCGCCGCGGAGCCGCTCGAAGGCGGCGCTGTCGCCGCGGTTGAGGACGCCGGTCGACCGGAGTTCGCCCCTCTCACGATCGAACAACGGCGTGAACGACGCGTCGCCGTCGGAACCGCGGACCTCCTCGATCGCGGCGACGTGCCGGTCGTCACCGTCTCGGACACAGGTCACCACCAGATCGGTCGCGGCGAACGACGACGCCGGGACCCCGAGGTCGGAGACGACGCGCTCTCGCACTGCGGCCGCGGAATCGCCGTGGATCGTTCCCAGCACCGCGTGGCCGTGCGCGCCGACCCGCATCGCCTCGTAGAGCGCACCCGCCTCCTCGCCGCGGACTTCGCCGACGACCAGGGCGCCGTCCCCCAGTCTGAGCGCCGAGCGGAGGGCCCGAGCCGGGGAGACTGAGCGCCCCGTGGACTCCCCGTTTGCCCCCCCTTCGACGGTCCCGCCCGCGTCGGTGTGGAGGGCCTGCACGTCGCGGTCGCGATCCCGGAGCTCCGCCACCGGGAGTTCCGGGGTGTCCTCGATCGTCACGACCCGCGTCGACGCCGGGAGTTCCCAGAGCAGCGCGCTCAACAGGGTGGTCTTGCCGGCCCCGCGCGTGCCGGCCACGATGGTCGCCGCGCCGCGTTCGATCGCCACGGAGAGCGCGGCGGCGGCCCTCGCTCGGAGTGCGCCGGCGGCCACCAGCCGTGGGAGGGTCCACGCGTCGTCGTCGCGGACACGAAACGCGAACCCGACGCCGTCGCTTGCGGGTGCGGTCACCCCCGCGACCCGGATCTGCTGCCCCGTCTCGGCGACGACGGCGGCGTCGAGCGTCGGCGAACTCCGGGAGAACGACCGGCCGCTCTCCCGGCGGAACCGCGAGGCGAGCGCCGCGGCGCCATCGGGGGTCAGCCGGACGTTCGTCCGCGTCCGCTCGCCGTTCACGACCACCCTGATTGGCGACTCCGACACCGGTGCCGAGACGACCACGTCCGACACTCGCTCGTCCGCGAAGAAGTGTTCCAAGACCCCGAGCCCCCGCGTGTGACGGCTCAACACCGCCGCTAGCGTCTCCACCGGCTCGTCCCCGCTGGCGACCCGCCGGACCGCGCGTCCGGGCGCCCGGGGACCGCCGCCGACCGATCCGTTCGCGAGGAGATCGTAGGCGGCCGCAAGCGTCGCCATCGCGTCGGTACCGAGGTCGTGTGCGACGGGCCGGAGGTGGTAGACGGGTCCGTCGTCGGTCAGGTAGCGGCGGACGTCGGCGTTCGTTGGGAGTTCGTACGCCGCCTCCTGTGTCGCGTCCGCGGGCAGTCGCCGCGAAACCAGGGCTTTCGAGAGCGTCGGCCCGACGAACGCCCGGAAGGCGTCGCGGTCGGTCGCGTCCGTTTCCCGCCCGTCGCCGTCGGATTCCCGCCCGTCGATCACGGCCGACGGTGACTGCTCCGAGACCCGATCTGCGCCCGCCGCCACCCCGGACTCCGCGGCGATCCGGGCCACTGCACCGGCGCGTCCGGCCGCCCTGCGGGCGGCGGCGATCGGGTCCCGGCGGGCGCGATCCGCGAGCGCCCGGTCGTGGAATCCCACCCGCTCGACGAACCGGCCCGCAGCCAGAAGCAGCCCGACTGAGCCGTCGTCGTAGGTGCGTTCGACACCGTCGGATCTGGTTCTGACGCCGTCCACGTCGCGTTCGGCCAGCGTGCCGATCACGGTTTCCCGGCAGGCGGGGCTCGCCGCTAGATCGCCGTCGCCGGGACAGTCGTCGGCGTCGACTACGAGCACCCGTTGCTCCGCGGTGGTCACGCCGCCCAGGCGTTCGACCGCGACCCGGCACTGGCAGGTCGGCTCCACGTCGTCTCCCGTCCCGTCCGCCGTCGATTCCGACTCGTCCACGACCCCAACCGCCGTCCCGAGGGCCGCTGCGATCCCGGCAAACGATCCCGGTGGATCACCCCCGAGCGACGGGATGCCGTCCAGAGGCATACGCCGGGTGGTCCCGTCCCGGTATATAAACGATCGGGACGGTCACCAGCCGGCGGCCCTGGTGACCACGAGTTCGGGACCGTCGTTGCTGCGAACCAGTGCCAGCGACACCGCGTGCCGGCCGGGCTCCCGGAAGACGACGGGCCCCTCGGGCGTTCGAAGGGGGACCGGAAGCCGGAGGTGTCGACGGCGGGACGACGACACGGCGTAGGTGACGGTCGGGCGATCCCCCGGTCCGTCCGGCTGGCCGCCGACCGCGACGAACGCCGGCTTCGCGGCGGCGATCGACCGTGCCGGCAGCCTGAACTCGATCCGTCGGGTCGCCGCCGTCTCTCGCGTCGCTGTCGCGTCCTCTGTCGTTGCGAGCGACCGGCCGGCGCGCTCGATCCGGTCGACCGTTCCCTCGATCGCCGCGTCCGTCCGGGCCGCCCGAGCGTCGTCGACGGCCGGGAGGGCGACCGCCAGGGTCGCGACCGCGAGCGCGGCGGCGACGACCAGCCGGATCACCGGAACGCGTCGCGGAGTCGGGCCGCGAGCGACCCCTCGGCTCCGGTGTCGGCGTCACTCCTCTCGGTGTCGACGCTGCTGATCGCGCCGGTATCGGCCGGTTCCTCGTCGGTCGCATCCGCTCCGTCAGGCCGTCTCCGGGTGCCTCCGATCGCCCCCGGCGACGTCCCGTTTCCGGCTTCGCGTCCGTCGGTTCGACCGACACGTCCGCGGCCTTCCGAGTCGTTCCCGTTCCGACCTCGTGACCCCGGTCTCCGCGAATCCGGACTGGGGTCGCGGGGGTCTTCCCGGCGCCGATCCGCTCGGTCGTCTCCGGCCTCCCGCCCGTCGTCGCCCGCATCCGGGAGGCGCTCGCGGACCAGCCCCGTTTTTTCAGGTTCGAACCGTTCCTCCAGCGCTTCGGCCTTCGCGAGCGCGGCCGACGCCCGACGCTCGACCGTCTCGTCGACCGCGTCCACGCCGTCGAGGAGGCCCCGCACCGCTTCGAGTTCGGCTTCGAGGTCGGCTACCCGGCGTTCGAGCGCCGCCACCCGGTCGCCGTCACGACCGGCGGTGTCCTCCTCGCCTGTCGACTTCGGGTCGGATCCGTCGTCGGGGTCGGACTCCGTCTGCTCGGTGCTGTCGGGGTCGTAGTCGGCGACGCGTCGGTCGGTCGCGGTCGACTCGGCCGGGAACGGCTCGGTCGGCATACCGGGGGTGGTCGCGGCATCCGTTATGAACCTCCGTCGCGGCCGAACGTTGAAGTCGACGCTTGGAGATATAACGCTATGAAGTCCCTCCTGATCGGCGTCGGCCAGGCCGGCGGGAAACTCGCCCGCGAACTGATCGAGTACGACGACCGGATGGGGTTCGGCGCCGTCCGCGGCGCGGTCGGCGTCAACACCGCAGCCGCCGACCTCCGCGGACTCCCGTTCGAGACCGTCCTCGTCGGACGGGATCGCGTGAACGGCCAGGGCGTCGGCGGCGACAACGAACTCGGTGCGGAGGTGATGGAGGCGGACGCCCGCGAGGTGCTCGCGTCCCTCGAGGGCCGGATCACCGCGGGGATCGAGTCGATCTTCGTCGTCGCCGGGCTGGGCGGCGGCACCGGCAGCGGCGGCGCGCCCGTGCTCACCCGCGAACTCGCCCGGGTCTACGACGTCCCGATCTACGGCCTCGGCGTCCTGCCCGGACGCGACGAGGGCGCGATGTACCAGGTCAACGCCGGACGGTCGCTAAAGACCTTCGCCCGCGAGGCCGACGCCCTGCTCTTAGTCGACAACGACGCGTTCCGGTCGGCGGGCGAGAGCGTCACCGAGGGGTTCGACGCGATCAACCGGGAGGTCGCGCGGCGCCTCGGACTGCTGTTGGCCGCCGGCGAGAACGTCGAGGGGGTCGGCGAGAGCGTGGTCGACTCCTCGGAGATAATCAACACCCTGCGGGACGGGGGGATCGCGGCGCTGGGGTACGCCGCTGCGGACGCCGCCCCCGACGCCGAGGCGAACATCAACACCGTGACGAGCATCACCCGGCGTGCGGTCCTCACCGGATCGAGCCTCCCCGACGCCACCGACGCCGACGCCGCGCTCCTCGTCGTTGCGGGCGACCCCGACGCCGTCCCGCGAAAGGGCGTCGAGCGCGCCCGGCGGTGGATCGAGGAGGAGACCGGAAGCCTGCAGGTCCGGGGCGGCGACTTCCCGCTGTCGAGCGACCGACTCGCCGCCCTCGTCCTGCTCGGCGGCGTCGAACGGTCCGAGCGGATCCAGTCGTTTATGGAACGCGCCGCGGAGGCACAGGCGGCCGAGGACGGCGAGGACGCGTCCGGCGACTCCGGGGCTCAGTGGGCGAGCGACGACCTCGACGACTTAGTGTAGCCTCCGCGCCCGCACGCGACGATGTGTCCTCGGCGCCCGGACGCGACGACCGCTACTTACAGAGAGTCGCGCCGTCGAACTCCGTCCGGGAGTAGTCGACGTCGAGCAGGTCGAGGATGGTCGGCGCGATGTCGTAGAGGTCGGCGTCGTCGATCGACACGTCGGGGTCGTCGACGAACAGCGAGGCGTTGTCGAAGCTGTGCATCCCGTTCCGGGGTCCCGTGCCGAACACCTCCTCGTGACCCTTGAACCCGGATTTGAGGTCGAAGCCGTGGTTCGGCACGACCACGAGGTCGGGGGCGATGTCGTCGTGGTCCCCGCGGAAGGCGTCTTCCTTCTCGACGACGCGGTCGGCGACCGGCCGGCCGTCCGGGCCTTCGAGCGCTTCGAGGTCGGCTTTGAGCTCCGCGCGAACGTCGTCGTACTCCGACTGGGGGACGGCGCCGTCGGGCTCGCGGCCTTCGAGGTTGATGTAGAACCGCCCCGGAATGAACGAGTACGCCCGGGTGTCGGCGGAGACGTCGCCGAGCTCCTCGTGGTCGTCGTCCTCGTAGGAGAGCCATCCCTCCTCCTCGAGCCACGCGTTGCAGTGGACCTCGTAGTCCAGGGAGGTGAACCCGTGGTCCGACGCCACCACGAGAGTTACGTCCTCCGGCAGCGACGAGCGGATCTTCCCGACGTACTCGTCGACCTTCTCGTAGAACTCCAGGAACGCCTCCCTGTTCGCGCCGTCCTGTTCGTAATCCTTGAACAGGAAGTGGTTCACCCGGTCGGTGGTCATAAACACCCCGAAAAAGAGGTCCCAGTCGTCGCGGCCGAGGATCGACTGGAACGCCTCGAACCGCTTCTCGAGGGTCTCGTGGGCGTCCTCGACGAACGCGGTCTTGTCGTCGTCGTGACCGAGTTTGGCGTTGACGTCGATCCGGTAGCCGATGTCTTCGAGCTCGTCGCGGAACGAATCGGGGTGGGCGGCCTTCTCGACGCCCGGCGACAGAAACCCCGAGACCATGCGCTGGACGTCGCGCTGTGGGGGGAACGTCACCGGGACGTTGAGGACGCTGGCCTGGCGGCCGGCGTCGGTGACGCGGTCCCACAGCCGGGTCGCCTGGACGTCCCGACCCATCGGCACGTAGGTGTCGTACGACCCCGTCTCGCGGTCCTGGAACCCGTAGACGCCCGTCCCGCCCGGGTTCACGCCCGTGGTCAGCGACGGCCAACACGCCGAGGACTCCGGCGGGACGATGCTGTCGATGGCGCCGGCGCTGCCCTCGTCTGCGAGCGCGGCGAAGTTCGGAAACCGTTCACGGTTGTCGGCGAGCAGACTGAACGGCACGCCGTCGACCCCGACGAATGCGACGCGCGGGTCGCTCTCCCCGCGCAGCCGGTCGAACAATCCCATACGTCCCGTTCTCCCCGACGGTCATAAGAACTTTCGTCTCCGCTCGGGGGCCGCAGGCGGGAACGCACAGCCCCCGTCGACACCGTCGCGCCGAAGGAGCGAAGTGGATCCCGGCACAACCGTGAGCCAGGCCGTGAAGGAGTTCGAACGAAAACAGTTGCTGGAGCGGGTCAACCGCGAGGGCGCGACGGTCGGCGCGGAGATCCCCGAGACGATCGAGGTTCAGGGCGAGGAGGTCGACCTCCGGGAGTTCGTCTTCGAGATCAAGCGTCGCGACACCGTCCCCGCGGGGGAGCGCGACCGGGTCGACCGCGCGAAGAAGAACCTCCGACGGGAGCGGCTCCAGCGCGTCCAGCGCATCGAGGACGGCGAGATCACCTACGAGAAGGGAGAACGGATCGCCGAGAGCGTCATCGGGATCGACCGCGCGTTGAACGCTCTCGAACAGCTCCGGCCGGTCGACCTCGACGGGGAGGCCGACCGCAAGGAGGCCGCCGACCGCAAGCGGTGGATGAACTTCCTGAAGCAGGCGCTCGGCCGCGACGACGGCGGCGCGTCGGCGCAGGGCGGCCGGGGGCGAAGCCGGGGTGGCGGGCTGTGAGCCGCAACGACGAGGTGGCCGCGAGGCTGGAGGAGTTCGCGGACCTTCTCGAAGCCAACGGCGTCGAGTACAAGCCGAACTCGTACCGCCGCGCCGCGGAGAACGTCCGGGAGCACACCGAGCCGATCGAGGACCTCGCCGGCGAGGGTGAAGACGCGGTGGCGACGATCGACGGCGTCGGCGACGCCATCTCCGCGAAGATCGTCGAGTACATCCAAACGGGGGAGATCGAGGAGCTGGCGGCGCTCCGGGAGGAACTCCCGGTCGACATCGAGGCGCTCACCCGCGTCGAAGGCGTCGGCCCGAAGACCGTCGGCACGCTCTACGAGGCACTCGGGATCACGACCTTAGAAGAGCTCGCCGAGGCCGCCGAGGCGGGGCGGATCCGCGAGGTGAAGGGGTTCGGCGCCAAAACCGAGCAGAACATCCGCAAGAACGTCGCGTTCGCGCGGGAGGCACGGCGCCGGGAACGCCTCGGGGACGCGCGCCCGCTGGCAGAGGACGCGCTGGCACACCTCCGCGACTCCGACGCCGTCGAGTCCGCCGAGGTGGCGGGGTCGATCCGCCGGTGGCGCGACACCACCGGCGACGTGGACGTGCTCGTCGCCTCGGAAGCGGGCCCCGAGGTCGTCGACGCGTTCGTCGAGTGGCCGGCGGTGACGGACACGGTCGAGGCCGGCGAGTCGAAGGCGCGGGTCCGCGCCGACGGGATGCAGGTCGACCTCCGGGTGGTCGTCCCCGACGAGTTCGGGGCGGCGCTGCAGTACTTCACCGGGAGCAAGGAGCACAACGTCGACCTCCGGAACCGCGCGATCGCCCGCGAGTTGAAGATGAACGAGTACGGCGTCTTCGACGTCTCCGGCGTCGACGACCCGGAGGTCGGCCAGCGCGTCGGCGAGCGGATCGCCGGGGAGACGGAAGCCTCGATGTACGCGGCCCTGGATCTCCCGCTCGTCCCGCCGGAGATTCGTGAGGGCACCGGGGAGATCGAGGCCGCAGTCGCGGGGGAGCTCCCCGACCTCGTCGGGACCGACGAGATCCGCGGTGACCTCCACACGCACACCGACTGGTCCGACGGCGGCTATTCGATCGCGGCGATGGCGACCGCCGCCGCCGACCGCGGGTACGACTACTACGCGGTCACCGACCACGCGACCGGCCCGGGGATGGTGGGCGGCGTCGGCCTCGCCGACGCGGCGCTCGAAGACCAGATGGCCGCCGTCGACGACGCCCGCAACGAGGTCGGCGACGGGTTCGCGCTGTTGCACGGCGTCGAGACCAACATCGACGCCGACGGCGACCTCTCGACGGCCGACGATGTGCTCGCGGCGTTGGACGTGGTGGTCGCGTCGCCGCACGCCGCGCTCGGCCAGGATCGTGAGACTGCCACCGAGCGGCTGGTGTGTGCGGTCGAACACCCGAGCGTCGACATCCTGGGACACCCGACCGGACGGCTGATCGGCCGGCGCGAGGGGCTTGATCCCGACGTCGAGCGGGTCGCCGCGGCCGCGGCCGACGCCGGCACCGCCCTCGAAATCAACGCCGACCCCGCCCGCCTCGACCTCCGCGGGGCACTCGTCCGGGCCGCGATCGATGCGGGGGCGACCGTCGTGGTCGACACCGACGCCCACTCGCCGGACGCGCTCGACTACGTCCGGTACGGCGTCCACACGGCCCGCCGTGGGTGGTGTGAGGTAGCCGACGTACTCAACACACGCGACCCAGAGGGCCTCCGGTCGTTCCTCCACTGAGATGCCCGACCGACTGTTGCTCGACGCGATGCTCGGGAAACTGGCGACGTACCTCCGGATGTGCGGCTACGACGCCGCGTACGCCCTCGACGGCGTCGACGACCCCGCCGGCGGCCCGACCGACGACGAGATACTCGCGACGGCGCGGCGGTCGGAACGGACGGTGCTCACGCGCGACCGGGAGTTGGCGGCGCGCGCCGACGACGCGCTGTGCATCCACTCCCGCGACGTTCCGGACCAACTCGCCGAGCTACGGGCTGCGGGCTACGAGCTCTCTCTCGACGCGACTCCGACCCGGTGCGGCGTCTGTAACGGACCGGTCCGGCCGGTTGGCGACGAGGAGTCGCTGCCGGCGTACGCGCCGGACCCCGCCGGGACCGACTGCTTTCGGTGCCGGGACTGCGAGCAGGTCTTCTGGAAGGGGAGCCACTGGGAGGACGTGCGGGCGACGCTCCGATCGGTGTAGGCGGCGTCAGCGACGGTGTCGCCGCTTCTTTGCGCGCGACTCCCACTGCTGGCAGGGGTCCATATCGTCCATCAGCTCCTCGTGGGCGCCGCAGTAGGGCTGGATTCCCTCGTCGGTCCGGACGTACTCGAAGTGTGCGCAGTTGCCGCAGTAGACGTCGCTGGCGGCCGCCTCGGGACCGCTGTCGGCCGCGGTCGCTCCGCCGCCGTCCCGGCCGCCTGACGGTCCCGCGCGGGACTGCTGATCGGCCCGGGGCGGAGACGTCGACGACTGCGACCCTGACCCGTCGAGCGGCGAGCTGATCGACGCCGACTCGGTCCCGCCGTCGGACGCCGTCCCCGGCCCGGCGGTCTGGGTTTCGACGTTCCCATCCGGGGTGGTTCCGAAGAAGCCGATGCCGCCGGCTCCGGCCGACCCACCTGATCGCTCGACCGGGACGTACTTCGTCTCGCGTTTGCGCGTCACGTTCACCCTCGCGGTGCCGCCGGGGTCGTTGCGCGTCTTGAAGTTCGCGACGCCGACGAACAGACACCAGAAGGTCAACAGCACGCCCAGCGAGTAGAGCCCGACCGTCGCAAGCGTGAGATCGGGCTTCCCCGCCCCACAGACCGACCCCGACCACCGGCAGGGGTACGCGTGCGTGAAGAGCGCGACGCCGACGACCCCGATCCCGGCGCCGACCACCGCCGCCGCCTTCGTGAGCCGTCCCGACGGGAGGACCGCGAAGACCCCCAGAAACACCGCGGGGACCCCGACGCCGGCGAGGATGGCGCCGAGCTGCCGCTTGGCGGTGAGCGCGGCGATGTCGGAGCCGTAGACCAGGCCCGTGGTCGCGACGACGATACCGATCACCACGAGCAGCGACCCGACGACGAACAGCCCCAACCCGAACGTGAGTCGCCGGAGGCTCACGACTCGCTCCTTCCCCTCGTATACCTCCGAAAGGCTGGGCATACCGGTCGTTCGTGGCCATCCCACAAAACGGTGTGTCAGACGGGCGTCCGACGCGGGGCGCGACCGCACCCCTCGTCGGTCGGCGGTGCGGCGGTACCGACACTCGCTCCAGGCGCGCCGGACCGTGCCGAAGGGGTTATTTTCGACGACGGCAAATCCGGGCGTATGGCAGACGACGCGGACGAGGAAGCCGACGAGGAGCCCCCCGTCGAACTGGGCGAGGAGACACCCGTCGAGGGGCAGCCGCTCGCGCGGGTCGCCGCCCGGCTCACCTGGCCCCACGAAGTGAGCCGGATCGAAGCACAGGAGGGCGATAGCGTCATCCGGACGCCGTCGGGACCGCAGTCGATCTCGGCGGTGTTGGACGACGTCGACGAGACGTACATCGACTCCAGACAGGCGTTCGTGACGGCCGTTCGCGACGTCATCGGCGCCGGGCCCGTCGAGACCGAGTGACGGGGTCCGCGCGACGGTGTCAGTCCACGCCCGCATCCGCGCTGCCGCCGACGAGTCCACCTGGCTCCAGCGCTCGCTCCTGCTCGGACTCGTCCTCTCGATCGCGTGGAGTTCGTGGTCGGTCCCACCGACGGACCTGACTGCGCGCGTCGTCCGCGACGTCGTCGTGTTCCTCATCGCGCCGGCGACGCTCGCGATCACCCACGGCCGCCGGCTGGGCTACCGGATCGATCGGGTCGCGGTCCGCGACACCGTCCTGCTCGCGGCGTTCGTGCTTCCCTTCTACCTCGTCGGGTCGTCGCTGCCGAGTATCCGTGCGTACTACCCGATGTGGCAGACGACCACCGCCCTGGGGTCGTTCCTGCCGCACACCATCCAGCAGCTGGCGGTCGTCGTCGCGGCCGAAACCTACTATCGCGGGCTGCTCTGCGTCGGCGTCAGCGACGAGTTCGGGTTCAAGAGCGTCTTCATCAGCCCCGTCGTGTACGCCCTCCACCACGCCGGGAAGCCGCCGATCGAGCTCCTGCTTTCGGGACCGACCGACGTGCTGTTCGGCGCGGTCGACTACCACAGCGGCTCGATCCTCCCCTCGATCGTC
Organism: Halobellus ruber; assembly: GCF_014212355.1. Lineage (NCBI taxonomy): Archaea > Methanobacteriati > Methanobacteriota > Halobacteria > Halobacteriales > Haloferacaceae > Halobellus > Halobellus ruber. Next base: position 196,053 of record NZ_JACKXD010000002.1, read on the forward strand.
GCTCACGGCCTGGGGCTGACGCTGCTGGACTGGCTCACGCTCCACGACCCGCTGTTCCCGCCGTCGAAGGTCGTGTCGGCCCTGCGGTGGCTCCCGGTACCGCTGTGACCGATCCCACACCCTTTGATGGGTCGGTGCATAGTGACCCCCGATGACACTCCCTATCGATCCGGACGCGATCGCGGGCGGCGACATCGGCGAGGAACGCGCGACGCTCCGAATGGACTTCGAGGCGGCGGTCGAACACGTCCGCGAAGCCTTCCTCGACGCGGGGTTCGGCATCGCCACGGAGTTCTCGCCCTCGGAGCTGCTCAACGAGAAGGTAAACGCTGGACGTGACCCCTACTACGTGCTCGGGGCGTGTAACCCGGAGATGGCGGATCGCGCGCTCGACGCCACGGACCGGCGTATCGGGAGCCTGTTCCCGTGTAACGTCGTGGTCTGGCAGGAGGAACCGGGCGTTCAGACGGTCTACCACGTGAGCATAATGCGCATCGCGCAGCTGCTCGGAGTGGTTGCCGACGAGGAGGCGATGGACGACATCGTCGCGGAGACGGGCGAACTGGTCGACGAGGCGTTCGGAAACCTGGAGGCGGCGTCGACGTGACTCAGGCGTCGTAGCCGCCCGGACGCGGCTCCCACAACCCGAGCTGCCGCATCGTCTCGTCCATCTGCGAGAAGTCGGCAGTCTCCCTCGTATGTGAGCTCATAGCACACAGATCGAAGCGCCTTGCGAATAAATACTTTGTGCCGGTTAGGAACGACGATACAGTGGTTATCACCTTCATACAACAACGACCACTGTAATCCGTGCATAATTATTAAAATACCTGCTTTTGTGAGCGGTTCGGGATCGGAGCCGTTCGATCGCTCGCCTCCGGAACACTTAGTCGGCCGCCCGTCGCAGGCAGGGGTATGACCCGGAGCGATTGGGGCGAGTGGCTGCCGCGCGCCGTGGAATCGGCCGACCCCGACACCGTCGCGATCTGGTATCTCGGCTGTAACGGCTTCGTTCTGAAGGGGTCCGACGGAACGACCGTCGCCATCGATCCCTACCTGGGCACGGGGGATCCGCCGCGGACGATCCGGATGATTCCAGTGCCGTTCGACCCCGCCGACGTCGACGAGATGGACGCCGTGTTCGCGACGCACGAGCACACCGATCACACCCACGGACCCAGCCAGGCGCCGATCCTGGCGGGCACGGGCGCGCCGTTCTACGCCCCGGACGACTCGCTTGCGGTCGCGCTGGAAGAGGAAGCCTGGCCTGCGAACTACGACGTTGACGACGAACAGTTCGTCGAGGTCGCGGAAGGCGACGCCGTCGAGGTCGGCGAGTTCACCGTCCACGTCGAGTTCTCACACGACCCGGACTCGACGCACCCGGTCTCGTACGTCTTCGAACACGACTCGGGAACGTTCTTCCACGGCGGCGACACGAAACCCCACGCGGAGTTCGACGCCCTGGGGGATCAATACGACATCGACCTCGGCGTGTTGGCGTTCGGCGCGGTCGGCAACATCGACGACAAGGAGACGGGCGAACCGAAGCGGACGCGGTGGTACTCCACGGAGAACGGGATCGTCGAGGCCGCCTCGGCCCTCCGGATCGACCGGCTGCTCCCGAGCCACTGGGATATGTGGAAGGGCCTGACCGCGGACCCCAAAGTTCTGCATCACCACGCTCGAAGCTACGCGTATCCGCGGTCGCTGGAGATCGCGGAGATTGGGGATCGGGTCGATCTCTGAGCGGCCGGATGAAGGCGGATCGCGACGCGGACTATGCGGGAGTGTTACCTGCGCGGATGCCCGTCCTCGAACCACGCAATGCGTGAAGCGTCGGGGAAACGGCTCGGCCGCCTCCTGAGGCGATGATCCCTTGCCCGCGCCAGGGGTTGCCGGTGCCGGAGGCGATGGGGACGGGCAAGGTCACGGCGACGTTCGCGAGCGATCGAATAGCAACGGTAGCGCCGCTGGAGCAACGCATTCGGTTCGTTCGGACGACAGAGACATATTATCCACGGACGTTCTCAAGCTTCCCTTGAACCGGTTCAGCGGGGCCCTGAACCCGTTCAGGCTCCCGCTGAACGTTTTCCGGCGGCCAAATACAATCAACCATAGGTTCAAATGGATGATCGTGTACGCCGGACGGGAACGGTCCCGAATCGGCGTACCGTGATAAACTATGCAACGACGAAAACTGCTAAGCCTGATGGGAGCACTGACGGCTGGCTCGGCAGCGACGTTTGGCACGGCTGCATCGACGACGTTCAACCTCAACGACCGGAAGGTCGGGGCGAACATCACGACCGACTCCAGTGGTGCCGTCGCGCTCACCGATCAAGGGAATGCGGGTAACATCATCAACGAGACTGGCGGCGAGCTGGAGATCGACTTCGCCCAGGGACGCGCGACGGGTGTGAACGTCGGGAGCGTCGTGAGCGTCGGTGGTGCCAACCCGAACAATCCGAGCGCATCCGCATTTACCATCACTAACCAGACGACTGCCCCCATCGAACTCGACATTCAGTTCGAAGCCGGCACAAATTACTCCGCTAACAGTGACGGCTCCGAACTCGTTTTCCGCTTCGATAATACGAACTTCTCGGTAGCCGGGAACAACAGGCCAAAGTACATCGCGGTCACTGCGGATTCAGTCGGGAATCCGTTTAACGGGAGCGAAGTCGTAAGCGACTTTGATAGTAGTGGTGACACGGGTTCGGTGTCGTACGACGCCCCATTCGGAGGCGATGACCAGAGTATCCCGGCCGGGGGGACGGTACTGGCTGCAATAACGGTTAACGCGGACGAACCAAGCTCGGATCCCAGCGAGAACCTCTCCGGAACGCTCGATCTCACCGCCACGCAGGTCTAAGCTGTACCCCGGAACCACGGTTGCGCCGGCGGGAGCGTGCTACGCACCCGAAACAATCTTTATCACCCGAACGAGCGAGCCAAAGATTGAATCGTAGACAAATCGTATACCTGTGCGTGGCGCTCAGTGTAGTGGCCGCTACGGGGACCCACGCGTCATCGACAGCTACGGTACACAGGCAAGCGGACGTCGATATAGTCGCGCAGGAACGGGGGCTGATCGCGCTGGATCAAACGGTCAGCGGGCACAACGCGACTACGAATACGGCTACCGTAGCCGTCACCGTAACCAATCAACGTGCGGTGCGAATCCGCCCTGTGCGGGTCGGGGTCGGCGATGATTCCGCGTCCACGACGGCGCTCGCGCCGGGAGAGACCGATACCGTCGCGTTCTCGAACGTGCGCTGTACCGAAACGATCCGAGCCGAAAGTACCTTAGACAGCGTGACCCTTCGGACTACCACGCCAGTCGCGTGTTGATGAGATGTTAGCCCGCGCCCGGAGGGCGGCCGGAACCGCAGCAGCCGGAGTGGTTCTACTCATAGCCGTTTCGACGGTACTCGGCGGAGCGTTCGGGGCCCCGATGGGGATTTCGTACGTCGAAACGGACAGTATGTCTCCGACGCTCCAACCGGGTGACGGATTCGTCCTGCTCCCCGACGAACTCGCTGGGGAACCGGAAGCCGGAGACGTCGTCGTATTCGAGGCCGAACGGATCGGCGGTGGTGGCCCGACCACACACCGTATCGTGAGGGAAACCGACCGTGGATACGTTACTAAAGGAGACAACAACGACGCCCCCGACCAAGCCGGGTTGGAACCCCCGGTACAGCGTCCACAGATCATCGGCCACGCGCTCCAGCTCCGAGGACGTATGGTCGTCATCCCGTACGTAGGGGTGGTTGCACAGGCCGTGAACGACGGATTCGAAGCGCTTGAACGGGTTCTCGACGTCGTGTCGTGGCGACTCGGGGGCTCGCTTCCATCGTTCCGACTCAGCTACCTCGTTACGGTACTGTTCGCACTTCTCTTTCTCGGGGAATCGGTTCGAGGACGGTACCTCGGCGACCGGTACGCAACCCGTGACCGTGACAGGAGTCGTCGGAGACAGAAACGCGAGCAAGACTCGTTTCACTCGGTGTTGCTGGCGTTAACTGCGATCGTGGTTCTGTTCGTGACGGCATCGATGGTCATTCCCGGAGGCCCCCAGCAGTACGACGTTGTCGCCTCCGGAGCAGGCACGCCAGCAGTCGTGCCCCCGGGTGAGGAGGTTGGATTTAATCACACTCTCGGCAACTCGAACGTGCTACCGATGACCGTGTTCCTGGACGACGGTGAAAACGTGACGCTCGGCAGGCAACGGGTCGAACTGGCTAGAGGTGACGCCGTGAACATCTCTGCCACGATGTCAGTACCCAACTCCGTCGGCTATCACCGGTTCTTTATTACTGAACACTGGTATCTCCCGGTTCTCCCCACCCGACTCCTCGCCGTCTTGTACGACGTTCACCCGTGGGCTCCGATCGTGGCTATCGACGGACTGATCGCACTCCCGTATTACGTTCTCGGTCGGTACTTGCTGTTCCGCGGGCCGCCCAAGCGAGATCGCTCGCGAGATGCGGTTTGAACCTATAAGCGGGGCAAAGATATCAAATGATATAAATAAGACGCCACCGGCAGAGGTAATTAAAACGGATCTTGATGGATCAACCGCGAGTTGGCATTCTTTCACAGGGAGCATCGATGGTATACTAACCGATACGCTGCCGTGACGCCCCGCTGTCACTCGGCGGAAAAGGGCGTGACGGGACTCTCGTGAACGAAGTGAACGAGAGGTCGTCACGGGAGTGAGCGAAGCGGGCGGATGCGGTGGGATTCGAACCATGGTCGCTCACTCCGTTCGCTCCCTGGTTCGGATCCCGCGTGTCGTTTTCACGCCTCGCTGCCGCTCGGCGGAAAACAGACGTGACGGGACTCTCGCGAGTATCGCGAGCGAGAGGTCGTCACGGGAGTGGGCGAAGCGGGCGGACGTGATGGGATTCTCGTGAACGAAGTGAACGAGAGGTCGTCACGGGAGTGAGCGAAGCGAACGGACGTGACGGGATTCGAACCCGTGCTCTAGGGGTTAGGAACCCCTCGCCCTGATCCACTAGGCCACACGTCCGACCGGAGCGTGAGAAAAACGGCGACGTTGGAGGACCTACCGGGGAGGAGCGACGCGGTCAGTTCGTCTCGGTCGCGGTCGAAGTATCCGTGTCGGTCTCGGCGACCGTCTCGTCGTCATCGTCGCTCTCGCCTTCGATCTCGCTCAGTTCCTCCTCGATCTCCTCTCGGCCGCGCTTGAACTCGCCCATCGCCTGCCCCGTCGATCGGGCCAGCTTCGGGATCTTGTTGGCGCCGAACAGAAGCACCAGGATGAGCAAGACGACGAGCACTTCGGGGCCACCCGGCAGGCCCGGGAACAGTGGGGTGATGGTTCCGAACATCGCTACCAGCACCTAACCCAGTCGCGATTATAGGCTTTTTGCCTTCGTGAACTCACGAGCGTCGCGGATCGACGGCCAGAGACGCCGGTCACGACGGGGGTCGGCTCCCGAACGCTCGAAGATGACGTACCCGCCAACGCTGTGCCGCATCCTGGCTACGCTCGCGTCTCAGGACTGGGTGTCGGTCATCGATCCGCCGTCGCTCCCCTCCATCGATCCTTCCGGAGTCAGTGTGATCCCGACGAGGTCGTTCACCGCTGGATACCGGTAGCCGTCGTCGACGCTCGACAGCGGCCGCACGACGCCGTCCTCGTCGTCGCCCTGGTCGAGGCTGTTCTGTGCGGGCGCCTGATCCGGCCCCTCACCGGGCGGCTGTGCGTTGGGCTCCGTGCCCGCGTCCCAGAGTTCGACGGCGTCGGTCACGTCACCGGAGACCGGGTCGCCGTCCATCGGCCACAGTTCGATGCCGGGCGCTCCGGGCGCGAGGAAGACGTCGTTGGAGGGGACGAACATACTCGCGACGGAGAGACGAGCCCCCGGTTCGGCCTCGACGGTGAACTCGAAGGCGCCGCCCGGCGCGATCGGCGGCGCGCCGGGGACCTCCCCCATCGGGTCGTTGGGGTCCGCCACGGTGTCGGCCGGCGTGTACGCGCCGGCGGTTGCGGCGGCGTCGTCGGACCGGAGTTCCGCAACCAGTCCCGGCTCGTCGGGGAAGCCGGTCGGCGGGCCCGCCTCCGCGAGCGCTTCGAGGCCGACCGACGCCGGCTCGCCCTCGGTGAACATCGGATTCCCGCCGGGATGGACCGCGTACGCCCCGGGCGTGATCCAGATCTGACCGCCGGTGTGGGTGTCGTCGCCGTAGAAATCCGTCGCGGCGACGTTCTCGATCCGCACCGTGATCGCCGCGGGTCCGGCGTCCATCCCGCCGGAGTCAGTCGTCTCCGTGGCTTCGGTCGTCATCTCCGAGTCGGTCATCTCCCCCGACTCGGTCGTCGTCCCCGACCCGGAGCCCTCGTCGCCACCGAGACAGCCGGCCATCGTGCCGAGTCCGATACCACCGATCGCCCGAACGAACCGTCGCCGCGTCCTGTCTTGTGACATACGAACCGGACCACGACGGATCGGGTAATGGGAATTTTTCAACGTCGGGGCGCAGTCCCGTCGGGGTTCGCTCGAACTCCGTACAAACTTCCTCCCGGTTCCGGGCAACCTGGACTCGAAGGGCGGCGGCGCGTTTCGCCGGCCCGCGCGGCGTCGATCCGCCGGGAAAACCGGGCGGCGATCGGACACGGTCGCGGGCGACGACGAAGACTGCAGCGAGAACCGGCCCGTGACCGACGTGTCACAGCAGCGACGGGATCGCTACCGCAAGGGCCAGCGGATTCATCAGCGAGACCAGTCCACCCGTCACGAGCGCGCAGCCGACACCGCCGAGGACGCCGACCTTCCAACCCCCTGTCGACTGTCGGGGGCCGTGTCCCCGTCGACATCCACCTGCGGACCCGATCGCGCCGGTATTAGTGGTACCGCGGTCGCCCGTCGGTTACGCCCGAAACCCGATGAGCTTCGGAATTTCGAGCCGTTCGTATTCCGTTGTAAGGTGTGGCTGGAGTTTCATCCACTCCCGGACGGCGGTAGTCACTGCGGCGAGAGCCGGCGGCCTCGAAACCAAGTTTGAATTCCGGGGCTTCCGGAGGGCGTGTATGGTTTCAGTCGGCGACGACGCTCCGGACTTCACCGTACCGCTCGCAGACGGCTCCATCGGGTCGTTCACGCTCTCGGACCGCCTCGACGAGGCGCCGCTGGTGCTCGCGTTCTTCCCCGCGGCGTTCACGCCGACGTGTACCACCGAGATGTGCACCTTCCGCGACCGACTCTCGGAGTTCGAGGCGATCGACGCGACGGTGTACGGTATCAGCATCGACACGCCGTTCACGCTCAACGAGTTCCGGGCGCAGAACGACCTGAACTTCGGCCTCCTCAGCGACGCCAACCGCACGACCCTCGACGCCTACGACGTGGCGATGGACTTCGAGCGGTTCGGCGTCGACGACGTGGCGAAACGGGCGGTGTTCGTCGTCGACGAAGACGGGACGGTGACGTACGCCTGGGTGAGCGACGACCCCGGCGCGGAACCCGACTACGACGCCGTCGCCCGCGCGGCCGACGACGCTCGGCCGTAGCCGGTGAGCCCCCGAACGCAACCCGGAGGTACTTGTTCGTCGCCGGCCACCCGCCCGTATGAGCAGTTCCCCCGGCAACGGCGGCCGCGAGTACGACCCCGAGGCAGCCCACAACTTCCCGGACGGTCGGCTGAACGAGGTGTTACCGACGCTCCGTTCGGACCCCGAGATCACGGCGTACCTGGAGGCCCAGAACGTCAACGCGGTGGCCCGGAAGGGGTACAACGACCACGGAACCAAGCACATCGAGATCGTCCGCAACCGCGCGCTGTGTCTCTACGACCTCCTGAAAGGCGGCGGCGTGGCGTTCAACGGTGCCTCACAACAGGGACTCGAGGAGGCCGACGAGGCGGTGATCGTTGCCCTGGCGGCGACGCTGCACGACATCGGCCACGTCGTCCACCGCGACAGTCACGCGTACTACTCGATCCCGCTCGCGGCCGACCTCCTCGACCGGCTGCTTCGGGAGTTCGGGTTCTACGACGCCGGCGAGGCCGTCCGGATGAAAGGTGAGGTGCTCCACGCGATCCTGTGTCACCACACCGAGGAGGACCCGCTCACCACGGAAGCGGGCGTGATCCGGGTTGCCGACGCCTTAGACATGGAGCGTGGTCGGTCGCGGATCCCCTACGAGGAGGGCTGGCGCGGGATCAATACCCTGTCGAGTCAGGCCATCGAGAACGTCTCAGTCCGGCCCGGCGACGGGAAGCCGGTGCTCGTGGAGATCTCGATGATCAACGCCGCGGGCGTCTACCAGGTCGACAGCCTCCTGAAAGCGAAGCTCGACGATTCGGGGCTGGAGGATCACATCAGGATCGTCGCGGTCAACACCAAAAGCGACGACCAGCTGGTCGAGCGGATCGAACTGTAGCTCGGCGTCCGGCTGTGACGGCTCTCACTCCCCGGCGGCTTCGACCTCGCCCAGCCCGGAGACGGTGAGGTCGCCGCCCAGCGTCCGATTGGGGTAGGGGATGTCGATCCCCTCCTCGTCGAACCGCCGTTTCACCGCCTGGACGTACTCCGCGCGGGTCCGAACGAAGTCCGACCGGCTCGGATCGTCGATCCAGATCCGCGATTTGAGCGTCACCGACGAGTCGCCGAGTTCCGTCAGCCGGACGCTCGGCGCGGGGTCCTCCAGGATGTCCTCGTTGTTACGCGCTTCCTCGAGGATGATGTCGGTTGCCTTCTCGATGTCGTCGTCGTACCCGATCCCGAACGGGACCTGGAGCCGGAGCCGACCCTTTGCGACGGGGTTTTTGATCACGCCGTCGGTGAGTTGGGAGTTCGGCACCGTCAACAGCTCGTTGTCGAAGGTCTTGACCCGGGTGACCCGGAAGCTGATGTCCTCGACGATCCCGGAGTTGCCGTCCCACTCGATCCAGTCGCCGATCCTGAACGGCTTGTCGGTGTAGATGAAGATCCCCGAGACGAAGTTCTTCAGGACGTCCTGCATCGCAAAGCCGATCGCCAGCGTCGCGGCGGCGGCGATGGTCGCGAGCGACCGCAGGAAGTCGGGGTAGCCGGCCGCTCCGAACGCGGCGGTGATGGCGATGAACGCGACGACGACGGCGACCAGCCGCCGGATCGGCCGCCGGGCGTGCGCCTCCAGGTCCCGCGAGACCATCATCCGGTCGACGAGCGGGACGAGGACGTTCCGGCCGATCAGATACACCACCGCGAAGACGGCCAGAAACGCGATCACCTGACCAACAAGCCCCGCGACGGCGTCGGGCAGGCCGAGGTCCGCGAGGAACCGGGCGATCGACCCGCTCAGCCCGACGCCGACCTGGAGCCCGGCTCCCGGCGTCATCGATGCAGCACTCCCGTGTTCCCCCGTGTCTCGACGACCTCGGCGTCCGTCCGGTCGGCGAGGTCGGCCGCGAGATCATCGACGGTCGTCCCGCCCTGTGCGGCCCGGAGGAACTTCACCTTGATCAGCTCGCGGTCGGACAACTGGTCCGTCGCCTCCTCGACGACCGGATCGATTCCCCCTTTGCCGACCCACAGCGTCACGTCGAGGTCGTGGGCCCGCTTCCGCAGCTCCTGTCGGTTCATACGCGTCGGCTACGTCGGCATCCGGTTTGAAAGTTGAGATTTGCGGACGGCGACCCGTCCGCCCCGTCGCACTACCCGTCGTACGGGTACCGCTTCGTGGCGCCGCAGGCGAGGCATCGGATCGACACGTGCCCCGACCGGAGCCGCACCCGGGCGGTCGCGCCCGGCCGGAGGTACGCGTCGCAGTCGTCGCAGCTGAACCGGCGGAACCGCCGCGGCAGGCTGATCCGGTGTCGCTCGCCGATCCGGCGGGCCAGCCGGACGTACTCCCGGGCGCGGTCGACGTCGCCGTCGGCGGTCGCCGCCCGGGCGAGCTCCTGCAGCCGGTCGATGCGCTCGGCCGGAATGCCCATACAGGTCGGGGCGTGGGCAGCGGCAAAGACGTTCCGAACCCGCCGCGTCGCGGCACGGAAGCGACAGGCTCTACATCGCCCCCGGTGAATCGGCAGCGACGTGGCTCTCCGCGCGCTCAACTATCTGGAACTCGAAGCCCGGCTGTCGCGCAGCGGCATCGGCACCGCAACCGACCAGCAACGGGCCGCGTTGGAACGAACCGACGTTGAGGTCGTGACCTCACCGTGGCGCGGCGGCGACCCCGTTGCAGGGGTCCGGTCGCTCGCGACTGGCGGGGAGCTTTTCAGGGAGTACGACCTCGCTCACTGCAACCTCGTCGGCCCGGGGTCGCTCGCGGTCGCGCGGCACGCCGAGCGGAACGACATCCCGCTCGTACTTCACACGCACGTCACCCGCGAGGATTTCGCCGAATCCTTCCGGGGGTCGACCACCGTCGCGCCCGCCCTGGGGCGGTATCTGAAGTGGTTCTACTCGCAGGCGGATCTGGTGCTGTGCCCCTCGACGTACACGAAACGCGTTCTCGACTCCTACCCGGTCGACGCGCCGGTCCGGCCGATCACCAACGGCGTCGACGTCGACGCGCTGGCGGGGTTCGAGGACCTCCGGGAGGCGTACCGCGACCGCTACGACCTCTCGGGGACGGTCGTGTTCCTCGTCGGCAACGTCTTCGAGCGGAAGGGGCTGTCGACGTTCTGCCGGGTCGCGGAAGCGACACCCTACGACTTCGCGTGGTTCGGCCCCTACGATACCGGCCCGCACGCCTCGAAAGCGGTCCGCCGGTGGACCGCGAACCCCCCCGCGAACGTCACCTTCACCGGGTGGATCGACGACATCAGGGGCGCCTACGGCGCGGGCGACATTTACCTGTTCCCGACGAAAAACGAGAACCAGGGGATCGCGGTCCTGGAGGCGATGGCGTGCGGGAAGGCGGTGATCCTCCGGGACATCCCGGTGTTCGAGGAGTTCTACACCCACGGCTTCGACTGTCTGAAGTGCGAAACCGACGCGGGGTTCCGCGAGGCGGTCGAGCGATTGGCGAACGACGACGACCTCCGGGCGCGGTTGGGAGCGAACGCCCGCGAGACGGCCGCGGAACACAGCCTCGACCGCGTCGGCGACGCACTCGCCGACGTCTACCGCGAGGTCCGCGACGCGAAGCGGGCGGGGCGGCCGGTGGAAGTGGGGAGCGAGGAGTGACCGGTCGGCGGCGACCCGTTCGAAAACCGCCGGCGGGTGGGAATGGAAGGGGCCGCGTCCTCGACGAAGGCGGCCGACGTAAGCACCGCAGGCCGCAGGCCGAGGAGCGTGGTTCGAGAGAGCGGTGCTCTCTCGTCATCACGAAAGACGCGGAGCGTCTTTCGAACGACAACGAGGCCCCCGAGTCGAAGACGCGGGGGCTTCCGGCCACGATCACGCAGACGACGGCACTAAGTACATCGTCCCCTCGCCGTTCCGCAACTGATTAACCGCACCTCCGAGAACCACGCCCGATGGCTCCCGCCTCGGTCGCCGCGTTCACCGATACCTACCTCCCGACGGTCAACGGCGTCTCCTACACCGTCCGGACGTGGCGCGACCGGTGGGCAGAGCGCGGCGGGCGGATGGACGTCGTCTACCCGAAGAGCGACGCGTACGACCCCGACCCCGGCGAACACCCCGTCGGGAGCTTCCCGTTTCCGATGTACGAGGGGTTCCGACTGGGGTTGCCGACGATCCCCGACGCCGTCGCCGACGTGGATCTCGTCCACGCCCACACGCCCTTCGCGGTCGGGCTCGGCGGCGTCCGGCTGGCGCGCCGGGCGGACCTCCCGCTTGTCACCTCCTATCACACCCCGACCGCGGAGTACGCGGAGTATCTCAGCTCCCGGCCCCGGGTGGAACACCGGATCCAGCGGCTCGCCGACCGCTACGAGCGGTGGTTCCTCTCGCGGTCGGACGCGATCGTCTGCCCCAGCGAGGACACGAAGGCCCGCATCGACCGCAACGCGACGGTCGACACGCCCGCGGTCGTGATTCCGAACGGCGTCGACACCGACTTCTTCGAACCCACCGACGCCGACGCGTTCCGGGACCGATACGACCTCCCGGGCGGCCCGCTGATCGGCTACACCGGGCGCCACGGCTACGAGAAGAACCTCTCGGAGTTTCTCCGCGCCGCCGCGGGCGTCGAGGCCACGGTCGTCCTCGGCGGCGACGGGCCCGCACGGGCGGATCTGGAGGACCTCGCGGCCGACCTCGACCTCGACGCCCGCTTTCTCGGGTTCCTCCCCCGCGAGGACCTCCCGGGCTTCTACTCGGCGCTCGACGCCTTCGTCTTCCCCAGCCCCGTGGAGACCCAGGGGCTCGTCGCTCTGGAGGCGAACGCCTGTGGGACCCCCGTGGTCGCGGTCGACGCGGGCGCGCTCTCGGATACGATCGACGCGGGCCGCAACGGCTACCACTACGCCCACGGGGACATCGCGGGCTGCCGCGACACGATCCGACGCGTCCTCGACGAGCGCGCGTCGCTGTCGGCGTCGTGTCTGGACCGCCGCGAGGCGGTGAGCGTCGACCACGCGGTCGAGGAACTCGCCACGCTCTACGACCGGATCGCCGCGGAGAACGCGTCGGCCCCGGGACGGAACTAGTCGTCGAGGTCCTCGACCGCCTGCGCGATCCGCTGCAGTTGCCGGGTCGCGTCGCGGACCTCGTCGCGGAGCTGTCGGACCTCGCGGACCAGTTCCTCGTTGTCGCTGCTCTCCTCGGCGCCGTCGGGGGCGCCGCCCATCCCCGGCGGGCCGCCACCGCCGCCCATCCCCGGGGGACCGCCGCCGCCACCGCCCATCATTCCGCTCATCATCTGCGCGAAGGGGTTGCCGCCGCCACCGCCGGGGCCGCCACCGCCGCCCATCATCTCCTCGGGGCCGGGGCGATCGCCCTCCTCGCCCTCCTCGGCGCGTCGTTCCCTGATCTCCTCGACGCGCTCGCGGAAGGACTTCTCCTCCTCGTCGGCGGCGTCGCCGCCGTCGTCGGTCGGTTCGTCGGCGTCGTTCCCGGCCGCGTCGTCTGGATCGTCCGACATACCACCGCGTACATCTTCGTCCCGCAAATGGCTGTTGGTCGCCGACCGGGGGCTCGGTCGACGCGTCCGGAACTGTCGCCGTCGCTGCCAGGGCCGACGGTCGCGGCTCACCGGCGATCGGGTGTGGCTGTCGAGTCGGCCGGAGCGCCACGGTGGTCGGCAGGAAAACGGCCGTCGTTACGCGACCGCGGAGTCCTCGCCCTCCTCGCCGTTGGGGCGGGTCATCTGCTCGATGACGTCGTGAAGCGTTACGTCGTTGATCAGGATGATGTCGCCGACGGCTCGAACCCACCGGTACGGGAGGATAACGCCCTTCTGGCCGCTCACGAGATCCGAAAAGAGTTCGTCGTTGAGCTGTGTGAGCGCCAGGCCAGTGACGGATCGGCTTCCGGTGAGGTCCAGCCGAACGTCCGCGACCTCGCCGACGAAGACGCCCTCGTTCGAGTACACCTCGCGACCGACAAGCGCCGTGATCTTCTGGGGGGTGTCGTCCATGTTCCGGAGATTGGGAGCGTCCGTCTTAATTGTTCGCAGCCGAGCGGCCGCGACGCCCCGGACGCGGCCGGTGGCGGCAGACGCACGTCAGACGGCGTCGACCGCCGCAGGCCCCGTTCGAGCCGCCGGAGCGCCTCACCCGGCGTCGAACTCCGCGTCGGTCACGCGGACGGTGACGGTCTCCGGAACGTCCCGGAGGTCGTAGTCGGGTACCGTCCCGTCGGGCCGCCGCGTCACGTACATCGGTTCGACGACCCGGCCGCCGTCGACGCCGTAGACCGCCAGCCGGTCGCCGGTGTCCTCGGGGTCGACGTCGCCGTTCCGGATCGCGGTCGCGAGCGCGCGACTCAGCCACTCCGCCCCCGAGACGCTGGGCTCCCGGATCAACGCGAGGTCGACGAACCGGACCAGATACCAGTTGAGGTCGTTGCACAAAGACACCGCCGCGCCGAGGCTCACCGTGTCGACCGCAAGCGAGTTCTCGAAGGGGGCGTACCGCTCGTACGTCGAGAGCGCCTCCCGGGCGGTCTCACGGGAGAGCAGTTCGTACTGCACGTCAGTCCCCTCGGAACCGAGCAGACAGACCCGCGTCACAGTCGGGATGCGACCGGCGGGATCAAATCGGTTGCGGTGGCTGCCGCTGTGAGTCGGGTCCGGCGGCTACCGGCGCTCGCCGCCGTCGAGCCAGACGTTCGCACACGACTCGTCACAGAAGGAGAGCAGTCGGCGCTCGTGTGTCAGCTTCGTGGCCTCGCCGCCCGGCCGCTCGCGGTCGAGTTCGACCTGATAGTGGGGCCCACGGAGGTCGACGGCGTCGCCACACGCCGGGCACCGCGCGGTGGCGGCGTCCCACTCCTCGCGGGACACTACCTGCCGCACGGTCCACTCCGAACCGGGCGTCGGCGGGGAGGGGCGGCACGTTCTAGACATCACCGGATTCTACGGTCTGCAGGTATGTAAACCCATTTTGACCCGGTCGTTCACACATATCCTGAACGATCGTCACCGTTTCCCCCCGGTCCGGTGACGGGACGCACAGTTCGGTTCGCGCGGGACCCACGCCGGTTCGCCGGGGGCCCGTTCCCGCGCGAACCGGCGGCTCACAGGGGGACGATCTCGGCGTCGCGGCCGGCCTCGCGTGCGGCTTCGAGAAGGCTCTCGGGCTCGGCGTCGACGACCGCCGCCGGCGTCGCGTTCGTCTCCGGGTGCGACGGTGCGATCCGTTCGCAGCCGACGGGGACCGTCGAGCCGTCGTAGGTGCCGAGCCGACGGGCCTCGGCGACGATGTCGGCCTTGTCGGAAGCGAGCAGCGGGCGGTGGACCGGCCGCGACGCCGCCGCGTCAGTCGCGGCGAGGTTGGCGCCGGTCTGGCTCGACTTCTGGCCGATCGCCTCGCCGGTCGCGAGGCTGTGGGCGTCCGCGCGGTCGGCCGCGCCGTCGGCCGCCGCGAGCATCGCCCGGCGGAGCGACAGCATCCGCGTGTCCCGGGTCGCGTCGACGACCCGCTCGACCAGCGGGCCGCCGTCGACGACGCGCGGGCGGAGGTCCGCCCGTGGAGCCCGCGAAGCGAGGGTCGCAACCGCCGCCAATGCACGAGCGCGGTGGTCCGCGCCGCCGTAGTCGCCGAGGTCGACGTACACCGGCACCGTCGCACAGCCGCGGCGGAGCAGCCGCCACATCGCGACCGGGGAGTCGATGCCGCCGCTGACGAGGACGGCCACGCGGCCCTGCGACCCGACCGGGAGCCCGCCGGGCCCCCGGAACCGCCGGACCGACACGAACGCCTCGGCTTCGCGGACCTCGATCCGATAGGTCCGGTCCGGGTCGTCGAGGTCGACGGCCGCTCCGGTCGTCTCGCCGACGACCCGGCCGGCCTCCCGCTGGAGGTCGCGATTCGAGAAGGGGTGGTCGCCGTCGGCGCCGACGCGGTCGCTGTCGACCGCGTAGGTCTCGTCCGACCCGTGTGAGGCGGCCGCCGCGAGCGAGCGGGCGGCGTCGCCGATCGCGTCCAGCCGCGCCTCGGTCGCGACGGCCGGCCGCGCGAACCCGACCCCGGGAAGGGTCGCCGCAGCCTGGGCCGCGGCCGTCGGTCGACCCGTCCGGACCACGGTCCGCGACCACAGCTGCTCGACCTCGGCGTCGACGTCCGCCTCCCGGAGCGCGGCGGCGACGTCGGCGGCCACGCGGTCGGCCATCCGCGCCCGCACGTCGCTGCTCTTGGCGCCGAAGTCGCCGTGGCCGAGGAGCACCGCGTTCGTCGGGGCCGTAGCGTCTGTACTGGTCGATGACACTGGTCAGGCGTTCGTTCGACGGCGACCTGCATCACCCTGTCGGCGGGCGTCACGGACCGTCGCGATCGCGTCGTCTCATACGGATTACTGTAATCGATTCCCGGTCAGCGCCGAACCGTGCGGTCGCTGACCGGTGATTTGTTACAGTAAACCGTATCAGAAGGTCGACAGTTCGCCGTCGATGACCCGTCGGGTGACGTCGGTCACGTTCGCCAGCCGGTCGTCGATCCGCGCGCGGATCTCCGGCTCGATCGCCTCGAGGTCGACCCCCGGCTCGGTGACGACCTCGGCGCCGGCGACGTGGGGCTGGTCGATCGGCCGGCCGATCTGTGAGAGCAGCCGGACCTGGAGGTCGCGGATGCCGTCGACGTCGGCGGCGACCGTTTCGGCGATGTCGGTCGAAAGCAGGTTGTAGATCTTTCCGATGTGGTTGACCGGGTTCTTCCCGGAGGTCGCCTCCATGCTCATCGGCCGGTTCGGGGTGATGAGCCCGTTGGCGCGGTTTCCGCGCCCCACCGACCCGTCGTCGCCCATCTCCGCGCTGGTGCCCGTGACCGTGAGGTAGATCGACCCCTCGTCGTAGTCGTCGGCGGTGTTGACGTCGACGTGGACCTCGCGGTCGGTCAGCCGTTCGGCGACCCCCTCGACGAACTCCCGGACGCGGTCGACCGCGTCGTCGTAGGCGTCGAGATCCGGGATGTGGGCGTCGATCATCGCGGCGGCGACGGTGATGTCGATCCGGTCACCCTCGCGTTTCCCCATCACCTTCACGTCGGGGCCGAGTTCGGGGTTGTCGTCGGCGTAGGCGCCGTTGAGCTCCCGTTCGACCGTCAGGACGATCTCCTCGGTCTCCGTGAGCGGCGCGTGACCGACGCCGTAGGAGGTGTCGTTCGCCATCGGGACCTCCGCTGCCTTCTCGCCGAAGACGTCCTGGAGGTCGCCGGAACCCTCGCCCAGCCGGGTGTCGATCACGATGTCGGTGCCGACGTCGAGTTCGGGGACGTGCTCGTTGAGGTACTCCCGGGCCGCCGACAGCGCGGTGGCGTCCACCGGGAGTTTCCGGCCGTCGTACTCCGTGGTCGCCCGGCCGACGATCAGGACGTAGATCGGTTCGATCACCTCGCCGCCGCCGTACCGCGGTGCCGACTCCCCGGCGACCAGCTGCGTTTCGTCGGTGTTGTAGTGGAGGACCTTGCCGACGCGGTCGATGTACAGCTTCGAGAGGGCCTGCGAGACGCTCTCGGCGATCCCGTCGCAGATGGAGTCGGGGTGGCCGATCCCCTTCCGCTCGACGATCTCGACCCCCTGGTCCTCGACGGCGGCCCGTTCGGCCGCCTCGACGTTGATGTTCCGATCGGTCATTGGCCGACGGTTCTGCCCCGCCGATCCTATAACTTGCGGAACTGTTCGAGCCGAATATTATTACCCTCGGATATCCGCAGGTCGCCGCTCACGCATCCGCATCGAGTAACAGCCCGAGGTAGGAGGTCCGTACCTGTTCGTCGGGATCGAGTCCGAGGCCGCGGAGCACTTCGGCGGCACCCTCGCGGACGGCGGCCACGTCGCCGCTCTCGGCCGTTTCGGCTTCGACCTCCACGAACTCTCCCAGCCCGTCGACGCGGTCGAGCGAGACCGTGTAGCCGTCGACCTCGAAGAACGTCCGCTCCTTCTCGACGACCGCCGCCGGCTCGAACCCCAGCCCCGCGAGGATCCCCGCGGCCTCGTCGCCGTCCGCGACCGCGGTTTCGTGTTCCTCGCGGGTCTTCGATTCCGCCTCGACCAGCGGCCCCTTGTAGGTGATCCGGGTGGTCGGGTCCGGCTGCTCTTCGCCCCCGACCCGCTCGCGGGTCTCCTCGCGGAGGCGGAGCGCCTCGTCGGTCTCGGCGAAGTCGCGGTGGGGGGCGTCGTAGTACGTGTCGACCTGCCGCACCTGCCGGTCGGGGGTCGCGCCGGCGTCGTCGAGGGCCGCCCGGACGGCGTCGTGGTCGGCGCGGAGTTTGAGTTCGACCTCGTACATACCGGCCGGTCGGACCGGGGCCGCAAAAACGGTCCGCTTGCGGGGCCGCAGCGGACCGACGAGTTCCGCCCGCATCGAAACGTGATTCTTAAGAGTCGCACGGGTGACTATCCCGATATGAGTGACGAACAGCAGGCCGACGCCGACGACTCGCCGGACGACGGCGACGTCCCCGACGACGAGACGACCGCACACGCCGACGCCGAGGGGGCGTCGGACGACGCCTCCGAGGAGACGCCGGAAGATGTCATCGAGGACGGCGACTTCGTCAGGCTGGCGTACACGCTCCGAACGGCCGACGACGGCGAGGTCGTCGACACGACCGACGCCGAGGTGGCCGAGGACGCCGAGATCGACACCGACGAGTACGACTTCGAGCCGCGGATCATCGTGATCGGCGCCGGCCACGTCTTCGAGAGCGTCGACGAGGCGCTGATCGGCCAGGCGGTCGGCGCCACCGGCACAGTCGAGGTCTCGGCCGCCGAGGCGTTCGGCGAGTACGACGACGACCAGGTCCGGACGGTCTCCGCCAACAAGATCGACGAGGAGAACCGCTACCCCGGCGCCCAGGTCCAGATCGACGGCGACCAGGGCCGGATCATCACTGTCGTCTCCGGGCGTGCCCGCGTCGACTTCAACCACCCGCTCGCCGGCGAGGACCTCGAATACGAGTACGAGATCCTCGACCTCGTCGACGACCGCGAGGAGCAAGCGGGGAGCCTGCTGGGGATGTACCTCCAGCAGTCGCCGGAGGTCCGGATCGAGACCGACGTCGTCGAGGAAGAGCAGGTCGTCGAGGTCGACGACGAGGACGACGAGGTCGAGACCGAACTCGAAGTCGTCGAGAACGAACAGGAGACGCTGTACATCGAGGCCACCCCGCAGATGACGATGAACCAGCAGTGGATGTTCTCGAAACAGCAGATCGCCCAGGACGTGATGGATCGGCTGGACCTCGATCGGGTCATCGTCCAGGAGACCATCGACGGCTCCGGCGGGATGATGGGCGGCCTCGGCGGGATGATGGGCGGCGGTCCCGGCGGCGCGGCGCCCGAGGACATCGAGGACGCGATCGAGGACGTCGACGTCGACGCCGACGAACTCGCCGAGGAACTCGACGCCGACATCGAGGAGTGACGCCCCGCCGTCCGGCTCGGTAGCCGCCCGTCCGAACCGACCCCGATTCTCACGATGCCCGACGACTCACCCGACGGGATCGCGGCGGACGCAGACACTGCGGCCGACAGCCTCGGGACTGCGACCGACGACCTCCGGGTCGCGGCGGTCGCGGCGGCCTGCACCGTCGGGCTGACGCTCGCGCTCCGGTACGCCGTGGGCCGCGACGTCGCGTTCGTCTACCGGCTCCTCCCGCTGGGGCCGTACTTCCTGTCGCTTTTCGCCGACCGGCTGCCCCTCGGCGACCTCGATACGCCGCGGAGCTGGTCGGCGCTGACGGTCGCCGTCACCGTGGTGCTCCTCGTGTACTTCGGCGTTCTCTGAACGGGGCCGTCAGGGGCGGCACTCCCTACGCGATGTCCCGGCTGGTGTCGACGGTGACGCGGTCGCCGAGCCGGAGCTTGATCGTCTCCTCGGGCGGCCGGCCGCCGCGGAACTTCGGTACTGCGAGCCGGTTCTCGATCTCGGAGCCGTCGACCCGGGTCCGGAGGTCGAACACCACGTCGGCCATATGCTTCGTAAACCCTCTGTTGTCGGGTTCCTGCCCGCCTTTCATCCCGTGGACCACCGCGAGCCCCCCGGTGTTGACCATGTGCGTCTGCAACTCGTTCAGGAACTGGCGGTACCGGGCGGGCTCGGTCTCCTCTAAGACGTCGACGGCGTCGATGATGAGGTTCGCACCCTCCGGGAGGTCGCGGATGAACCGGTTTGCGGTGTCCAGCGGCGCGTTGCCGCCGACGTCCCGGAGCGCCGGGTCGCCGACGGGGCCGGTCGCCCGGTCGAGCGCGTCCCGGACCGCCTGGTCCGACCGGATGGTTGTGAGATACAGCGTCGAGCGCACGCCCGTGAGTTCGTAGAGGAACAGCTCCGACTGGCTGGCGGGGTCCGCAGCGAGAAGCACGATGCTCCCCGGCGGGATCCCGCCGTCGAGTTGGCGATCGAGGATGTCGATGCCGGTCGAAAGCCGTCCTGCCACGCAAGGCTGTTTTTACCCCGACCGGCTTAGGCTTTCGGTCGGTCCGCGACCGCCCGCGCGAGCCGCCGGTAGGCCCGCTGTACCCCGGCGTCGTCCAGCGGTTCCGTCGCCTCGGGAACGGTCGTGACCACGGGGCAGCCAAGGAGGTCGTCGACGCCGGGGGGTGCGACCCGGGCACGGGTGACGACGCCACCGACGACCGGCGTCCCGACCGCCCGCGCCATCGCCGCGGTCTTCGCGGCGTCGCGGAGCCCAGCCGCACAGGCGGTCGACACCAGGAGCACGCGGTCGGCGACGCGAAGGGGGACGGTCGCGTCCGGGCCGGCACCGGCTGGACAGTCGACGACCACCAGTTCGGCGGTGGCCTCGCGGAGTTCCCGGAGGCGACTCCCGAGCCCCTCGAAAGCATCGCGTGGGGCCGGCACGACCTGGGTGTCCGACGGGGCGGCGGGGTCAGGGTGTCCGTGACCGCCCTCGGGCGGGGCACGCGGCACGCCGGCGAGCGCGTGGAGGTTCGGCAGGTCGCAGTCGGCGTCGACCGCGAGGGTAGGGCCGTCGATCGCGCGCGCCAGCCCCAGAGCCGTGGTCGTCTTTCCGCTGCCGCCCTTCCCGCCGGCGATCGCGAGCATACCGGCGGTGGCCGCGGCATCGTATTTCAACGCTCGTAGAGCAGCCCCGGTGGCTGCACCCGGAGAATCAGTCCTGACAGCAGCCGCCGGCCTCGCCGCCGAAGTCGACCGCGAGCGGCTCGGAGATCGCCTCGTTGACCGACTCCAGCCGGTCCTGCAGCGCCTCCTGGGCGTCGAGGTACTCGGCCATCTTCGGCATCGCGTGGAGTTCCTCCTGGGCCGACCGGACCTCGCCGAGGAGTTCCTGGCTCCCCCCGCCGGCCTGTCGTGCCTGCAGATACTGGTCCCGGAGCGCGTGGAACTCCGCGATCCGCGATTGGATCGCCTCGTCGGCCTCGACTGCGGCCTTCGCCTCCTCGAAGGCCTCGTATTCGGGCGTCCCGGCGATCGCCTCCCCGAGGTCGCGGCCGAGGTCCTCGAGTTGATCCGTCTGAGCGCTCATACGCCGTGGTTGGATCGGGGCGGCTTTGAACCTGCCGGAGCGGCGGCGGCACCCGACGCGTGCAGTCGAGAGAGTCATCCGCGACGGCTCACGGGCCGGGACCGCCGGGGTTATCCCCTTTGGTGGAGTATTCCGTCCCAATGAGCCAGGACGCAACCACGGAGGGGGACCTCCGGAACACCGGAATGTCGCTGAAGCACGACCGGGAGTGGGACTACGAACTCGACCGGATCGTCGAGGCCGTCGAAGAGCGCGGCGCCGACAGGGTCGGCCTTCAGTTCCCCGAGGGGCTGAAACGCCGCGGCCCGGCGGTGGCCGACGACCTCCGCGCGCTGTGTGACGACGACGTGACTTTCCTCCTCTCGGGGCAGCCTTGCTACGGCGCCTGCGACCTCGACACCTACCTGATGCGCCGGACTGACGTGTTCGTTCACTTCGGCCACTCCCCGATGAAGGAGTCCGACAAGATCATCTACGTCCCCCTGTTCTCGAACGTCGATCCGTTCCCGATTATGGAGGAGGCGGTCGACGACCTCCCGGAAGACGACGTCGGCCTCGTCACCACCGCCCAGCACATGAACCGGTTCGACGAGATGGTGACGTGGCTGGAAGAGCGCGGCTACGACGTCCACACCCGACGGGGCGACGACCGACTCACCCACGAGGGGCAGGTGCTCGGCTGCAACTACGCCTCCGCCGACATCGACGCCGACCAGGTGCTCTACGTCGGCGGCGGGAAGTTCCACCCCCTGGGGCTGGCGATGGAACACCCCGACAAACGCGTCCTGATCGCCGATCCCGTCAACAACGTCGTGACCGTTGCCGACACCGAGAAGTTCCTGAAGCAGCGCTACGGCGCGGTCCACCGCGCGATGGACGCCGAGAAGTGGGGCGTGATCTTCTGCACCAAGATCGGGCAGGGCCGGATGGACGTCGCCGAATCGATCATCGAGGACAACGACGACGCCTACCTGATCACGATGGACGAGGTCACCCCCGACCGCCTGCGGAACTTCGATATGGACGCGTTCGTCAACACCGGCTGCCCGCGGATCACCACCGACGACGGCCCGCAGTTCCACAAGCCGATGCTCACGCCCGGCGAGTACCGGATCGCGGTCGGCGACAAACCCCTCGACTCGCTGTCGTTCGACACCTTCCACGGCACCTGGTGACCGTCCTAAGAGCAGCCGACTATTCCCTCCCGGCGTCAACCGCGGTTTCGACGTAGTGAACGGCCGCCGCCGCGTCCGCGACGTGTTCGACGTGGTCTACCTCGTGTGTGCCCAGCCCCGCGGTCGGGCGGTCGTAGACGCCCGCGAGGCCGAGTTCCGAGAGCGTGCCGTTCCCGCCGTCGACCGCGACGACGGCCTCGCCGTTCATCACGACCAATGCGTTCCGAGCGTGGCCCAGCCCCGTCGCGATCGGCACGTCCACGTGGGGGTTGGCGTCCGCCGGGTCGTCCGACGAGAGGATGCCGATGGTGTGGCCGCCGGCGTCGGATGCGCCCCGACAGACCGCCTCCATCGCGCCGCCGTAGCCGCCGCAGACGACGGTGTGGCCGCGCTCGGCGAGGCGCCGTCCGACCGCTTCGGCGGTTTCGGCCTGGGAGTCGGTGACGGTACTGCCGCCGATGACGCTGACTCGCATACCGGCGGCTCTCGGGGAGGGGAGGTAGTGGTTTCGGCCGCGTTGAGCGAGGGTATACTACCCACCGTCGGACCTGACTAGTCCGGATGGCGGGCGACTTTTTCACTACTGCCGACCTTGTTCCCCTGTGACCGACTCGACACCCTCCGACGGTGACTACTGCGCGGCGTGCGATCGCGTATCGCCGGACACCGAAAGTCGTTGGAGCGGTAGCTACCCATCCCGAGCCGACGCATAGGATGCGACAAGACCCGGACCCAGTAACCCGAACGCAATGCCTCCCGAACGAGGACCCGACGAACGGGTAGCAGACATCGTTGCGGGCGGTCGGGAAGTGGCCTCGGAGTTTCGAGAACTGGAGGCACCGGTCACGCGGTCGGTCGTCTCCGTCGTCGTGTTCGTGTTCGTCGGCCAGGCCCTCGCAGGCTTGAAAACGGGGATGACGATTCCGGCACTGGTGCGGTATCTGTTCGCGGAACACGCTGTGGTAGCGTGGACGTTGTCACCGGTACTTCACTACGGCGGACTCCACTTTCTCTTCAACGTCGTCACCATCTGGGGCGTCGGAGCTATCGTGGAACAGACCCTGTCGAGGAGGCGATACGTCTCTCTTCTCGTTCTCGCGGCAGTCGGATCGACTGCTGCCTCGTACCTCGCGAAGGCACCCTTCGGGGCCGTTCAAACGTCCACCTACGGTTCGAGCGGGATCGCCTACGCGGTCGCGACGTATTCAGTCGCCCGTGAATCCGAACACGGGGTCTCTGATCTCCAGGAGTTGGCCTCGACAGACGGCATCGCGCGTATCGCTGGGATGATCGCAATCCTCCTCGTCGCGTACGACATCGCTGCCGGTCCGTACGCAGCCGCAAACTGGTTCAACGGCAGCCATCTCGGAGGCGCAGTCGTCGGACTCGTCAGCGGACAGTATCTCTCCTGACGGGGGACGCGTCGCTAAGTCGACAACCGTGGTTTTCGTCCGCTTACCCGCCGTCGCCGCCGACCCGCGTGCCGTCGGGTCGCTTTGCGCCCTCGGAGTCGTGGACGACGACGCCGTCGGCGTCGGTCGGCGCGTAGTTGTCGCGGACCGCGATCGCCTCCTCCAACTCGCGGACCGCCCGCTCCTTCAGCGCCGCCGCCAACTCCTCGGCCTCCGCCCGGGAGATGTCGCGGCCCAGCCCCTCACACTCGTGGGCGCGAACTATGCCCTCGGTGTCAGCGGAACCGTCCGCGGCGGGTCCGTCTTCCCACGGGACCTCCGGTCCCGCACTCTCGACCGCCTCGCCCATCGGCTGTGTCGTGCCGCCCAGCGCGACGCTGAACGGGTAGGTCGCACAGATCAGCGGCCGATCATCGTGGACGGTACAGGCACCCTCGCCGTCGCTTTCCTCGTAGAAGGTGCAGTCGCCGCAGGCGTCGGTCCGCAGCGCCCACTCGAAGGTCTCGCCCGTCGGGCCGTCTTCTCCCTCGTCGAGCCCGTACGGCATCGGCCGGGCGACGTCCCGCCAGTCGTAGTCGGTGTCGCCGTCCGCCTCGGCGTCGCTCCCGCCGTCCCCGTCCGCGGCCGCCCGTAACCGCCGCACCTCGTCGGGGAACACCGTCGCGGTGTGGGGCTCCCGCTCGCCCTCGTCGGTCGTGTGGCCCTTACAGCAGGCCCCACACCGCGTGCACTCGAACCCGATCGACTCGATGGCGTCCGCGAGGTCGGACACCCGAAGGTCGCGGGCGCGGTCGAGTTCCGCCTCCAGCGTGGGCGTGTCGCTCACGTGCCGCTTTCACACCGGCGCGGGCAAAACACTCCCGGTGGCGACGCCCGCTACGCCGGCGCTACCGTCCCGGTTTCGGGGTCGAACGCCACCCGACCCTCCACGTCGAGTTTCTCCAAGTGTGCGACGACGGTCGCCCGCGCGAGGTCCTCGAACCCGGAGAGGTCCTTGTCGTAGGCGGCGTCGACGACCGCGTCGACGTCGCTGGCGCCGTCGCGAACCGCGGCCAGCACGCGCCGTTCGCGGTCGCGCCGGTGATCGAGCAACCGGCGGCAGGTCGCCCGCGGGTCGTCGATGACGGGCCCGTGACCGGGGCAGAGCCGCGGCGGGTTCCGCGCGTGGAGCCGTCGCAGCCCGACCAGATACCCCCGGAGGTCGCCCTCGGGGGCCGCCACGGCGACGCTGCTCTCGGCGATCGCCACGTCGCCGCAGACGGTTCCGGCCGCCGCCTCGAAGGCGACGTGGTCGGGTGCGTGCCCCTGGACGTCGATCACGTCGACCCCGTCGCCGGCCGGAATCCGCGTCCCCTCGACGACGGTCCGGTCCGGTTGGATCCCCGTAGCCTGCGCGAACCGGGCCTCGAACCCGCGGCGACACCAGACGGTCGCACCCGTCTCCGCCGCGTACTCCGCGACCGCCCCGACGTGATCGGGGTGCGCGTGAGTGACCGCAATGTGTTCGATCCCCGTAGCGTCGACGGCGGCGTCGAGGTCGTCGGTGCGGCCCGCCGGGTCAACGAGGAGTTCCTCACCGACGAGGTACGCGTTCGTCGCGCCGGTGGGGGCGCGTCCCTCGACCGGGACGGATACGCGGTCGAGCCCGTTTGCGACGGCCGATCGTCCGCTCACGCCGCCGGCTACAGCGGGCCGGTGGAAAACGGTGTCGGGTCCGACGGTCGTGCGTCCGACTTCAGGACCCGCAGACTACGTGTTGAGGAAGTAGACCTGCTTGCGGGCGTCCTGGAAGCTGTAGCGGGAGCCGACGAGGCCGGCCTCCTCCAGCCTGTTGAGGGCGTACCGGACGGTCCGGTCCGGGAGCAGCGACTCCTCGGCCAACTGCCCCTGTGAGAGGGGGGCGTCGCTTTCGAGAACTTTGGCTACGAGTTTCGCGCTCGGCGGCAACTCGCGGAGGCGGTCGCGGAACTCCGACTCCGAGAGCAGGTCGTCGCCCTCGAGATCTGCTGCACTGGTGCTCATACGGAAATTCACAGGCGTGCTTGTGGTAAAGGTTACCTACAAGTATGGGGAAACAATCCTTACACCTTATATCCGTATTAATCCGAGCGCCCGCGAGTCGCCCCTCCGGGCTCACCGTCGGGCGAATCCACCCCCAGCCCCCTATCAGTCGCGCGGTCGACGGTATCCAGTACGGTTTTAATCCGCGAGTGAGCACGGGAGGGTAGCGTGAAAGGAAAGGAGTGGTACCAGGCCGACGACGTCGCCCAGGAGTACGACTCGAAGCGGTTCTCGCGGGGCGGGAGACTCATCGACAGCCGCGAGAAGCGGGCGGTCGTCGACGCTATCGGCCCCGTCGAGGGCGAGGACGTCCTCGAGATCGCCTGCGGGACCGGGCGGTTCACCGTGATGCTCGCCGAACGCGGGGCGAACATCGTCGGGCTGGACATCTCCGACGCGATGCTGTCGCAGGGCCGTACGAAAGCCCGCGAGGCCGGCGTCGCGGACAACATCGAGTTCCTCCGCGGCGACGCCGCCCGGCTCCCGTTCCCCGACGATCACTTCGACGCCGTCTTCGCGATGCGGTTTTTCCACCTCGCGGACACCCCCACGAAGTTCCTGACCGAGATGGCCCGCGTCTCGAAGGATCTGGTCTTCTTCGACACCTTCAACGGCCGCAGCGCCCGCGTCGCGTACAACTGGCTGCTCCCGATGGGGTCGCACCTCTACTCGCGGTCGCAGGTCGACCGGCTACTCGACACCGCGGGCGTGCGGCTGATCGGTGACGAACACGACTTTCTGCTTCCGTACGGCTTCTACCGGAAGATCCCCAACGGGCTGGCACAGCAGTTCCGCGATATCGACACCACGATTGGCGACACGCCCGTGGGCGACGCGCTGGCGTCGGTCTCCTACTGGACGGCGTCCGTGGAGTGACCCACCCCGGGACGGCGCCGTCGCCCCCACGGGACGGCGGCTGGGGGTCGAAGTGTGGTATTTAAGTTTACGGGTCGCGTCCGCCCGGTTATGCAACTCTCGGTCGTGGTTCCGACGCTCAACGCGCGGGACCGTCTCGCGGCCACGCTCGACGTCTTGGCGTCGCGGGCGCCCGACGCCGAGGTGGTGGTGGTCAACGGCCCCTCGGCCGACGGCACCACCGGGATGGTGCGCGACCGGGACGACGTCGACGTGCTGGTGGAGGTCTCCGACCGGAACCTGAACGTCTCCCGAAACGCCGGGATCCGCGCGGCGTCGGGCGACGTAATCGCGTTTCTCCGCCACGACCTCGCCGTCGAGGAGGCGTGGGTACCCGCGATCGAGTCGGGGCTCGACCGCGCTCCGGTGGTGACCGGGCCGGTTCACGAGACCCTCCCCGCCGGGATGACCACGACATCGCCCGAACACAGCGAGATCCGTGGCCGTGAGGTGGCCTACTTCAACGGCGGGAACGTGGCGTTCCGTGCCGAGGCGCTCGACCGGATCGACGGCTTCGACGAGTACCTGGAGACCGGCGGCGCCCGCGACGCCGCCCACCGGCTCGCGGCGCTGGACTGCGACGTGGAGTGGCACTCCGAGATGTGCGTCCGGACCGAATACGAGGCCGACGGCGGGGTCACTGACCGCGACTACGGGTGGAAGTACCGCGCGTTGGCCTACCGGCTGGTGAAGAACTACGGGCTCCGGCCGACCGTGCTCCGCCGGATCATCTCCCTTGCCGGCAGCGACGCGCTGTCGGCCGCCCGCGACGTGGTCGCCGGCGACGCCACCCCGACGAACTGGTTCGGCACCGGCCGCGACGTGGTCGTGGGGACGGCCACCGGCTACTCCGACGGGCTGGTGGCCCGCGCCCGGGACCGGAGCCCCGAGCGGAACCCGCACGGCTGCTCGAAACGGGCCGACCGGGCGGTGGCGACGTACGACCGACGGTAGCCGGGCCACGAATGGCGCACTCAGGGCGCGGAGACCGAGCGTCCGGGAGTTTATGCCGGATCACGCGGCCACAGCGCGTGTGGTCTGAGGCTCGCCCCGCGCCGGGAAGCGATAGTCCGGCACGTCGGCGCGGGGACGGCG
Organism: Halobellus ruber; assembly: GCF_014212355.1. Lineage (NCBI taxonomy): Archaea > Methanobacteriati > Methanobacteriota > Halobacteria > Halobacteriales > Haloferacaceae > Halobellus > Halobellus ruber. The sequence goes on from NZ_JACKXD010000002.1 coordinate 223,750, forward strand.
GTGTGCCGGCTGTTCGTAACTTCCGGTTTGCCTGTCGGTGGTCTCCCCATCACGACTCGCCGGGGCCGAGTCCGGGAACGACCCGCGAGGGGTTCGTCGAGAACGCCCGCCGCATCGCGTCCTCCGAGACGTCGAGGGTCAGGATCTCCATCACGCCGACGTTCGGATGCACCTCCGGGGCGCCGCTCCCGAAGAGTACCCGGTCGGGATGTTCCAACAGCGCCCGCTCCAACACGCTCCGGAACCGGACCTGGGCGGTATCGAGGTAGAGCCGGTCGTGCCCGTCGAGGAGGTCGATCGCGTCGGTCATAAGGTCGCGGTCCAGCGGGTAGCCGCCGAACCCGGCCAGGATCACGGGGATGTCGTGGTCGAGCAGCGTCTCCGCGACCGCGGCCGGCGGGAACGCCCGCCCGGCGTGGACGACCAGCGGCAGCCCCACGTCCGCGAGCTGTTCGAGGGTCTCCGCGTCAGGAACCCCGTCGGCCGCGGGCGCGAGCGTGAACCCGTGGAACCGGTCGTCGTAGGCGTACTGCTCGACGTCCTCGGGGCTGGTGTGATAGTCAGCGCGGGAGGCCGCCAGGTTCCGAAGCCGGCTCGACGCTCCCGATCCCGGGTCGCGGGGGCCGTTGATCCGGCCGAACGCGAGGAACGGCCGGTCAACGCTCAGCCGGGCCACGGCGTTGTTGGCCCGAAGATACCCCTCCCCAGCGGGGCGTTCCCCGGGCGCGACCACTGCACGCACGACCCCGGCCCGCCGGAGCTCGCGTTCGAGGACCTCGGGCGTCGTCTCGCGCCCACGGCTCGCGACCTCGGCCTCGTCAGTCGGATCGAGCCGGGCGTGGACGTCGACGACCCTGAACCCGTGGTTCAACTCCAGCATCGTGGCGTACTGTCGGACCGACGCAAATATAGCTTGGCGACACGCCGCCGGCTCACGCCTCGGTCAGTCGGACCTCGTCACCCGGGGCCAGTCCGAACGCGTCGGCACCGCGGCCGCGGTTGACGTCGCACTCCACGAACCCGTGACTGCCGACCGTCACCAGCCGCTCGCCGGCGTCGACGTCGGCGAACGCCCGCACGACGGCTGCTTCCGTTCCGTTGACGGAGAGCGTCCCCCCCTCGCGGCCGTCGAGGAACGATCCCGGAACGTTCGTGATCGCGTTCCCGAAGTCGTCGACGACGAGGACCTCCCCGCTGGCGGCGCCTGCCGTCACCTCGGCTTCGGGGAACCGGCAGTCGACGACCGCCCCGGCAGCGTCGTCCGGAGCGACGGACTCCAGCGGCGCGATCGCGTCGAGGGATTCGACCGCGTCGACGCCGACCTCGTGGACCGCGGCAGCGGCGGGGGCGAACACGTCGCGGCCGTGGAAGGTCGACGAGGCCGGATCGGCGTACTCGTAGCGGAAACATTCTACAGCGATGTCTGCCTCCGCGGCGATCCGGCGGGCGGCCGGCAGCGCGACGCCGTTGTCGGGGGCGACGATCGCGTGCCCGCCGACGCGGACGACAACCGCGTCACGGTCGGTCCCGACCCCGGGATCAACCACCACCAGGTGGACCGCCGGCGGGAAGTACGGCAGCGTCTCCCGGCACCAGAAGGCCGCCGCACGGACGTCCTGGCGGGGAAGGTCGTGGGCGATGTCGACGAGTCGGGCGTCCGTCCGTCGGAGGACGACCCCCTTCATCGCGGCGGGGTACGGCGAGCCGAAGTCGGAGGTGAGGGTGAGCATCGGTCTACTCGGGGTCGGCCGCGTCGCCGTTGGCGTCGGTGTCGCTGATCCGCTGGATCCGCTCGATGCCGTCGATCTCCTCGATCACGTCGACGACCGTCGTCGGGACGAGGCTCCGCCAGTCGCCGCCCTCGATCATCCGCTCGCGGAGCTCCGCGCCCTCTAAGACGTCCCGGTTGAACATCGGCGACTGCCGCACCTCGACGCCGGCCTCGGAGAACAGCTGGATCACCAAGGGGTTATTCGAGTAGGCAACGTCGAACGCGGGCGACATACTCTCGACGTGGCTCACCCACACGGAGTTTCGGTCGAGATCCTCGATCGGAACCGCGTAGGTCGTGACGTCGAGGTCGGCGACGGACTTCGTCACCATCATCACGCGCTCGCCCGCGGTGAACGGGTTCCGCGGGGTGTGGGAGTCGCCGGCGGACCCGATCCCGAGCACGAGCTCGTCGACCTCCGCTGCGATCTCCGTTACCATCCGGTGGTGGCCGTCGTGGTAGGGCTGGAACCGGCCGATGTAGAACCCCCGCATACCTCGCGTGACGGCCGCATCATTTATAAATACCCCGAGATCGGTCAACCCCAAAATATGCGGTACAAAACGGTTTAAACGTCGGATCTTGCAGTGCGGAACCGGTGCACGCGGGGAGAAAGTATATGAGTCGCCCGACCTTCCGTACAGATAGCGAATCATTCTATGAGTAACGACACGGAAGAGGACGAACACGCCCCCGAAGAGGGGGGCGGCGTCACCGAGGACGACCCCGAGTCGCCGCCGGAGCGCGAGGACCGGCTCCCCGAGGGGATCGCCGACGACCCCGAAGACGGGATCGACCCCGGCGACCGGCCGGGGAGCCGCAACGGCCACTCCGACGGCGAGACCGACGGAACGATCGACGACCTCGGGAGCGACGTCGAGGTCGACGCCGAAGTCGCAGACGATATCGGCGAGGACGACCTGCTGGGCGGGTTGAAGATCGACTCCACCGACGAGATCGATGTCCCCGACCGGCTGGTCGACCAGGTCATCGGGCAGGAACACGCTCGCGACGTGGTGATGAAGGCCGCAAAGCAGCGGCGCCACGTGATGATGATCGGCTCGCCCGGAACCGGCAAGTCGATGCTGGCGAAGGCGATGTCCGAACTGCTGCCGCCCGAGGAGCTTCAGGACGTCCTCGTCTACCACAACCCCGACGACGGGAACAACCCGAAGGTGCGGACCGTTCCCGCCGGCAAGGGCGACCAGATCGTCGAGGCCCACAAGGAGGAGGCCCGGAAGCGCAACCAGATGCGGTCGTTCCTGATGTGGATCATCATCGCGATCGTCATCGGGTACTCGTTCATCATCGCGGGCCAGATCCTGCTGGGGATCCTCGCGGCCGGGGTCATCTACCTCGCGTTCCGCTACGGCTCCCGCGGTAGCGACGCGATGGTGCCGAACCTCATCGTCAACAACGCCGACACGACGACCGCGCCGTTCGAGGACGCGACGGGCGCCCACGCCGGCGCGCTGCTCGGCGACGTCCGGCACGACCCGTTCCAGTCCGGCGGGATGGAGACGCCGAGCCACGACCGCGTCGAGCCCGGCGCCATCCACAAGGCCAACAAGGGCGTGTTGTTCGTCGACGAGATCAACACGCTGGACATCCGCAGCCAGCAGCACCTGATGACGGCGATCCAGGAGGGCGAGTTCCACATCACGGGCCAGTCCGAGCGCTCCTCGGGCGCGATGGTCCAGACCGAGCCCGTTCCGACGGACTTCATTATGATCGCTGCGGGGAACCTCGACGCGATGGAGAACATGCACCCCGCGCTGCGCTCGCGGATCAAGGGCTACGGGTACGAGGTGTACATGGACGACACGATCGAGGACACCCCCGATATGCGCCGGAAGTACGCCCGGTTCGTGGCCCAGGAGGTCAGCAAGGACGGACGGCTGCCGGAGTACTCCGCGGAGGCGATCGAGGAGGTCATCCTCGAGGCCCGGCGCCGCGCCGGCCGGAAGGGGCACCTCACGCTGAAGCTCCGGAACCTGGGCGGCTTGGTCCGGGTTGCGGGCGACATCGCCCGCTCGGAGGACGCCGACTTCGTCACCCGCGATCACGTGCTCCAGGCGAAGGGCCGGAGCCGGTCGATCGAACAGCAGCTCGCCGACGACTACATCGAGCGCCGGAAGGACTACGAACTCCAGGTCTCGGAGGGCTACCAGGTCGGCCGCGTCAACGGCCTCGCCGTGATGGGCGAGGACTCGGGGATCATGCTCCCCGTGATGGCCGAGGTGACGCCCTCCCAGGGCCCCGGCGAGGTCATCGCCACCGGCCAGCTGAAGGAGATGGCCCAGGAGGCAGTCTCGAACGTCTCGGCGATCATCAAGAAGTTCTCCGACGAGAACATCTCCGAGAAGGACATCCACATCCAGTTCGTCCAGACCGGCCAGCAGGGCGTCGACGGTGACTCCGCGTCGATCACGGTCGCGACGGCGGTGATCTCGGCGCTGGAGGACGTCGGCGTCGACCAGTCGCTGGCGATGACCGGCAGCCTGTCGGTCCGGGGGGACGTGCTCCCGGTCGGCGGGGTGACCCACAAGATCGAGGCCGCCGCGAAGTCGGGGTGTGACCGCGTGATCATCCCCGCGGCGAATATGCAGGACGTAATGATCGAGGAGGAGTACGAGGAGATGGTCGAGATCATCCCGGTCTCGCACATCAGCGAGGTCCTCGACATCGCCCTCGAAGGGGAACCCGAGAAGGACTCGCTGGTCGCCCGACTGAAGAGCATCACCGGATCGGCGCTCTCGAAGGGCGAGACGGTCTCGGGGCCCTCCAGCCCGAGCCCGCAGTAACGGTTCGATGCCCGAGTGGGCGACGTTCGTCGGCTTCGCGGCCGTCGTCACCTCCGGGCTGCTCGTTCTCTCCCACGCGTCACGCGGCGTCATCGACGACGGTAGCGAGGCGCCCGACCGCACGGACTCCGCTGTCGGGCCCGAGGGGCCGAAGTTCGGCCGTCCGGACGCCGACCGATCCGATACATCCGGCGACGGCCTCGACACCGACAGACCGGTGTCCGGCGACGCGAACCGAGCGCCCCCGTCCCGCGTTCCGGGGCCGGACGGTCGAAGCGAGGCGATCGGCGCGGACGCGCCGGACGCGACGCCCGCCGTTGACCGCGCCGACACCGATCCCCGATCCGAGCGGGTCGTGCTCCCGAAGTCGGGCGTCACCTACCGGCCGTCGGACGCTCGATCCGGGTCCCGGGCCGCCGACGACGCGGACCCGCTTTCGACGCCGTCGCTTTTGGCGAACGTGGCGGTCTCCCAGGGGCTGTTCGGCGCCTTGCTGCTCGTGGGGGCGTGGTACGCCGAGATTCCGGCGTGGGCGTTCGGCGTCGGTTCCGGCACGACCGGGCTCCCGGCGGTCGCGACGGGGGTCGGACTCGGCGTCGCCCTCTACGTCGCGAACGAGGCCGGGGCGGCGATCGGCGCCCGGTTCGGGTTCGACGTCGGTGACGGCCAGCGGCTCCGGGGTGCGCTCGCGCCCGACACGTCGCTCGGGTGGGTGCTCCTGCTTCTGGTCGTGCTCCCCGTGATCGCGGGGTTCGAGGAGGTGCTGTTCCGGGGCGCGTTGATTGGGGTCGCCGCTGCCGGATACGACGTGTCGCCGTGGCTGCTCGCGGTCGTCGCCTCCGGCGCGTTCGCGCTCGGCCACGGCGCGCAGGGCCGGCTGGGGGTAGTCGTGACCGGCGCCCTGGGGTTCGTCCTCGCGGCGGCGTTCGTGGTCTCCGGGAGCCTGCTCGTCGTGATCGTCGCCCACTACCTCGTGAACGCCCTGGAGTTCGTCGTCCACGAGGGGCTCGGAGCGGCGTGGCCGCCCGACTCGGCCTGACACCCGTCGACTTCACATAACTCCTTTCACCGCCCGGCTCGGGGGTAGCGTATGGACAGTCGTTCGCGGACGATCCTTCGGTCGGTACTCATCGGCTACATCGCGCTGATCGCCGCCTCGATCCTGCTCGACAACCCGGTGGTGACCACGGCGGCCGACCTGGGGTTCGCCGCCATTGCGGGGGTCTTCGCGTACGTGATCTACACCGGGGCCTCGGCGTCGGACGACCGCCGGGTCGTTCTCGGTGCGGTCGGCGCGCTCGTCGGCGCGGCGATCGCGCAGGTGCTGGCGCTGTTGCCCGGCTTCGCCACGTTCGAGACGGCCTCGACGGTGCTTTTCATTCTGGGGTTCCTCGGCTACTTCGTGATCCGGCGCGGGTAGGCCACCCGACGGTCGGGGGTGCCGTCAAGCCGACGCGACGCCCGCGTCCGGCTATCCGGACTCGACCGCCCGGAGCCGTTCTGCGACCTCCGCCGGGGCCCCGCCCGGCGCGTCGCGGACACGGTGGTCCGGGACGAAAAGCGGGATCGGGTTCTCCGCCAGCGCGGTCCGGGCGGTTCCGCGGTCGCCGTCGTCGTCGGGGTCCAGCCCTGCCATCCTGAGCACCCGGTCGAGCGACACCGTCTCGCCGTACGGGACGTTCCGGGTCGCCTCTAAGACGCGCCGGTGGTCCGTGGGGACTGTGAGCGCGATCTCGACGTCGTCGAAGTGGTCCTCGGCCCCGCCGAGGTAGGCGTCGATCCGGTCGAGGAGCGGATGATCGCCGCCGGCGTCGTCATTCGGCGTCGCCGGGAACGAGACGCTGATCACGCTCCCGCTCGCGACCCCGACCTCGACTACCCGACCCAACCGATCGAACTCCCGGGCGAAGACGCCGTCCATACCCGGGTGATCGTCCGCGATCGGTCTAACGGTGACGGTGTCCCCGCGGACGCGCGGCCAGCGACCCGGCCGGCGGTCGCGACGCGCAAGTCTTATGTGCAAAAGAGTCCACCAGTGAACATAGATGGACGCTAGTGATGATGACCTTGCGCCGGAGGTGCGGTCGATCCTCGACGCCGCCGTCGAGCGCGCCGGTGACGACACCCGGATCGCGGTCGACGCGCGGTCGTTCCCCGAGGCGGTCGCCGCGGCCGAGGCCGACGGGCGCGTGCCGGTCGTCGCGGAGATCAAGCCGACCAGCCCGACGACCGAGGGCCGGCGGGACGACGACCCGGTCGAACTGGCTCGGGAGATGGTCGGCGGCGGCGCGGCGGCGCTGTCGGTCCTGACTGAACCCGACTTCTTCGGCGGGTCGATCGAGCGGCTCGAACGGATCCGGGAGGCGGTCGACGTCCCGGTGCTCCGGAAGGACTTCGTCGTCCACGAATCGCAACTCGACGCGGTCGCCGCCGATCTGGTCCTCCTGATCGCGCGGTTCCTCGACGCCGAGGGGACCGACTCGCTGTCGGTCCTGTACGACGCCGCCCTCGATCGCGGCTTCCAGCCCCTCGTCGAGGTCCACACCCGCGAGGAACTGGAGCGAGCGCTCGACGTCGGCGCGGGGATGATCGGGATCAACAACCGCGATCTCGGACGGTTGGAAGTCGATCTCGGGACGTTCGAGCGACTCGCCCCCCGCGTTCCGGACGACGTGACGCTCGTCGCCGAAAGCGGGGTCGCGACCGCGGCGGACGTCCGGCGGATGCGCGAGGCGGGGGCGGACGCGCTGTTGATCGGGACGGCTATTATGGACGGGGACGTGCAAGCGAACACCGAGCGACTGACCACAATCGACGCCCCGAACGCGGGGCGACGCGCGGACACCACCACGAAGTTTACAACACGATGACACAACGATACGCGGACGGGAAGTTCGGCGACTACGGCGGACAGTACGTGCCGGAGGTGCTGATGCCGGCAATCGAGGAGCTCACCGACGCCTACGAGCGGTACGTCCTCGAAAACGAGGACGGGTTCATGGACGAGTTCCGGGCACGGCTCCGGGACTTCGGGGGCCGACCGACGCCGACCCAGTACGCCGAGAACCTCTCGGAGCGGTACGACCGCGAGGTGTACCTGAAGCGGGAGGACCTGCTCCACGGCGGCGCCCACAAGCTCAACAACGCCCTCGGCCAGGTATTGCTGGCGAAGTATATGGGCAAAGAGCGGATCGTCGCCGAGACCGGCGCGGGCCAGCACGGCACCGCGACCGCGATGGCGGCCGCACACCTGGGGATGCCGTGTGAGATCTACATGGGCGAACGCGACATCAACCGCCAGCGCCCCAACGTGTTCCGGATGCGGCTGAACGGGTCGGAGATCACGCCGGTCACCACCGGCCGTGGCACCCTCAAGGAGGCGATATCCGAGACGATGCGGGACTGGGCGACCAACGTCGAGGACACCCACTACGTGATCGGGTCGATCGTCGGCCCCCATCCGTTCCCGTCGATGGTCCGGGACTTCCACAGCGTGATCTCGACGGAGACCCGCCGCCAGCTCCGCGAACAGACCGGCGGGCTCCCCGACGCGGTGTTGGCGTGCGCCGGCGGCGGTTCCAACACGATGGGGATGTTCACCGACTTCGTCGACGACGACGGGGTCGAACTCTACGCCGTCGAGGCCGGCGGGTCTAGCCTCGAAGTCGACGAGGAAGCCGGCGTCGCCCCCAACTCCGCGTCGCTGTCGACCGGCCACGAAGGGGTGCTCCACGGCGCCCGGACGAAGATCCTCCAGGACGCCGACGGCCAGGTGATGGAGAGCCACAGCGTCTCCTCGGGGCTCGACTACGCGGGCGTCGGCCCCGAACTCGCACACCTCGTCGACGAGGGGCGGGTCCACGCGGTCAACGTCGACGACGACGCCGCGCTCGAAGCGTTCCACCGGCTCTCCCAGCTCGAGGGCGTGATTCCGGCGCTGGAGACCGCACACGCCTTCGGATATCTGGAGGAAAACCACGACGAGCTGGGCGAGACGATCGTGCTCAACGTCTCCGGCCGCGGCGACAAGGATCTTGAAGCCGCGATCGAGGAGACCGAGGCACGAGACATCGACATCGCCCCGTCGATGGCGGAGTTCTCGGGAGGGATCTGAGATGCGACGTGCCGGCTCCGACCTGGAAGCCGCCTTCGCCGACGGCCCGGCGTTCGTGCCGTACCTCGCGGCGGGCGATCCCGACTACGAGTCGTCGCTGGCGTACGTGGAGGCCTTGGAACGCGGCGGCGCCGACGTGATCGAACTCGGCCTCCCCTTCTCGGAGCCGATCGCGGAGGGGCCCACCATCCAGAGCGCCGTCGTCCGGGCGCTCGAAGCCGGGATGACCCCAGACCGGTTTTTCGCGTTCGTCGAGGAGCTCGACGTCGACGTGCCGCTGGTGTGTATGACCTACTACAATCTGCTCTACCAGTACGGTTCCGAACAGGGTCCACGTCCCTTCGTCGAGCGCGCCGCCGAGGTCGGCCTCTCGGGCTTCGTCGTCCCGGACCTCCCCGCCGAGGAGGCCGAACCGCTCCGGGAGGCCTGCGACGAGTTCGGGCTGGATCTCGTGTTCATCGTCGCGCCCACCACCGAAGGCGAGCGACTCCACCGGAATATGGAGCACGTCTCGGGGTACGTCTACGTCCAGGCGCGGACGGGCGTCACCGGCGCGAAGGACGACGTCTCCGAGCAGACCGAACGCAGCCTCGAACGCCTCGCCGACTACGACGTGCCGAAGGCGGTCGGCTTCGGAATCAAGACCGGCGAACACGCCGAGCGGATCGTCGCCGGCGGCGCCGATGGCGTCATCGTCGGCAGCGCCCTCGTCGACATCGTTGCCGAGGGTGTCGAAAACGACACCCCGACCGAGGCGGTCGCCGCCCGGTTAGCGGAGAAGTCCCGGGAGCTGAAGGCCGGGGCCGAACGCGGATACGCACAACGTGTGCCACAAGCGGAAGGCAACTGACCGCTTCGGCAGCCTGACGCCCACGGCATCCCGGGCGTCCGGCTGTCGTATCCTCCACTCCGGCGGCCCCGTTGCATTCCTCAATCGGCGGGACGTTCCCGCGGCCGTGCTGAACTCTGCCCGCTCGTGTCGTACACCCTACGCTCAGTAATTCCGGCTCCACTTCTTGATGTACGGGTCGGCCTGCCCCGTCTGAATACTCACGCGAACCCTCCCTGTGGCGACATCTCGAACTCGAACCGTGCTCCGCCATCGGTTCCATCGGTTACGGAAAGCTCCCAGCCGTGGGCTTCCACGATTCGTTTGACGATGGTCAACCCGAACCCAGTACCACCACGCGCCGACGAATGCCCCGGTTCGAACACCTCGTCACGCTCTTCGACTGGAATCCCCGGCCCATCGTCTTCGACGTAGATTCCCCGTTCGTCGTGACGGCCGACACGAACGGTCACGTCGGACCCACCGTGTTCGACGGCGTTCCGGAACAGGTTCTCGAACACGTGCCGCAATCGGTTGGGATCGCCCTGGAAGGTCATCTCGTCGATGATCTCGATGACTGCGTCGTCCGTGTCCACTGTCCCCCAGCACTTCCCGACGAGGTCAATCAAACTGACCGACTCCGTTTCGGTTATGCTGTCGCCCTGACGAGCGAGGGTCAGCGTGTCCTCGACGATCGCCTCCATCCGGTCGAGCGCCTGCAGGAGTGGATCCAGATGATCGCTCTCTGCCCGTTCGGCAAGGAGCGTGGCACGACCCTGTGCGACGTTGAGCGGGTTGCGCAAATCGTGAGAGATGACGCTCGCAAACTCCTCGAGCCGCTCGTTCTGCCGGCGTAACTGTCGCTCCCGTTCGACGCGTTCAGTCACGTTCCGAGTGACCCCAACGAGGCGAGTTGTTTCGCCATCGGAGACGACCGGCGCAAGGTTCGTCTGCCAGAAGCGTGCGCCTTCGCCGACCCGGAGTTCCTCCTGGTACGAGATCGGCTCGCCAGCGTTGACACACCGGTGATAGTTCGCTTCTAACTCGGCTCCCTGTTCTTCACCGAACACGGCTCGTGGCGTCCGGCCCTGCACGTCCTCGGTCGTAATGCCAGTCTGGCGCTCGTAGGAGGGGCTGAGACGTTCAAACTCGAATCGGACGCGGTCCCTATTTTCCTCGACGTCGATGAGAAAGATGGCGTCCTCCACACTGTTCAGGAGGGCCTCGTACTCTTCGGCGAGCTCCCGGGCTTCGAGCTGATACTCCTTTCGCTCGGTGATGTCCCGACTGCTGAGGAGAATCCCATCGATGACGCTGTCGTCGAGTCGATTTCGCATCGTGGCCTCGATCCACCGCCACGAGCCGTCGGCGTGGCGGAATCGGACCTCGACGGTCTCGGGTTCAGACGGGTTCGAGAGAACGGTCTCCAGCGCGTCGGCGTTTCGTTCCCGGTCCTCGGGATGGACGAACTCGAATCCCTCGTGGCCAACCACCTCGTCGGGGTCGTAGCCGAGAATCCGTGTGACGGCCGGACTGACGTAGGTTATCCTTCCATCGGTATCGACGACCGTTGTGAGATCATTTGTTTCCTCGACAAGTGCCCGATACCAGTCGGGCCCGTGGTTATCGCTTTCTTCGAGAGTCGTATCGTCTTCCATTGGTCGTACTACGTCCAGTACGCGTGTATGTATTTTGAACTCGTGTGCCATCTCCCGTGGAAGCGGCACTATCTACACTGTCCGCATATCGTTAGCAGGTTTTGCTGAGTATGTTCTCCGTACGTTGCACGCCATACGTATCAATCTACGGGGGTTTCAACGAAGCCAGTCTGTCCGTTCTCCCGGAGTGAACTGTATCCGCTCCCGCAGTCGAACAGGAAGGCTCCGTCGAGTTCATCAGGAACCTGGGTATGATCCGTGAGTTTAGCGGCGTCCCCGCGGGTCGTTTCGAGTACGGGGCCGTACCGGACGCTGTTCATCAGAATACGCGTAAAATCGGGGTATGCCCCGGCCTCTTGATACTGTCGGCTATGACTGCGTGAAGATGTTCCACACCCCGGGGTGTCGAAATCCGTCACGCGACTACAGCCGACAGTATGAGCAGTCGTGGATCTCACGATGTCCGTCCGATGGACTGCCGGGCGAGGGGATCGGTCGAACTTCCGAAGCGGTGAGCGGGTCCGACACCACCGGTGCCGGAGCATACGGTCCGGCAGCGGTACAGTTCGGGTGTACCTCCGAAAAAAGCGCCACGGAGTACGTTCTTCGGGAGGTGCGGGGTGTATCCGGGTATCAGGCCGGCGAAGTGGGTGGGGACCGACGTTCCCGGTCGCGTCGGAAGGTGACGTAGGCGGCCGGGGCGCCCGAGCGGATCCCGACCAGGACCGCCGACGCGAGACCCATTGCCTGTGTCGAGAGGACGACGGCGAGTCCACCGCCGGTGACAAAACCCAAGAGTGCTGCGGTCGTCGTCCGGAACCGGCGTACCGTGTCCTGAGATGCCGTTCCAGTCCTCAGTCGTTCGTCCCAGTAGGTGAGCCCCAGATACCTGAAGGCGACGAGTACGACCCCGACTACGAATCCAACGGGGAGTCCGAGCAACACCGAGGGCCAGACGTGTGGGTCGAGCAGTTCCGTCACACCGGCCCCGGCTCCGATGAACCCGAGGGCACCCACGGACAGACTCACTACCCGTTTGGAGTATCTGTGCATTACCTGTCGGTTCTCCGTACAATAGTATCACCATAGCGACGATTCTGCGCTTCCGAGAACCGGCCCGCTCATCGGGGACGGACAACACGGTCGCGAGCAAGTGTAACAGGCCGTCGCTGCCCAGCTTTCCCGTCCGGTCGCACCCGGTCACAGCCTCCCTTTCGACGGACTCCTTGCAATCGGGCGACCACGCCGAGTCTCGGATCGTGAGCTCAGGTACCCCGCTTTCACTTCCATCGTGTCGACTGGTAGAAACTCGGCCGGTAGTGGTTCCGGATACACCCCGGTCCCCGGAGAGACACCTCCATCTCGTCGCTGACAGTTCCGACGAGCGTGTCAGCGACGGGCCCTCCCCGCGCTCCTCCGTTCTCGGTTCGCGGCGCGTGGGCTGTCCACGGCGAGACGGTCGACTCTCGGGGATGCTGCCGGCGTCCCACACGGCGGAACGTCACGCGGGGGAGTGTTCGTTTCCTTCCGGCGAGAGTGCGGTCCCCTCCCGTCGGCCTGCCGGGTTTCGGTCTACAGCCGCCCGCTTGCAACGCGCCGCCCGGTACTCCCGTGCCTCCAACGACCGGGGTCGGCGTCATCCCAGTACTGAAACGTGAGGCGCCGGCCCCGAGCCTCCGGTCACCGCTATTGCCGTGACTGTCCGCCGTCCCCTGCCGGATTCACGTTGCCGCCGTCGGTCTGCGTTACCGCCGACACACCTCCCGTTTGCGCGTCTGCACTCTCCGTCCTTCCTCCGGAACGAGTATCGAACTCCGAGACGTTGTCGTCGAGGGTGGCCGCGATCTGCGAGAGCTGCTGGACGTTCGTGCTGACTTCCGAAACCGAAGCGGTCTGTTCTTCGGTCGCGGCCGAGACATCGCTCGCTTCTGCGGCGGTCTGGTCACTCACGCTCGACACCTCGTCTACCATCGCAACCACTTCTTCCGACGACGCCGCCTGGTCCTCGGTGGCGTCACTGATCTCCTGAATACCCGCTTCGGCTTCGTCGACCGCTGTCGCAATCTCGTCGAACATCTCGATCGTGTCCTCGATCGTCTCCGACCCGCGTTCGACACGATTTCGCATCACCTCGATCCCGTCGACTGTCTCACCGGCCGTCGACTGGACCATTGCGATCTGGTTTTCGATCTCCGTAGTCGCGTCACTAACCTCCTGTGCGAGGCTCTTGATCTCGTCTGCGACGACAGCAAACCCTTCGCCGGCCTCTCCGGCCCGAGCCGCCTCGATGGACGCGTTCAACGCGAGTATGTTCGTCTGTTCGGCGATCCCGGTGATCAGATCGACGATGTCTCCGATCTCCTCCATCTTCTCGTCGAGCGTCTTGACTTGACCCACTGCGTCGTCCGCCTGCGCCTCGATCGAACTGATCTCCTCGGTCGCTTCGGCTGCGTACTCCTGGCCCACCTCGCTGCGTTCGACAGCGGCTTCGGCCGTCGAGGTCACCTCCTCCGCCGAGGAGGCGATCTCCTCGATGGTCGCGGACACGTCGTTCATCTCCCCCGCAACCTTGCTGAGGTTCTCGCTTTGCGTATCCGCGCCGTGGGAAATCTCCTCGACCGAACCGGCGACCTGTTCGCTCGCCTGTTCGATCTCTTCGGTACTCTCCGCGATCAGGTCGCTTGAGGCGGCCACCTCGTCGGCGACGTCCTGAATGGTTCCCACGCTGTCGCTGAGTTGGTCGATACCCGCTTCGAGGTCCCGCAACACGGTGCCGTACACACCGGGGTAGTCGGTCTCGAATCGACGGTCGAGCTGTCTGGTCTTCAGCCCTTCACTCGCGGTCGCGATCTGCGCGAAGGCGTCGGATAGCGTTTCGGTTCCCTCTTCGAGGTCATCCAGCACAGTACCGTACTGCCCCGGTTTGTCGGAGGCGATGGTCTGATCGAGGTCGCCCGTCCGCAGGCTGTTGCTCGCCTCCTGTATCTCCCCGAAGCTGGTCGTGAGTTGGGTGGTCCCCGAGTCGAGGTGTCGCATAATCTCCCCGTACTGCCCCGGGTACTCGGTGTTGATATCCTGGTGGAGGTCCCCCGTTTCGAGGTTACGGCTCACAGTATCGAGGTCCCCGAAGACGGCGCGGAGCTTCCCCTGCATCTCCTTGATCGCCGTGACCATCCGCCCGATCTCGTCGTCTTCGACGTGGTCGTCGACCTCCGTGGTGAGGTCCCCGTTGTTGGCCGCAACGGCGGCCTCGGTCAACTGTCTGATCGGCGTTGTGATGCGTCTGGCCACGAACAGGCCGATCACGATCGCGAAGACGAACGCACCGAGCGTGAGTCCGATAACCTCCTGCTGTGCCGTCTGCGTGTTGCTGTCAGCAGCAGCCACCTGAGCTTCGAGGTCCTCCTGCGCTGATCCTTCGATGGCGTGAGCGTTCTCCTCCATTTCGATCCGTAATTCCTCCATCCGGGCCGCCTTCCGTTCAGCGAGGTCGTCGTTACCTGCGTTCTTTGCCTCGAAGAACTCCGTGCCGAGTTGACTGTACTCCTGGTGTTGCGATTGGAGCGTCTCGAACCGTGCTGCCTGCTCCGCACTCAACTCGCTTTCCTCTAAGCGCTCTGCGTGCTCGGTGTACAGTGCCTCCGCGTCGTTGAACTGCTCCTGTGCGCCGGACTCACCGAGCTGTGCTGCCTGTATTGCCCCCCGTTGTCGCTCGATGGCAACGATCATCTCCGCCGAAGCGTCCATCCTGATTCCGTCCTCTGCGATCAGGTGAGCCTCCTCGTCCACAGTGCTGACCGCCGTATAGCCAACCGCCCCAGTCACAGCGACTAATAGGGCGACGAGGACGAACGCGACGATCAGTTTTGGCCTCAGGTCCAGCTGGTCGATGGTAACTCTTTCGAGCATCAATATGGAAAATGAAATTAACACGTAATCAATACTCTCACTTAATATCATATATGATTGTTGCTGAATATCCGAGTTTAAGTTTGAATCTTACAAAAATAAGCCTCATTTGATATCCAAATAGGGTGAGATATTCATACGAATAAGAAATTATGAAATCTGCTGTCCGCTGCCCGATTCTACTGAACGCGAGTTCGCACGAGGTACGGGGCCAATTGATATTGTCGGTTATAGTAGCGTTTGCAACTGGCTGCACATCCGATCGCACGACGGCGTGCGAACGAGTGAGCGAAGACTTGCAAACGCCACTATAGTGAGCAAACCTGAACCCGGTTTCGGGGTCCACGTTTCGGCTGTGGGCAACTCCGAAATAATCCACCTCGTAACCGTTTTAACGGACGGTTGCCACAGTCTCACACACGATGACCACAGGACTCGCCGCACGGCTCGAACGGATCTCCACAGGGGGGCGATACCTCGTCGTCCCGATGGACCACGGCATCACACTCGGCCCGGTCAAGGGACTCGTCGATCTCGAATCGACCGTCGACGCGATCACCCGCGGGGGCGCCGACGCGGTACTCACCCAGAAGGGCGTCGCCGCCCGCGTCCACGAGCACAAAAACGGGAAGGGGTTCATCGTCCACCTCAACGGCTCTACCTCCATCGGCCCCGACTCAAACGACAAGCGCCGGACCGGCACCGTCGAGGAGGCGTTGCGGGCCGGCGCGGACGCGGTGTCGTTCCACATCAACGTCGGCAGCGACCACGAACCCGACCAGTTGACGGAGTTGAGCGACGTGATCGAGACCGCACACCGGCTCGGGGTTCCCGTCCTCGCGATGAGCTACGCCCGCGGGCCGGGCGTCGACGAACACGACGCCGAGAGCCTGGCACACGCCGTCCGGATCGCCGAGGAGCTGGGCGCCGACGTGGTGAAGACCGCCTACTCCGGCGACCCCGACACCTTCGAGCGGGTGTGTGAAGCCACCCGGCTGCCGGTCGTCATCGCGGGGGGAAGCCGCGGTACCGACCGCGAAACCGCCGAGATGGTCCGCGGCGCGATGGACGCGGGCGCCGCCGGCGTCTCGATGGGGCGGTCGATCTTCCAGCACGACGACCCCGGGGCGATCACCCGCGCGGTCAGCGCGATCATCCACGACGACGCCGACGCCGCCGACGCGATCGACGCCGCCGGG
The DNA here is from genome assembly GCF_014212355.1 of Halobellus ruber. Lineage (NCBI taxonomy): Archaea > Methanobacteriati > Methanobacteriota > Halobacteria > Halobacteriales > Haloferacaceae > Halobellus > Halobellus ruber. The sequence continues at coordinate 240,034 of NZ_JACKXD010000002.1, forward strand.
CTCGCAGTCGAGGCGTAGACCGCTGCCGCGGGTCCGCTTTCCCAGCTCCGAGGGCGGGTTTTGATGATCGGTCGCTGTCGGGGAACCGCCGGCGGATGGGACCGGAAAGGGGCCTTCACGCCCCTGTCCGGGTTGATCCTTCCCGATCGAGTAGTCCCGGTCCGGAATCCGTCCGGGTGTCGTCCGTGAACGGCGAAAAATCGCGTTTCTCGGTGAAAACCCCGAGGGGCCGCGACGCGGTCAGCCGCGCCGCCGCAGGATTACGACGGCGGCGACGATCACAGCCACGAGACCGAGCGCGGCAACGGGCAGCAGGTCGAACCCGCCCGGTTCGGCGGGAAGCGATGTCGGCTGTGCCGTCTCGACCGCGTCCGGGGGCTCCGGCGTCCCCGTCTCGGCCGCCGGCGTCGGCGTCTGTGTCCCGCCCGCGAGCGTCGGCGTCGCCGTGACGGTGGCCCGGTCGTCGACCTGGATCACCGCGAACGGCGAGAACTGGTCGACGCTGCCCGCAAGCACGAGCGGGTTCCTGGAGGCGACCGTGGTGTCGAGGCTCTGCCACCCGCCGTCGGTGTAGTGGACGATCCGGAGGTTCTCCGGCTGCGCATTGAACTCGTCCACCCTCGATTGCGAGATGGTGATGCGCACTGTCGCCGGCCCGCTGGTCGGGTCCGGCGCGGAGATGTCGACCGTGCTGATCCGCTCACCCTGCTCGGGTTCGGAGACTCCTTCGGGCAGTTCGTTCAGCTCCTCGACGGTCGCCTCGCCGGTCGCCCCCGGTACAGTGACCCGTACGCTGGTCACTCCGGATATGCCGTCCGAGAGGTTGACCTCGGCACTTCCGTCGTCGAGGTCACTCGACTCGCTGACGGGCGAGGAGCCGGTGCCGGTATCAGCACCAGCGCCGCCGCCAGCCCCGGCGCTACCGCCCCCGCCGTCGGCAGGTGCCTCGGCATTCTCGAACGTGCCGGCCGGGAACGTTAGATCCTGCTCGTAGACGCCGGCGTCGAGGTCGTACGTCGACTCCGACTGCGGGCCGTCCGCCGAGTTGACGTGGAACCGCACCTCCGTGCCGGTTCCGCTGTCGATACGGAGTTTGTCGTCGGTCGCGTCCGACCCGCCGTACTGGCCGGCGGTCTCGACGGTGATCGATCCCTCGACGGAGGTGTTGCCCTCCTCGTCGGTCGTGACGGCGTAGATCGTCGTGCCCGTCGGTGCTGCGGTTCCGTCGGCATCCTCAACGGAGCCGTAGAACGACGCCGGTTCACCCGGCGGATCCTCCTGGGCCGTCGCGACCGCTGCACCGCCGCTGATGACGACAGCGAGGGCGACCATCGCAACGGCAAGTATGTTTTTCGTTGTCATTTTCTGCGTGAGTTACCGCCTGGGTTCCCCGCCGAACTCCGGATGCTCCGGCAGGAAGATCTGTCGAGTGTCGTTCTGGTAGACGTACACGTAGTAGACGCCGTCAGGATTGACCGCCGCGGTATTCTGCAGCGTCGTTCCGGGCACTGACTTCAGTTGCGCATCGAGCACAGCCGATTCGGGGGGATGCTCCGTGGCCAGGTCGGTTTCGAGCGTGACGCTCCCCCGCATCAGCTCGTTTCCGATCTCGGTGTCCGTCTTCCGGGCGTCAACCTCCCCGACCGAAGTAACGTCGAAGTTCGAGCCGACGATGTGCCAGCCCTCGTCCATCTCGATGGATCCGACGTTCGTCTGTGCGCCGCTCCGGTCCGTGTCGTAGACGAACCCGTACTCGGCGCCGTCGGTCTCCGCATTCACGAAGAGCCCGTTGTGGACCCGCTGGACCTGACTCGCAGCGCCGTACGAGGCAAAGGAGTCCTGATTACCGTCGTAATACGTGACGTCGGAGATGTTCCCACCCGACACGAACTGCCCGGGCATCGGCTGTGAGGTGAGCTGATACCCTTCGGATGCGGTGAACGCGGAGTGAACGAAGGTGACGTTTTCGCTGTTGGAGACCGTTGCGTAGGTGATGTTCCCGGCGTTGGAGACGTCCGCGTTCCGGACCTCGATCGTCACCTCGTTCCCTGCCTCCGCGGGGGATTCAAGAATCCGGAGTGCGTCCCCCCTATCGAACGTGACCGTATCGCCGTAGCGGGGGAGATCAACCGTATCAGACCTGTTCCCAGCCAGGAACACGAATCCTCCCATCCTGATCAGTACCCTGTCGTCGATGACCTTCGCTCCATTAGCGTCCCTAAAGCCGCTGACAGTGACGGTGTACGAGCCCTTCTCGTCGTATCTGAGACCGATCAACTCGGCGTCGATTTCGGTGCTGTCGACGGCCGCGAGGTCGCCAGCGATCTCGTTGTTAACATCCGTGACTTTGCCGTCCGCGATCGGGCTGAAGTTATCAGCCTCGGTTCCTTCGATATCAACGGGCTGACCCGTGTCGACCGTGAGCGACGCGTCGCTCAGGTCGTCACCCTGCCGGACGCTCGAGGACACGGACCCGGAAACCGAGACGAAATCCACGACGACCACGTTATCGGGCGCGGCAGCGCTCTCTTCGCCGTTGATCGAAAAGAGGTTCACACTGGCGTCGGTGGTGTTGCTCTCGAAGGAGAGGCCGTCGACCGCATCACCCGTGACGGCCACGTCGCGATCGAAGGCGAGCAGCATCTGGCCCTGGGAGTCGTCGTCGTTGTTTTCGGGTGCGTCGTCGATCGTCACGTTCTGCAACACGGGTTTGGACCCGACGTTGTTGTCGACGGCGAGGGTCTGGTTGATCGCGACGGCACTACCCGTATTCGTATCGTCATCCTCGCCCGATTCGACGGGTCCGGTGTCGTTACCGCTGTACGTGAGCGACCCGAGGTCGTCACCGTTCTCCACGTCGCTCTCGAGCTCGAGGATCAGGACCGAATCCCCGTCGTTGTCATACCCACGAGTGATGTCCGATGCGTCGCTCCCGTTGAGCGAGAACGCATCAAGCGCATCGTCCTCATCCGCGGGCACCGACACGTTTTCGCTGTACGTCACGACGACCCTGCTCGGGTCATCGTTCGTCACCTCTGCGCTCTCGATGCGCGGCTGGATGTTATTCCGGATGGGAACCGGTTTATCATCAGAACTGAAACTTGGATCAGTCCCGAAACTACTGACGGATTCGCCGGTTGCTTCGATCTCGAGTGGACTATTCCCGATTGGCTCGTAGCTCAGACCGTTCAAACGATCGTTTTCACCGAGGTCCGTCCCCGAATTGTAGCCGGCGGGATCGATGACGAACCCGTTGCCGGAGGAATTCTCGAAGACGATCGTGTTGCCGTTCTCGATGCCGGTGTACGTGCCGGCACGGGACAGCGAAACCGTGTCGCTCCCGACCTCGAACGCGCTTTCGATCTCGGAGTCCGTGCCGACTTGCGTGATCTCTTCGGTAAACGTCACACGGAGTTCCTCACCGTCGGTGGTGACCTCGGCGGCCTCGAACCCGGTGCCGACGTTGTTCGTGACGTTTTCGTCCGTGAAGCCCTCAGCGGCGGCTTCGGTGCCACCGTCCGCGACGAGCGGATTCTCCTCGTCCCCGCTCGGTGCACTCGGGTCGTACGACAGCGCACCGGTGAGGTCGTCGTCGACAGCGACCTCCTGCGTGGTGCCGTCAGCCTCGCCGAGGGTCAAGATGACCGTGTAGGAGGCATCCTTCACCCCCCCATCGGTTATCGAGTCCTTGTTCGCGACGTTCTTGACCCGGTAGTCGACATCGCTGTTCTGCACCTCGAAGGCCTCCGTGACGGCGCTGTCGATGTTGCCGCTACCGACGTCCGCCGTGACGGGTTCGCTAAACGTCACCTGTACCTGCTGACTGCTTGTCACTTCCGCGCTCTCGAACGTGGGGGAGACGTTGTTGGCGACCGTAACCGTCTGGGGGCTCTGCGCAGCGCCTCCGGACACGGACTCTACACCCTCGTCGATGTTTGCACTGTAGTTGAGCGTGCCGAGTGATCCATCACTCGCTTGCACGTCGTCACCACTGAAGTCGAGGAACAGCTCGAGCCGGGTTCCGTCGTCCGGGTCGAACCCGTAGCCACCCAGATCGTACTGATTATTATCAAATTCAAACGGACCATCGACATCTCCTCTCGGTCCGACTTCACTGTCGTAGGTGAGCAGAATCCTGTCGGGCTCGGCCGTGGTCACCTCAGCGCTCTGGATGCTGGGAGCGACGTAGTTCGTGACGTTCCGATTCTGGAAGTCGAACGCGGGATCGCCGGTGGAGTCAGCCGTGATCGGCTCACCGTTGTTGGACCCGTCGTACGACAGGCCAGTCAGGTCCGTTCCGGGTTCGATCTCCGAATCGAGATCGAGGATGACCTCCCCCCCAGCCCCCTCGTCGGCATTCTCGACGACGCCCGAAATATCAGCACGGTCGTCGCTGAGGGAGAACGCCGAAGCGATGTCCCCGTCTGAGCTCCCGGACACTTGCTCGCTGAACCCCACGCTGAGTTCCTCACCGTCGGTGGTGACCGCCGCCGCCAATGTCGGGACGGCGTTGTTCGTGACTGTCGAGTCGGTGGAATCCAGGGCCGTAACCGATGTATCAGCCGCGTTGGCTATCGGGTCCCCGCCGCCGGACCCCGTGTAGGACACCTCTATATCCGTCTCGTCGCTCCGGACAAAGTCATTCAGTCCGAGGACGATCGTGTCACCGCTGATGTCCACGATACTCTCCACTGAGAGAAGATCTATGAAAGAGGATCTGTCGCCCGACACACTGAACGCGTCCGCCGCGTCCTCCTCGGTTGCCCCCTCCGCGAGCGCAATGTTCTCGTCGAACGTGACCTCGATAGTGTTCGGGGCGGATTCCGGGATCACCGCGTTGCCGTCACTGATCTGTGGCTGGGCGACGGAGATGTCGAACGTGTCGGTCTGTGTGATGCCGTTTCCGGTGCTCTCGGCCGTGTAGGTGATTGTCTCGTCCTGCAGGCTACTGAGGTCGAGTTCGGCCGTAACCACGATGTCGGCGGTCGCTGCACTTCCGGCCGCCAGGTCGACGACGATCGTCCCGTTGGAGGTGACCTCACTGACCGACGCATTGTGGCCGTTGGCCGTGGAGACTCTCGTCGTTCCGTCGCTCGTTCCCGGTCCCGCAAGCACCGTGTCGTTGAGAGCGCTCAGGTCGTTCGAGATTTCGATGGTCCCCGCGTTCCCATCGTTCTCGACGTTCTCCAGCGTTATCGTCTGCTCAACGGCGCTGGGTCCCGCCGCAACGTCGTCGGCGGTCACCCCGTCGAAATCCTGTACTGTCGCTGCTGCACCGCCGGCAAACGCCACCGTGCCCCCGAAGACGGAGGTGACCGTGATGATCGCCAGCAGGACCGCCCGCGTCTTGTCGCGCAAATCGTCACTGTTGTGTGTCATTCTGTGTTGGATAATCCGCAGCAACCGCTGTTCGTCGACCAGCCGCCGCGCGCTCCGGCGGCCTCAACTCCCGCGCGCCAGTCCGAATTGTGATAACCTGTAAGTGCATCCTGGAGTCTCTTCGAGACGGTCCTGCCGTCTGTGGCGACGTCGCGACGGACCTATCGCCGCACGTTCCGGCTGACTTGGATGTACGTGTCCACTCCGCGTCGTACGCGCCGCCGTCTGGGACTGTCGTCGTTCCCTATCCACTCTCTCGGCGTCTGTTCGCGTCCGGACGGTAGCTGTTATTCCTCCGACCTGTTATTCAGGCGATAACAATTAAAACTTACTACTAGTAGATACTGATTCGGTCAATCGATTATTGTTATCAATACTATTCATAGTGAAGCGAACAGACAGTCGACGCCCACCTCGGGGTTCACACCGCTGGAAAGCCAACGTTGATTAGCCGCACGGCCGTATTGCAAACTATGCCCGCAACCAAGGAAATCAAGTGTACGTCGGACGGCTGCGAACTGGATATGTTCGAGAATCACTACACCTACGACATCTCTGACGATCACTCGACCGCCGACCTCTCGTGTCCACTCTGTGGTGGGACCGCCTGCCTGGAGGAGATCGAGCTATGAGCGGGTTCGGCGACGACGTGCCCTCCGGGCCGGCGGACCGGCTGAAGGAACTCGGGGAGTCGATCGCCGAAAACACCTTCGAGCGGATCGGACGCGGCGTCTCGCGGATCCAGGAACGGCGGCCGCTCCCCTACGACGTCTTGGAGAGCGATGACGCGTATCTGATCGTCTTCGACGCCCCCGGCGTCCGCCGCCAGGACATCCAGGTTCGCTTTCTCGACGGCGAGGTGAAGGTCCGGATCGACCGGTTCCGCGACTTCCACGAGGGGTTCGAGATGCGGTTCCCCGGTCGGGGACTCGCCTTGGACGGGTCGGCGCCGATCCCGCAGGACGTCCCGGTCGTCCCCGACGAGGCGACCGCGACCGTCACCGACGAGGGGACGCTCGAAGTCCACCTCCCGAAGCGGTCGGCCGGCGAGTAACCACGCGGGACGTCGGGAACCCGCTCACACCGGGAAGTCGGCGTCGGCGTCGACCTCCCGGTCGGGCGTCTCGGGCGCCCGCCAGTCGGTGGTGAGTTCGAGCAACTGCGTGAGCATCACCCCGGTCGCGCCCCACACCGTGTACCGGCCGACGTGGAAGTAGTGGATGCGGTGGGGGCCGTAGACCGGGTGTTCCCGACGCTCGGACTCGTAGTTCTCCAGGTCGGTCAGCTCCGAGACCGCGAGCGTGACCACCTCGGCCACCTCGCGCTCGTCGGGGTCGTACTCCCGGTCCGGAATCTCCCCGACGAACGGGCGGACGGAGTAGCCCGTCACCGTCCGGATGTCGTCGAGGCGACCGACCATCGTGACTTCCGGCGCCCGGAGCCCGATCTCCTCGTCGGCCTCGCGGAGTGCAGTCGCTGCCAGGTCCGCGTCCTGGGGTTCGCGGGAGCCGCCGGGGAAGCTCATCTGTCCGGGGTGTTCCCCGAGGTGTTCGGCGCGTTTGGTGAACAGTACGTAGGCGTTGCCCTCCCGGACGAGCACGGGCGCGAGCACCGCCGCCTGCTGGCTCGCGTCGTCGACCGCAGTCGGCGTGTGTGCCGAGATCCGGGAGAGCTCCATCGGACTCGGGTCCGAGTACGAACCGGGTGGGTTTATAGTGTCGGTCACCCCGTCCCGAGTTCGTCGTCCAGCCGCTCGCGGACGTCGTCGACAGCGACTGCGTCGGACCACACCTCGACGTCGTAGGTCACGTCGAGCAGCCGGCGCATCGCCGCCGTATCGCCGGCATCGACGGCGGTCGCGGCCTCGGACCTGAGCCGCTCGGCCACCGCGGTCGCAGCGGCCTCGCAATCGACCTCCCGGTCGGGGACCTCGAGGATGTGCGGCAGGTCCTCCGCGTTGGGTGGGAGCGTCGGGAACGCGGCGGGGCCCAGAGCGAGCAGCGTCGGGTCGTCGTCGTACCGGACGACCGCATACGAGGCGACGGCGTCGTCGATCGCCGCCGCGACTGCCTCGGAGTCGACGTCCTCGCCGCGTTTGAACGCGAGTTCCCCGAGCGCGGACTCGAGTTCCGCCGGCGTGAGCGCGCCGAAGAGGTCGATCACGCCCGCCAACTCGTCGGGATCGAACGCGTCGCTCACTCGCCGGCCTCCGTGGGCGAGGCCGCTGCGGGCTCCGAGACCGCCGCGTCGGCCGCCTCCACGACGTCGGCCGCGGCCGCGTCGGCGACCGCGTCGGCGCCGAGTGGCGCGTCCGTCCACGCCGGCAGGCGGTCGTCCGGCCCGGTCGGCGCCGCGACCGCCTCGGCGTACCGGGAGACCTGCTCGCGCTCGTGGCCGCGGTCGAACTCGAACCCGTTGAACGCGGCGTCGAGTTCGTACTGGTCGACGAGCCGCTCGGCGGTGGCCCGGTACCGCGCTTCGAGGGTGTCGAAGTCCACGTCGACGCCGTGATCCAGGACGCTCCGCAGTAGCGTTTTCCCCACCGAGCGGCTCATCGCGGAGAGCCCCTCGGCGCCGTCGACCCCGCGGTGGTCGTGTTCGTACCGTCCGAGATCCACCTGTGCGGTGCCGGAAAAGCCCGCCACGTCGAAGACGTCGCCGAGGGTTCCGACTTCGAGTCCCCACCGTCGCGGCATCCGGATCCGGCGGGCCGTCGCGGCGGTGGCGGCGAACTCCCCCGCCAGGGCGTAGCGGAACGAGTCGAGGTACTGCAGGAACGGTTCGGGATGGGCGTCGAGCAGCGTCCGCACCAGCGGGACGTAGAACAGCCGGAACAGCCGGCCGTAGAGCCGCTCGTTCTCCACGCGGGCGTAGTACCCCTTCGAGAACTCGTAGCCCCGTCCCAGCGGGAACAACAGCCGGCGGACGAACGACTCGTCGTAGGTGGTCGTGTCGGCGTCGTGGACGACGACGAACTCCGAGTCGGCGGCGCGGCCGACCCCCAGCCACACGTCGCGGCCCTTCCCGCGGGCGCCGTCGAGCCCGGCGTCGGCCAGCAGGTCGGTCACCCGCGGGCCGTCACACCACAGGAGCTCGATCCGGAGGTCGTACGTCGCGAGCCACTCGCGGACCGGGCCGACCCGCTCTGCGGGGGCTCGAAGCGGGATCACCACCCGGTCGGGACCGAGACGCTCCAGCGTCCGGAGGACCCGACTCGCCGCCTCGCTCAGGCAGTCGCGCTCCGCCATCGGGATCACCACCGCCGCGCGGTCGACCGGCGCGGCCGGCACCGGGTCGGCGAGGTCGTGGAGCGTCGCGACCCGGCCTTGCACGTACTCCATCTACCTCCCCTGGGAGCGGGGTGATGAAAAGTTCGCGGGTTGCGGCGCGTATACTCCTCGAATAAGAGGTTTGTGGCCGGGAATCCGCCGAGGGACGATTTCGGCCCTCCTCCGAGGTTCGGCCCGGCCGCGACGACGCGGTCGGCCGCGCAGCGGGGCCCGCTACTGTGGCAGCCGCCCCCGCCGCTGGAGTACCGCCGCACCCAGGACCACGACGCCGAGCCCGAGCGCCAGCCGGGTGAATACGAGGTCGTAGGCCAGCCCGGTCTCCCGGAGCGCGCCGACAGCCGACGACCCCGTCGCCTGGACCGTCATCATCCCCGCGGAGTACCAGGCGTACGCGCTCGCCCGCGAGTCGTCCGGGAGCGCGTCCAGGAGGTACGTGTCGATAGCCGGGAACACGCTGTGGATGACGAAGCCGATCGCGGCGGTCAGCACGAGGATAGCGGCGAGGCCGCGAGCGACAGTCAAAAGCAGGAGACAGCCCGCAAACGACGCGATGGTCGCGAGCAGGTACGGCACCCGCGGCAGTCGGTCGGCCAGCCGCCCCGACACGAAAAACGCCGGGACGCCCGCGGCGAAGACGACCGTCAGCAGGTTTCGCGCGGTCGCGGGGTCGAGCCCCTTGGTGCTCATGTACAGCTCGTAGAAGTTGAACAGCCCCTGCCAGACGAAGCCGGTGGTCCCGACGACCGCGACGCCGACGGCGAGGATCCGCCACTCCGCGCGGGCCGCCCCGAGGATGTCGGTGTCCTCGGTGCCCGCGTCGGGGAGATCGGTCGCTCGCGCGGCGAAAAACAACGCGACCGTCGCGGCCGCGGCAACGACCGAGACACAGACGAAGACGACGCGCCAGTCAGCGAACAGCGTCAGGATCAGGGTGACGAAGGGAGCAGCGGCGACGGCGGCGACCTGCGCCGACATCCCGTGGACGCCCATCGCCCACCCCACGCGTCCGGGGTAGAGCTCGCTTATCAGCGGGTTGGCGGCCACGAAGTACGCCCCCGACGCCAGCCCCATCAGGAGCGCCCCGGCCCCGACCATCGCGATCGACGTCGCGTTCGCGAGGAACGCCGCCGCCCCGGTGAGGATCCCGCCGGTCGCGAGGATCACGTGATGACGCGGCACCCGCGTGAGAACCCACCCGGTCGGGAGCCGGAGGGCGGCGCTACCGAGCCACGCCAGGGTCGCGATCAGCCCCGCGGTCCCCTCGCCGATCGAGAACACCGCGATGAACTCCTGGAGCAGCGGCGCGAAGATCACCCTCGCGAGGTTGACGAGGAGAACCATCGAGCAGAGCGTTCCGAACAGACGCCCCCGGGACACGGCCGGGCTTCGCCGCGGGACCGTTCAACAGTTGCGATCCGTCCCCGCCCGGTGCCGGGCTTTTTGTCCTCCGGTCCCGACGGTGGGGGTATGAAGACCACACGGAAGGGGCTCCGGGAGGGTGAACTGGAGAAGGACACCTACGAACGGCTGAACTGCGCCGAGTGTGGCGAGTCGCTGCAGACGAGAAACGACCCCGACGAGGTGTTCAGCGTCAGGCAGTGTCCGGAGTGCGGCACCGAGTGGAAGGAACTCCGGTAGCCGACGGAGCCGGCGACCGCGATCCGGCAGCGGTGGACGTTGCGATCGACTACTTCTCCCCGACGGTATCGGCGGGTACGATTGTGCCGCTCACTCGAAGACGGCGTCGAACGCCCGCGCCCCGAGCGGCTCGAACGTCCCCGCGGCGACGTTTTCGGGGACGTGCGCCGGCGAACTCGTCCCGACCAGGGCGACCGTCACCCCGGGGGCGCTCCGGGCGAAGTTGATCGCCCTCTGTGCGGGGGTGTCGCCGCGCAACTCCGCGTCGACCGCCGGCGGGATCGACGCCGCGAGCGATCCCTGCGCGAGCGTCGCGCTCGCGACGACGTCGAGGCCAACAGCCTGGGCGTATTCGAGCGCACTCGCGTCCCGCTCGTCCGTGGGGTGGCGGTGCGCTTCGACGGTCACCGCGTCCGCCATCGTGACGTTGAACGGCAGTTGCACCGCGATCAGCCCGTGGTCGTCGGCGCCGACCGAGTCGGCTGCGGCCCGCGCGCGGCTGACGACCTCGGGCAGCGAGAGGTACGCCTCGTGGTCGCGGGGGACGCGGAACGCCTCCCAGGTGGCGACGCCGTACCCCCCGATGTCGCCCGCGGCCCGCCGGCGCTCTAAGCCCTCGAAGGCGGCTTCCAGTCGGTCGTAGACCGCCGCACGCCCTCCGGTCCGGAGCTGCGTCTCGGGGTTGTGGACGTAGTAGCAGTCCACCGTATCGAGGCCGAGGTTCGAAAGCGACCGGTCGAGCATCGCGTCCAGAAACTCCGGCGTCATCGCGTGGCTCCCGGCGGCGAGGTCCGCGGCGTCGACGAGCCCGGTGTCGAGGAACTCCGAGCGGACGTACGCGCTCGGGTCCGCCGGCCGCGACTCCTCGAACGGGACGAACCCGCCCTTCGTGGCGACGACGACGTCCCGGCGGTCGACGTCGGCGCGGTCGAGCGCCTCGCCGACCACCCGCTCGCTCCGCTGATACCGGTAGTTGATCGCGGTGTCGACGAGGTTGATCCCGCTTTCGAGCGCCTCGACGATCGACTCCCGGTAGCGGCGGTCACACTCGTCTGTCGGGTCGCCGAGGTAGGTTCCGAGGCCAACGCTCGAAACCACCCCGGGCCCGAACCGCCGGAAGTAGGTCCGCGCGAACGCGTCGCCGAAGCGGTCGCGGTAGCCCCAGGTCCCGCCACGCGTCGCCATACCCGACCCTCGGCGGCCGGCGCACAAAAGCCCCCGGCCGTGGGTCGCGCCAGTCAGATCTCGCCGGCCATCGCATCGAAGAGCCGTTCCCGGAGACCGTCCCGGGGGACCGTCTCCCTCGCGACGGTTTTGATCGCGCCGTCCCGCAGCGACAGTCGGCCGCCACCCATCCGGGCGTGGCCGCCTGCCGACGCCTCCCGGAGCACTGACACCGCCGAGTCCAGGGTGTCGCCCATGTGGACGCGGTCGTCGCGGGACCGTCCCGACAGGTGGATGGTTCCGTCGCACTCCCCGAGGACGACGACCGCGGTGACGCCCTCGAGTTGGACGAGTTCGTCCGCGGCTTGCGGGATGGCGTCGACGTTCGAGAGCCGGCCGACGTCGCTCACGGCGAAGGGGCCGCGGACCTCCCGGCCGGCGATCGCGCGGGCCTTCAGCTCCAGCACCTCGGTCGACACCTCGGGGTTTGCGATCCGGTCGAGCCGATCCTCGTCGATGCCCGGATAGACGTAGCCCGCGGCGGCGAAGTCCGCGGCGGAACAGCCGCTCGTCAGTCGGTTGGTGTCGGTCAGGATCCCGTAGAGCAGCCCGGTCGCCACCGTCGAGGGGACGGTGTAGTCGCTGCCGACCTCGCTTTCGTGTTTGGCCGGCGGGACCGGCTCGGCGCCGACGTCGTCGAAGTACTCGCCGACGATGCTCGACGCCGCGCCGTAGTCGGTGCGGACGTCGGTGAACGCCTCCCCCGACCCCTCGCCGGGGTGGTGGTCGACGACCGCAAACGGGAGCACGCTGTCGGCGCCCGCAAAGCCCCGCGGCTCGTTGTGGTCCACCAGCACTACGTGCTCTGCTGTCACATCGCTGACGTGTTCGATCGGCTCGACGTCGACATCCAGGACGGTCCGGAACGCCCGGTTCTCCTGGTGGCGGATCTGCCCGGGGTACTGGAGCTGCGCCTCGGTATCGACCTGCTCGGCGAGGCTCGCGACCCCCATCCCGGTCGCCATCGCGTCGGGGTCGGGGTTGGGATGGAGGAGGACCGTCACCTCGTCGAGTCCCGACAGCGCCTCCAGAAACCGCGTGCCCCGCGGGCGGGTGAACCGACGGATGGCGTACAGCCCGACCACGAGAGCCACGAGCCCCACGAGCACCGCGGCTGCGACCTCCGGGTTCGCGAGGGCCATCGAGAGCAGCCGGTTGAGTACGCCCGACCCGAACTCGGGAAGCGCCACGCCCATACGTCCCCCCTCAGGGTGCTCCCCTATGAATATTCCCTCCTTTCACACGGTCTCACTCGCTCGATAACTCCCTCTGAACCGGTTATAGGATACGAAGCCGGCGTTCGGTCTTTATTTACCGGACCGGAATACGGAACGAACTATGCGCCGTCCGCGTCCGTTCCCGAGCGGTACGCCTCGATTGCCGTCCGGTAGCCCTCCCGGTAGGTCGGGTACGCGAACTCGTACCCCAGATCCCGCAGCCGGGCGTTCGAGCACCGTTTGCTCGTCTCGATCCGGCGGCGTGCCGCCGCCGACAGCTCCGGATCGGCCAGCCGCTCCTCGGTGGTCCGTTTCGGCGGGGCGTCGACGCCGCATTCGGCGGCCAGCCAATCGGCGAACGCCCACTTGTCGACGGGTTCGTCGTCGACGACGAGCACGACCTCGCCGCGGGCGTGGTCGGCGTCGAGCAGGAACGCCACTGCCCCAGCCGCGTCGTCGCGGTGGACCATGTTCAGGTAGCCCTCGGTGACCGGGCCCTCCAAGTACCGGTCCAGCCGGTAGCGGCCGGGGCCGTACAGTCCCGCAAAGCGGGCGACCGTGCCGTCGATCCCGGCGTCGGCGGCCTCCTCGGTCGCGACCCGTTCGGCCGTCGCGAGCACGCGGGTCTTCTCCGTCCGCGGATCGAGCGGCGTTCCCTCGTCGACGACGGCGCCATCGTGGTCGCCGTAGACGCCCGTCGAGGAGGTGTAGACGAGGCGTTCCGGCGGCGACGCCCGGTCGGCGTACGCCGCGACGACGTTCCGGAGCCCCTCGACGTAGACCTCGCGGGCGGCATCGGCCCCGCGACCGCCGGAACTGGCGGCGAACACGACCCACTCGGCGTCGGGGAGCTCCGCCAGGGAGTCGGGGTCGGTGGCGTCGGCGCGGCACGCCTCAAGCCCGGCGGCCTCGACCGCGTCGAGACCGGCGTCGGAGCGACGGACGCCCACCACGTCGTGGCCGGCATCGCGGAGTCGCCGGCCGAGTTCGAGGCCGACGTAGCCGCAGCCGACGATGACGGTCCGGGCCATCAGCCGTCGTTTCGCGCCGCGAGAAAGCGGTGAATCGCGGCGAGCTGTGCGAGCGTCATCCCCGTCCGCCCTTCCAGCGCCTGCTGGACCTCCTGGCCCGAGAGGTCGAGATCGACGCTGGCCGCGAGGGTGTCGACGTCGACGACGCCGGTGGTCATCGCCATCAGGAGGTGATCGCGGAGTTCCAAGACGATCGACTCGGCGTCCGGACGGTCGTCGTCGAGCGCGAGGACGGCTGCGGCGTCCTCGACCGAGAGGTCTGGCACCGGCCCCTCGGCGAGCGCCCGGACCCGATCGGGGTCGACCCCGGATTCGGCGGCCGCCGTCTCCGCGCCGACCGCGTCGACGACGCTTCTGAGCTGTGTTTCGTAGGCTTCGCGCAACGCGTCCGGCGTGAGGTCGCCGGGATCGTCCGCCGCGTCGTAGAGCATAGTTCACGGATGGCCGCCGACGGTCATTACACGTTCGGTCGACTCCGGGGGTCTGGTGGCCACCCCTGATCCGCCAGCCCTCCACCCCGGGACCGCCCGCGCTGGGATCGGCTTCCGGGCGTCCTCGACCTCGGTCGCCCGCCCGCCGTCGGCCGACCTCCCGATCGACGGTAACACGTATGACCGTCGAACCCGAGACGACGGTGTGAGCGACGAACCCGACGACACGACACCGGAGGAACTGACGGACGAACTCGAACCGAACGACCTCGGGCCGGCGGGGCTGGCGGCCGCCGGCTCGGTTCTGCTTGCGCTGTACTACTACTACGTTCGCGGGGAGAAACAGCGCGGGCAGTTCATCGGGCTGTGGCCCGCGACGATCCTTGGCCTCGCGTCGTACCTCAAGCTGGACGACATCGCGAGCCGGTTCGACGAGACGGACGGCTGATCGGCTGCGACCGCGGCGCGGGCCGCGCGTCCCTCTGTTATCTCTTCGCAGCCGTCGGCTCGTGCGGTGTACGTACGGCGCGTCGCTACTGCTCCGCCGTCGGCGCCGAACACCGGAGACACAGCACGTGGCTTTCGATCCAGTTCACGTCGGTCGACCCGCAGGCCGGACATCGGTGGTGATCGGTGTCGTACTCGGTCGTCCCCCGCGGCGCCGCGAGGTGGCCCTCGTCGGCGACCCGCTCGACCAGCGACCGGAACCGCCGGCGCTTGTACGACGCCCGCGCCGCGAGGAACGCCCCCGGATCGGCGGGGTCCGAGCCGTGGAGGTCACCCCACTCGACCGCGATCTCGCCGTTCGCGGGGCCGCGTGCGACCTGTTTCAGCGGGGCGGCGGCGGCCTGAAACAGCGGCGTCGTCGCCCACTCACGCGGGTCGTCGATCTCGGGGCCGGCGTTGCGGTAGGCGTCGGCGGCGGCCTCGTACGCCGCCGCGACGCCGTCGAGCCCGCCCGCCGCGCGGAAGTCGCCGACGAACTCCAGGAAGCACGCCCGCTGTACCGGGTGGTCGGCGACGGCTGCCAGCTCCTCGGCGTCGGCGACGCCCGCAACGCCCCGGCGGGTCGCTCGCGCGTCGTGGCCGGCGACCCGGTAGGAGACCGCGGCGGTCACCTGGTGGGCGAGGCCCGTCCCGACCCACCCGTGGTCGCCGATGTCGAAGGTCTCGATCCCCGGACGGGGGTCGGCCAGCACCCGCCACCCGGCTCTGGTGTACTCGTTGCCCGCGGTGACGTACTCGCCGTCGGCGAGCGCCACGACGGCCGCCTCGCGGTGTCCGGCGTCCTGCGTGTTCATACGCCGGTTACGGGCCGTCCACACTCAAGGGTGTCGTGCCGCGGTCCCCGCGGCGATCGGCCGCCGACCGAACCTCCTCACCGAGCACCCCCATCTCGAACCCCGGACTGTAATGGACGACCGGCTTCCCATCCGGCGCGGGGAGCCCGGCGGCCTCGAAGAGGGTGTTCCCGCGGACCGTCGCGTCCACGGGCCGAAGCTTCCAGGGGTCGCGGTCGATCCGACCGACGATCGTCCCGGCTCGGTCGGCGCCGGCCGTCCGCAGGGCCGCCGCGCCGCCGGCCTCCGCCGCCGGGAGGAAGTACCGGTAGCGTTCGATACAGAACCCCGCGAGACTGCCGGGCTCGGCGCGGTACCGCTCGCCCTCGGGGCGGTATCTGGCCTGGAAGACGGCCGCCGATCCCTCCCCCTCGCGGCGGCTTCGGAAGGTGATCCGGCCGTCGCGACGGGTCAGCCGCATCCGGGCGTGGTGGAACGGCAGCCCGAAGACGCCGCGTCCCGCCGCCGCGGCGGCCCGGTGGCCGGTATCGAGCGACAGGAAATAGACGCCGTCGTCGCCGTCGCGGGTGACGTAGGTCCGGAAGTTCAACTGCGGGACCCCACGCTCCAGTGCCGCGCGCAGGCGGAGCGACCCCGGCGCGGCCGACCGGTTCTCATACTGTCGGCTATAGTCCCGTGACGGATTTCGACACCCCGGGGTGTCGAAAATCTTCAGGTAGTTATAGCCAACAGTATCAAGCGCCAGGGCGCTCACCCACGCCGACCCCTCGAAGGTGTCGACCGCGAGGTCTGCCGGCAGCAGGGCGTCGACCGCTTCGGGATCGAGTGGCCAGTGCGCGAACAGCACGTCCGATCCGACCACGGTGAAACGCGGCGGCATCGGCCGTCAGGTAGGGAGCGGTCCCACTTAACACCCGTCGCGCTGTCGCACCGACCCCGAGCCGGCGCCGGAGAGTCGGGACCGTCCGTCGATCTGTGTGGGTAGCGCGGCTACCCGTTCGACCGATCCCGGTTCTCCAGCTGCCGGACCCGGATCGACAGCGCGAGGAACGTCGCGAGGGTCGTCAGACAGACGGCCGCGGTCGCGGCGATGTCGTGTGCGACCACGTCGTGGTTGCCGACGCTGACGAGATGGGGGCCGAAGTAGGTGTGGTGGTAGTCGCCGACGATCGGGAAGAAGTAGTCGACGATGTCGTTGAAGCCGAACCAGGCGACCGCGACCCCGACGCCCGGGACCGTGAACTCCGCGTACCGGTGGATCACGAGCGCCTGGAGCGCCATCCCGAGGTGTCCGACGACCAGAAACCAGTAGTAAGGGTCGCCGCTCGTGAGCACGTCGTTGATCGTGAACTGGACCACGACGACCCAGAGGCCGTATTTCAGGTTACCGACGAACGCGAGCGCGTGGAGCCAGTTGCGGTTCTTCCCCACCTTCCACGACACCAGACTCGCGATCATCAGCATCGTCGCCGTCGGGCTGTCGGGCACGACCGGCCACATCACCAAGGCGGTGTTCCCAAGCTGGAACCGGTAGTACCAGAAGCCGAAGACGGTGCCCGCGACGTTGACGAGGACGATCAGCCAGGCCAAGCGGAGCGCGGTCGTCTCGAGCCGGGTCGGCAGCGGCGCGAGGTACGCCGGCAGGTCGTCCGTGGCGGGGATCGACGCCATCGTGCGCAGGTCAGCCGGAGCAGCGACACAAGGGTTCCGGTTGGGGCGGGGCGACTCCGTGTGAGCGTCGGACGGATCACCGAGAGCGCTCGCGGCCCGGAGCCGACGTAATCCCTTTCCCACACTGGCACGTTACCGATCGCTATGCGGAGCGTCGCTATCATCGGTGGCGGGATCGTCGGAACCAGCATCGCGTACCACCTCCGGGACGCCGACTGCGACGTCACCCTCTTCGAGAAGGGGGAACTCGGCGCCGGAACGACGGCGAAGTCCGCCGCGATGCTCACACATCACCAGGAGGCGCCGGATCGGGACGCCTACGAGTTCCGCGAGCACGCCTGGGAGTGGTACGACGAGAAGATCGACGACGGGACGCTTTCGTTCGACCGCATCGGGACGCTCCACCTGGCGCGCAGCGACGCCGAGTACGCGGCGATCCGGGAGCTACAGCAGTCCTTCGCGTCGTTCGGCCTGGATCTGGAGATCCTCTCGCCCGACGAGATCGCCGACCACGGGATCGACCCCGACGGCCTCCGCGGCGGGCTGTGGTTCCCCGACGACGGCGTCTTGGACCCCGGCGGGATCGTCCAGTTCTTCGCCGGCACCGCTCGCCGGGCGGGTGTCGAGATCGAAACCAACGTCGAAGTGACCGGCGTCGCCACCGCCGAGGGGGCCGTGACCGGCGTCGAGACGGCCGGCGGGTTCCACGCGGCGGACGTCGTCGTCAACGCGGCCGGGCCGTGGGCGCCCACAGTGAACGACTTGCTCGGCGTCGACGCCCCGCTCCGACACACCGAGGGCCCCATACTCGTGCTCAAGGGTGACGATCCCGTCTCGCTCCCCTTCGTCTTCTTCGAGGAGGGCGTGTACTTCCGCGGGGAGGGTCGCTCGCAGGTGTTCGCCGGAAAGCTCGCGACCGACTACGGGGAGTCGGAGACGGTCGACCCTGACTACGCCCTGTCGATCGGCGATTCGATGTACGATCTGGTCGCCAGCACCGCCGGGGCGTACTTAGAGCGGCTGCTGGAGTTCGACGTGATCAACGAGTGGAACGGCCTCCGCACGGTCACGCCGGACGGCCGCTGTATCGTCGACGAGACCGACGTGGACGGCTACATCCTCGCTTGCGGGATGAGCGGGTACGGGGTGACAGTCGCGCCCGCCGTCGGCGAATTCACCGCGGAGTGGCTCACAAGCGGCCGGAAGCCCGAACCGCTGGAGTCGCTCGCGCTGGACCGCTTCGAGGCCGTCGCGGAGTAACCACGACAAATTATTACCCTGTCGGGAGTGGGGGTCAACGAGTATGACCGAGGTTACAGAAGGCGTGTTTCCGCCGATCGTAACGCCGTTCGACGACGACGGCGAGGTCGACTACGAGTCGTTTGCCGACAACATCGAGCGCTTAGAGCGCAACGGCGTCTCCGGGATCACCCCGTGTGGATCGACGGGCGAGCGGTCCACGTTACGCCCCCAGGAACACCGCGACGTCATCGAGTTCGCGGTCGAGGAGGCGTCGACGCCGGTCATCGCCGGGACGGGTTCGCCGTCGACCTGGGAGGTCATCGAGTTGACATCCCACGCCGCCGAAGTCGGCGCCGACGCCGCCCTGGTCCACGCGCCGTACTACAGCGCACCGAGCGACGACGACATCGTCCGCCACTACGAGGAGGTTGCGGACGCCGTCGACATCCCGATCGTGCTGTACAACTTCCCCGCGGCGATCGGGTTCAACACGGAGCCCGACGTGGTCGTCGAACTGGCCGACCACCCCAACATCGTCGGTATCAAGGACTCGCTGGGCGACCTGCGGCAGATCCACGAACTGATTCGCCGCACCAGGGACGTCGACTTCGATGTCCTCTCGGGGTGGGACTCCCTGGCGTGGCCGGCGATCAACGCCGGCGCGACGGGGCTCATCGGCATCTGCGGGAACCTCGTCCCGGGGGCTGTGGCGGATCTCGTCGCGGCGGCCACGGCGGGTGACCGCGAGACGGCCGCGACGGTCCACGACGAGATCCTCGCCCTCGAGGACGCCCTCCTCGTGAAGAACCCCCAGATAACCGTCAAGGCCGCCCTGGAGCACCTCGGCCACGCCCCCGCGAACGTCCGCGCGCCACAGTACCCACTCGACGACGAGCAGACCGAGCAGGTCGTCGCGGCGGTCGAGGCGTTCGGGTACGAGTGAGATCCGCCGCATCGTGAACTGACACGGGTCTCCCGTTTCCGAGCCGCCCCGGCTTCCGTTCCGGACCTCTCGCCGGTACCACCCCGCCGCGAGTCAAAGCTTCATTACGCCGTTCCCCGATGGATCGGAGTGTGCAAACCGAAGTGCTGATCGAGGCGGTTGACACGCACACGGGCGGGGAACCGACCCGGATCGTCACCGGCGGCCTGAACATGGAGCGCTTCGCCGGCGACAGCGTCGAGGCACAGCGCGACCGGTTCCGCGAGGAGGCCGACCACCTGCGCCGGCTGCTGATGAAGGAGCCGCGCGGCCACGACGACATGTACGGGGCGATCACCGTACCGCCGGCGGCCGACGCGGCCGACCTGGGCGTCTTCTTCGTGGACAACGGCGGTTACAAGGATATGTGCGGCCACGGGACGATGGGCGTCGTGACCGCGCTCGTGGAGACGGGCTATCTGGACCCCGACGGTGCGGTCACGATCGAGACGCCCGCGGGGTTGGTAACGGCCGATCCCGAAATCGCGACGGACGGGCGGGTCGAACGCGTGACCGTCGAGAACGTCACCTCCTACGTCCTCGACTCGCTGACGCTCCCGATGGACGTCGACGGCGAGTCGGTGGACGTTCCGATCGATGTCGTTTACGCCGGGAACGTCTTCGCGATGGTCCCGGCCGCGGCGTTCGACCGTCGCATCGACCCCGACAACACCGACGCGTTCGTCGACTACGGCGTCGAGATCCGCGAACGGGTGAACGGGGCGCGGGACCTCGTCGATCCCGTCTCCGGCGAGCGGCTTGTGGTCGACCACACGGCGTTCCACGAACCGGGCACGGAGGCCGACCGCAACATCGTCGTGTTCTCCGCGGGCGCGGTCGACCGGTCGCCGTGCGGGACCGGCACCTGCGCGAAGATGACGCTGCTGCACTCGAACGGCGAGTTGGCCGTCGGCGAGCCGTACTGCCACGAGAGCGTCATCGGCACGCGTTTCGAGGGTCGGCTTCGCGACGCGGATCGACGCGACGGATACACCGTCACCGACGCCGAAATCAGCGGCTCCGCCTACCTCGTTGCCAAGCACACGTTCCTGTTGGATCCCGACGATCCCATCCCCAGTTTCGACATCTCGACGTGATGGGAGGTCCGACCGCTGAACGACGCAGTTTGACGGTTCGAGCGAACAAGGCAGGAAGCGAATCGGGCGTCCACGTCACGCCGTACGACCTTTCTTCCCCCCTCTCGATGGGTGGATATGCCCCCGAACGAGTGGCGATCGCTCGACTCGCGGACGGAGTATCGGAATCCGTATTTTTCGATTCACAACGAGACGATCCGCCGCCCGGACGGGGAGCAAAGCGACTACTACCGGGTCGCCTTCGACGGCGGTGTCGTCGGCCTCGGCACCGTCGACGGCGCCGTCCTGTTCGTTCGCATCTACCGGCCGCGGTTGGACGAGACGATGCTCGAACTCCCCGGTGGTGGCGTCGAGAAGGGTGAGACCCTCGCCGATGCGGCCCGCCGTGAGTTTCGTGAAGAAACCGGCTACCGGGCCGACACGGCCGAACCACTCGGGTCGTACTACTTCACGGCGTGGTCGCGGGCGAAACGCCACTTCTTCTGGCTTGGCGGGATCGAATCCGCAGACACGACGCCGGCTGAGGCCGAGATCCGGGAGGTAGTACGCGTCCCCGTCGACGACGCCCTCGACGTCGCGATGGACGATCCCGCGGGGGAGTGGAACGTCGTTCCGTTGCTCGCGGCCCACAAGCAAGGATATCTCGACTTCTGAGCCCGCGGCGGTCAGCGGGCACTTCGGGTCAGAACGTCCACGGAACCGAGTCCGACCCCTTCTCCCAGACCTGCCCCTGTAGTTGCACCGTCTCCGCTCCCTCGTAGAGTTCCTTCATACGTCCCGTTCGAATCAGTTCGTTCACCGCGTCGACGAATTCCCACGTCTCGTTGGACGTCACCAGGTCTGAAACTCCCGTAATCGGTGTCGTGGGAAGCGCGGCCGTGACCTTCGCACAGAAGTTCACCGGCGTCTCGATCCAGTCGTTGATCGCCGTCATCTCCTCAAGTTTCGTTTTCAGGGCGTTCTGTCGAATCTCGCGGAGTTCCGTGAAGTCGTCGCCGAGATCCGCGATGTCGCCGTCGAGTTGCGCCGCAGTCAGTGATTCCTCGAACTGTCGTTCGTACTCGGTCGCCGTTTCGAGTTCGTCGGCGAGGCGTTCCCGGTGTCGTAGATCGTGAAACTCCTCGCGCGACAGTGGCTCCTCCGGGGACGGCAGAAGCGTCCGTGCGTCCTGCTGTCGTTTGAGGAGCATCTTCGAGACGGGGATGCTCAGCCGCGCGAGCGCGCGGACGACACGGGGGGTGTTCTCCCGTTCCTCGTACACGCGGTTGATGAACTCGACACTCTCGACGTAGTCGGCCCGGGAGAACGTCACCGTCGACCCCATCGTGTAGAAGATCGGCGCGGTGAAGATTTCGTGGGCGTAGAACGCCACCGTTGCAGCGGTCTCGAGGTAGGGTTTCTCGCCCGTCTCCTGGTACTCGTCGAGGAGGAGTTCGATGGCGTCGACGACGATATCCCGCCCGGCGACGTCGAGGTACTCCAGTCGCTCCGCGAGGTATCTGGTGGCAGGTCGGGGGTCGAGGTCGGGGTCCGGCCGCACCGACTCCCCGAGCATCCGGGGGTAGTTGTCGTCGGCGACGAGGTCGTGGGCACGCGACTTCCAGAACTTCCCCTGAAACGCCACGGCGTCTTCCAGGGCGTTCGCGTACAGCGGCGGGTGAGCGCCGTCGGCCACCTCGTCCCAGCGGTCGAACATCGTTTCGTAGAACTCGTTCGACCGGTAGACGTCGGCGCCTGCCCGGATCGGGATGACCGTTCGCTCGTTCACCTGTTCGAGGAAGTACTCTCGCCCCATTCCGGTGTACTCCCGGAACCCCTCCTCGTCCGAGATACTCGGCAACAGAAACACGATGACCGGCTGGGTATCCTTGGCGGCGTAGTCGCTCGCATAGGCGGCATCCTTCCGGTAGTACGTCGGCGACGACTCCGCGATGTACCCGCCCCACCGCGTGTCCCCGTAGATGCTCGCGTACACGCCCTTGAGGCCCCCCTCGGTCACGAGGTCCGTGAGGTCACTCCGGTCTTCGACGAAACTCCGCGCCGTCTCCTTCTGCTGGCGGTCGTCCTCTTCGAGCTGCTCGACGTCCATCACACTGATATCCTCTCACAGCCGGTAAGACAGTTATGTAACATTCCTAATGGGAGTAAAGAACAGCTACGACGAGTGTCCGGATGAACGGATATATACCGAGTTCGGACGAACTGACGGGCGAGTATGGAACTTTCGGGGACGCCGACGGCAGTGGTGACGGGCGGCGGCGGGGCGAACATCGGTCGCGCGGTATCCGGGGCGCTCGCCGCGGCCGGTGCGCAGGTGCTCGTTCTCGACGTGGATGTCGACGCCGCCGAAACCGTCGTCGACGACATCGAGGATACGGGAGGGGACGCGAGTTTCGTCGAGTGCGACGTCACGGACGTGGACGCGGTCCAACGGACCGTCGATGCTGTCGCCGACGAGTTCGGCGGTATCGACGTCCTCGTGAACAACGCGGGGGGCGCGTCCGGGGTTCGCCTCGACGACGTCGACGAGGAGACCTTCGACTACAACGTCGACACGAACCTCCGCTCGGCGTTTTTCACGACGAAGGCCGCACTGCCGCACCTCAGACGTGGCGACGGGGGACGCGTCGTCTTCGTCTCCAGTATCAACGCGCTCCTCGGCGGATTCAGCGAGGTCGCCTACGCCGTCTCGAAGGCGGGTCTCCACGCGCTCGCCCGGTGTCTCACCGCAGACTACGCCGACGACGGCGTCCGATTCAACGTCGTCGCGCCGGGGTCGGTCATCGGCGACTCGGACACGTGGCAACGACGCGAAGCCGAGGACCCCGGCACGCTCGACCGCATCGCCGACCTCTATCCGTGCGGCCGCTACGGCCGCCCCGAGGACGTCGCCGACGCGGTGCTGTTCCTGTCGTCGTCGCGATCGGACTGGGTCTCGGGCGTCTTCCTCCCCGTCGACGGCGGGTTGACCGCCACCGATGCGCTCCCCGGGGGCCGCTGGTGGGAGTCGCTGTGAGCGGGTGGCCAGCGGGCGGTCCCTGACCTCACAACGCGCCCGAAGTGCCGGTATCTTATCCACCTGGACGAACGGCGCGTACGACTGATGATGACTGGAGTGCGTCCTGCTACGAGACGGTCGACCGGGAGGCCGACGACGGTTACTTCCAGGCGGTCGGTAGCGTCAGGCAGCAGCCCGACGCGGGGCCTAAGGACGCACGGATATCCGTCCCCGCCGAACACGTCCGCCTGCCCGGTGTCGACCGAGTCGCTGCTACGTCAGGTCCACGACCAGGAGGGCGGCGTCGTCACGCGGCTTGATCCGGGGGTACGTTTCGCAGCCCTCGTCCTCGCTTTCGATGCGGCGGAGTTCGTCGAAGAGCGGTTCTGCCCCCTCCTCCCGGACGGTCCCGAACAGCGTCCCGTAGGCTACTGCGTCGTAGCACTCCAGCAACCGCTCGAAGCCGTCCGAGAAGAGGGCGACCGCGTCGACGTCGGCAGTGGACAGCGTCGACCCACGGGCGTGGTCGACGGCGCGTTCCTCGAAGGAGAGCGCCCAGTAGCCGCCCGGACGGTTCAACTGCCGGCGGTTTTCGACGATCAGTTCCCGCGTCGCACGCTTGGCCGCCGCGTGCGTGAGGCCGTCTTCGGCCTTCCGACGCTGAATCTCGTCGACGACTCGTTGGTCGAGCGCGCGTGGCCCGTCGCCCGGCACCGTCTCGACGGTTCCGTCCGGGCGCTCGATGGCGAGGTTGCAGTCCGCCGAGAGGAGGTACTCCACGTAGCCGTCGTCGAACCGGACGAGTGCCGCGGCGGCAAGCGGGTGCTGGACGATCCCGGTTTCCCGACTCCGCTCGAACGCCCGATAATCGGACCGGAGGACGCCGAGTCCCTCGCGCACGGCTTCGGGCAGGGACCCCGCGGCCGACAGCGACGACTCGAGGTACGCGTTCAGTCGTTCGACGTACCACCGGCCATCGGTGGGTGCGTCCGTGACGGCGGCCCGTTCGGCCCCGCTCGACCCATCGAGGACCCACGCGCCCCCATCCGTCGCGTTAGCGAGATCCTCGCAGGTCTCCCCCGCACCGTCGACGTACTGATGGATCTTCATTCCAGTGGCGTTGTGTCACGTTCGTTGCCACCTCACTTTACCGTATCTCTCCCAGCATCCGGTCGTCCCGCGTAGGCGGACGCACTTGTGACACCACATCGGCGCATCGGCGATATGATAGGAAAGGTATACGGTGGCCCTCGGGGTATCGAAAATCGTCACGTAGTTATAGCCAACAGTATGAAGCGTCGCGGACACGACTCCGCCGGCGTCGCGTTTCTCGGTGGTGGCCTGTCGGTGACGAGGCGGCCCGGGATCATCCCCTGCCTCGGGGAGGAACTCTCGGGCACGGACGACCGTTTCCGGCCCGGCATCACACACGTCCCCCCGTGGAAGGTTTCCCCGTCGGGGCGGCCGACGCAACCTCCCGACTCGAAAGCGTGCTACGCGTCGAGTTCGTCAGCGAAGTCCGACGCGTCGTAGAGGTCGTGCGTCTCGATCATCCGATCGCGGATCGTTGCGAGGTCGCCCGGTTCGATGGGCGCGAAGAACTGTCGGTTGAGCGAGATGCTTTCGTCCTCGTCTAACTCTTCCGTCGGCACGTTCGAATCGTAACAGTCGGGCGCAGAGACATCGTAGCCGTCGCCGAAACAGCACTCGAAGATATAGACCGCTCGCGCGACGTGATAACAGGACGTGGCCACCCGGACGGTCGATTCGTCGGTACGACCCTCGATGGCCCGCCGTGAAAAGTACGCGTTGCCGATGGTATCCTTCCCACGCGGTTCGGTCAGTATGTTATTCGGGTCGACGCCGCGTTCGACCGCGTATTCCCGCATCACCGCGCTCTCTGTGGTCTCAACGTCCGGGTTTGTCTGTCCACCGGTCACGACGAGGGTTTCGGTATCGAGCTCCCGAAGGAGGTCGATCCCGAGCTTGACCCGTCCGCGGAGGTGTTCGTGGATATCC
The DNA here is from genome assembly GCF_014212355.1 of Halobellus ruber. Taxonomy (NCBI): domain Archaea; kingdom Methanobacteriati; phylum Methanobacteriota; class Halobacteria; order Halobacteriales; family Haloferacaceae; genus Halobellus; species Halobellus ruber. The sequence goes on from NZ_JACKXD010000002.1 coordinate 265,554, forward strand.
GACGACCTGAGTCGGTTACCCAGTACGACGACGACCATACCGAACACTTCGTCATACCGTCTGAATATCGTTTCGAACGCGTCCTTCGGGCGGATCACCACGAGCATCGTCCGCCGTTCCGCCTTGTGACGGCGTCACGGGCGGACTGCGGCGGGGAGATGGATACGCGGCCGAATCTTTCCCTCAAACATCGTCACTTATGATCTGTGATCGCGATCACGACGCGGAAAACGGAGTGGACTCGGCGGGAGTCACGCGAGCGACCGACGGGAGCGAGTGTGACACCGCCGAGGGAACGAGTCGAGCGCAGCGAGACGAGTGGACTCGGCGGGAGTGCCGTGAGCGGAGCGAGCGGCACGTCGACGAGTCCACGATTGAGCGAACGAAGTGAGTGAAGGAGTGGACTCGGCGGGGCTTTATCAATACGAGTGCCTGCCGAGGCTATGGTAGAAGCCGCACCGTTTCCGCGCAGAGTGGAGTGAATCATCCGACTACATCCCCTCAATGAAGTCACGGCGAATCTGCATCTTTTCGCGCTCAGTACGCTCGTCGTAGTGCTGGTCGAGAATCTCCTTCGATACGTTCGATCGGTCTCCAACGACCTCTTCCGGTGTGCCCGTGCGCAAGTGTTGCGTGATCGATCCCCGGCGAATGTCGTGCGGGGAGTGAGACGATGGGCAACCAGCCCGCTGACTGTGTTGTCTCCACTCGCACGTATCCGGATCCTTATCGTGGGGACACTCACCAATCTCGCACGGCTGCGTGAGACGGTAGACGGTCTCCCGAATCGACGGATCGCTGAGCCGTCCGTACTGGCTTGTAATAAGCGGATGTCGACCGTGATCGTCAGTCGACTCCTGACGATTGTGATCGATATAGTCCTGAATCACCTCACAGTAGTGTGGGCCCACCGCGATCGAACGCTCCGCAGCCTGCTTGTTTTTCAGTGGAGTATCAGACTCTGGTTGATGTCTTAGATCAAGGCACTGCTGATCCGGATCGAAATCCTCGACATCGAACGTTCGTAGGCTACCGAGGCGGATACCCGTATGCCAGAGGAGAGCTATGATAACGTGGTCTCGGCTCGCGTAGGCGAACCGTTCAAGATGATCTATGATCTCTTCGGCTCGGTCGGACTCTATTAGCACATCGCGAGCTTCCTGCTCCGGATCGATCTCTGGGAGTTTGACGCGCTCCCTCAATCCGGGCTCAACTGCCTCGATAGACGCACAGAACTCGAGGAATACCCGGAATGTTTGAAGCTCACCTTGGAGAGTAACCGGCTGGATGTCTTTACTCCTCCAAGTGCGGTAACGATGAAGATCTCTGCCAGTCAAGGAATTCATCTCCTCGATCTCGTGCTCGCTACAGAATTCGAGGAATCGTTTGAGACGGTATCCTTGGTTCTGATGTGACTTCTCCGAGAGGTCCGATTCTCGCTCGTCGAGGTACCACTCTACGGCCTCGGCAGGCGTCGTGGATTCGAGTTCCTCGCTCATAGGACCCCGCTGGTCCCGTCTGGCCACTCCCTCAAAGGTACTTCGCCGCATATCCGACTCAGTCATTTCTCTTCGTTCTCTAGAGCTGTAAGGACTGAGACAGCCGGCATAAGATACTCCTTATTTAATTCCCTTATTGTATTGATTTGTGTCGAAGTAATCGGTTTACAAACCTCTCCCGATTCGTTTTTTCGATTCTCTTGGATCTCTGCGATTATATTGAGGACCTCTTCCGTAGTCTCTACAGCCGACCAATAGAGGTCTGCCTGAGACTCATCAAGATTAGTGGGTAGTTCATACTCAATTCCGACATCATCGTTGTTGGTCTTGTCTTGCATTCAGATCGAATAGCCAGTTGGTTGACTAATCCGATCAGACCGAATGGATTGGTAGGCGAGATCCGACGAAAGTGCCGGAACAGTTTTTACTCTCGCTGAATGAGTGTACGGTACAGGATCTGATCCATCTGGTCCGATCCATTGCTTCACACGCCGGCAACCGGTATCCTTGGCCGGGATGGTTGCTGGCGTGGAGTAATTCTGTTCCATAGTATCGTCTCTATTCCGTGCTCTCGACTCGATTGTCTGGTTCATACTGCGCTGCCATCTTTTGGAGTAGCGAATCATACGATTCACCGCCCCGCTTCTGAGCTTTCACGAGTTGGCGCGTTGCGCGGGAGCACGGAATCCGCGACTCAGTTGCCTTCGTCATCTCCTGTCCAATTACCAGCACTCATCATATCGGTAAAACTATTTCGGGCTAGAAGAATGTATATTTTAGGCGGAAACCGACGAACTATGACTGACAATATGCACCCAGACGCTGAGAGATTACAGGAAGAATTCCGTGAATTGATGAACAGAAACCCAGAGATAGGATCAATGACTCTTGTGAAAGAACTGCCTGAGCGCCCCCGGGGCATTCTTTCAACTGCTGACCGTGAGTATCTAGTAGGTCAGAGAGAGTACGAGCATCCCCAATCGGAAGCGAATCGAAAGCAAGACATCCGAAAGCGTACAGTTAATGCAATTTTGGACTTCGCTCTGCTTGCAGAGCACTTACCTGATGAGGAACGAGAAAAAGCGTTCAACGAGTTATATTCCGAGAATAAACTCCCAGATCCAGCTTCTTTTATTATCTCATTTCTTTATCGCGGTTTAGACGGAGATTTGGAAAGGTTAGAGAGCATAGTTGAAGAAGGAATTTATATCGGTGCAAACTTCAAAAAGGTTGGTCGTTGGTCAGGAGAAATAGCTGAAATAAATACCTCAATTGATGTTGAGCAGCGACCCGATCGTAGCGAGGTAATCAAAAAATTTGAGCAGGGTGATGCTGACCAACTTACACCTGTAGAAATCGGGGTTCTAGTCCGAACTGGACAATTAGATGAAGATGATCTGAGAGATTTAGAACGCACCGTGATGCCGCGGCCCATTGGGACTGAAGAACTTCTTGAAGATCTGGATGACGAGGATGAAGAACTTGTTCGAAGTGGGGATGCTGAGATTGTTTCAGATTCAGATATGACTGAATCTACGTCTGATGAAAAAAATCCGGAAGGCTCCAAATAGTCATTCGCCTGTTCCCTGATTACGAATTCAGCACGGAAGTTCCGATTAGAATACCAGTACCGCCGGAAGTAGTTTACATTTGGAAGGTTTGCCTCCGTTATCTGGTTTTGACTCGGGTCCTGAGCGATTTCGGTTCGGGTACGGGAAGTATCTATGGTACCCTCAGCATCCCTTTGTCTATCTGTGGGAGCACTCTCACGATACCCGTGTTGACTAACTCCGCGAGTGGTTGGTGCCCAATTTTAAGACCGGAAATTGAAGACGTTCTCCCGGGATACGTTGGTATGGCGCTCCCGAGAGATACCGAACTACGTATCCACGGACACCTCTATGAAATCGGTGAGGCCAATGACGAGGTAATCGGTGACCGGCAAGGCTTCCCTCCGGCAATCAGGGGATACGAAAACACACTGCTGAGCGTCGGCGAGTGCGCGACGATAGAGGAAGTGGATATGGTGGCCGAGGAAATCAAGTCTCAAATCCAGGAAACACATCAAAGGCCACGAAACCGTAGTCTACGACGTACTGCACGGTCTGTGGTTTCTCGTGCGGGATATCCGGCAGACGAGTTCCTTAATACCGCATAATTCAGCTTGGTTGATAGTCTGAACTGTTTCTACTGGGTAGCTTGAATACTGAGATGACTAATTTCGTCTCTTGTTGAGTCGTCGTAGAACCACGTATGTCACAACTGGCTGGGGGCGATGTGATCTGTGACCTCTTCTTGATCGCGGACCTACTCAAAACACCATCGCCCCCGTGCTGATTGACGCTGTCGCCCACCGTACGACGGACGACGATATTGAGATGGACATCAAATCGGCACAGGGTCGCCGGCCTCGCCGCAGCGCTCACATATGCGGTATCCCGGGGAGGCCGATCATAACGGAGACCGTTCGAATTGAAAATTCTGGGTAGCACAATGATTAAAGTAGCTCACTCTTCGATTTGGTAGTAGATCGAGTCGTGTACGTGAAACTGCGGGGGTATCGATGGTAGGCGACCCTCTTGTAGCACACCCGGAGGATCATAACTATGATCTTCTCCATATGCCGGACCATCGACAGCCGCAGGACGCCCCCGAATGTATTTATTATGCACTCTGGATGACCATCCAGTACGTGGCGAACGAGTATCCTGATACAAACGTGCGTGAGCAAACATCCGCGTTGAAACTCGATACGGTTGCTCACTATATCGAGGTCGGGCAGAACGGCTGGGAGAACGTTGGCCAGGAGCCACTCACTCAAATCGCCTCTGAGGTCGGAAGCGTCGATCTGAATCTGGCATACCGCTACAATGGGCTTCCTCAGAGTATCGACGAGTTTACACAGGAAGGTTTGGACGAACTGCTCCCGTCTATTGTTTGGATTGATCGATTGCTATTGGATCAAGGTGAACGAGGGAAAGGCCCGCTACACGCGGCGGTTGTTTGTGGCGTCGGCGATGATCAGATAACGGTTAAGGACCCTCTCGTAGAAGGAACTACAACGCTGGAAATAGACAACTTAGATGAAGCGTGGGACCCAGAGTATAACACAGCCATAGAAGTGAAATTACGGGACGGACTGGAACCAACCCGGAGGGACGAACTATGAGCACCCAGGAAGACACGAGCGTGGACACGAGCGAGGCCCGCCGTTTGGCGATGGAAGCCATCCGCTTCGAGCTGGGTACGTACCTCCGGTTGGACGATGGCGAGTTCGATGAGGGCGACCTCGAATACACGTTCCGGATTATCCTGCGATCGCCGAAGCTGATCCTCGACGCAGACAAAGAGAACGCGGTCGATCTGCGGTTCCTAGATCCGATTGAGGTTGGGGAAGTCACAGTTGACGCCCAAAGTAAGAACGTTGACTACCCGACGTCGCGGCAAGTGAAGAAGGAACTTGAAAAATACGAGGAGGAGCTAAATGCCGCGATTCAAAAGGCGCTCGTCCGAGCGTCAGGCAGTAACCTCTCTCACTTGCCATTCCCCGAAAACCAGTATGCCCCGCTCCAGGACATCCTCTCTGAGGTCATCTTGAACGGAAAAATAGCGACTGATGACCTAGAAATGATGGATAGCTACGAGGACGGGGAGAAGTATATGAAGTACATCGATAGCCTCGTCGAACTTGACCTGCTTAAGCGAGGCGATGATGTCTTCCAGAGTGGTGACATCCTCAACACGATCCAAGAGAAAGACAAGTTCGAAGGCCACGAACTGGAAACTCATCAAGACGAGCTGAACGCCGCTCTTGGCCGATACTTCGAGCACAACGTTGGGGAGTTCAAGATGATTAAGCGGACGCTGGGGCCGTATCTGGCCATCGCTGGCTTCTACTACCGGCGAGCGCTCGAACTGGACGAGCTCCCGATAATCAAAGAGCAAGAACTCCGAGACGGGATTAAGGCCGAATACAGCGGCCGAGAACGCCAAAAGAAGCTGTTCAAGATGTCCCGATATCTTGTTCAGCTCGAAGACGTTGGTGTCCTTGAGTCGGTATATCAGGGTGGGGAGCGGTACTGGGCTGGTGACGATAACACTTTCCAGCGCTTGCGGGATACTGCGGATCAGTTTGGCCCGGTGACGGAACTGTTCAGTCCATCTATCTTCGAGCAGCAGACGCTCGGTGGGATGTCGGACTGACGGACTGATGCTGAGCCCTCTGGTATGGGTCGGGGTAGCTGTCTTTGGGCTCGCACTGTCGTTTGATGTCTGGACTGAGTGGCTCGGTCCTCGTCTGTTGTCTCGTTCGTGGTTCCCTGGTGAACCTAATCTCCCTCCTGTCGCTGGTGACGCCGATAAACCCACGGAAAAGAATTACCGACACGTAGTCTTGGCAGGCTATTTTACTGGTGGCGCAGTCCTGATCATCGGATTGTTGGATGCGTCGCCAATCCAACCGGCTTGCTTACCGTACGCAGATTTCGTCAAAGCGTACGGCATCGGTGCCCTATCGTTGACGACCGGGTTCCTGTGGTTCTCTGAGGGACAAAACGTCGTTATTCCGTATCACAAGGGTGTCCGGTATACAATCGGGGTTGTAACGGTACTCGTCCCGTTGTATATGGCCGCTTGCGGTCGAGGCGTTCTGTGACCCAGCCGCGGTCATCCTAAGTCGATCGCGTCGGTTTGGATGGTGGCTTTAGTCCCCGCCTCGAGTTTGTCCAACAGTCGCTCGCGTTCGTCGTTCTTAGATTAAAAAAAGGCGCCGGGGGGTACCTACGTGTACAGGTTCTCCCGGCGCCCAATATTATAAATACGTATTATACCCCGTTCTTCGTCGATGTCCACAAACACTCGGAGGTCGCCAGCGCCGAATCGCCCCTCCCCCTCAAAATGACAGGATGTCGGCTTGAAATCCCAGTCAGTCGGATGCCGATAGTCGCAGGTAGCGATACGAGTTAATTTTTCTTTTATTCGCTCCTGATCCCTTGTTTCGAGCCGGTTCAGCGCTTGTTCGCCGCTGCCTGTGAATATGAGTTCGTAGTTCATAACTGGTGTTGGTAATTAAATATCGAGTTTTTCACCGCAATTGGGGCACTGGCGGCCATCGACGTGGTCGCCTATGATGTACCCGGCTAGTCCTCCAATAAGCAGACCCCCAACACCAAACGGTACCGTGGCCGCCATTGCCCCAATACTGCCGGCAATCCCATTCGTGGCGCCTGCCACGAGCCCTCCGGCTCCCCCACTAACTCCTCCAGCGGAGGAGAGAGTAATCCGTCCTGAAGCGGTTTCGTGGGCCTCGATCAGATCGCCACAATTGTGACACTGTACCAACGCCGTCTCGTTCTCGTCCATATTAGCCATAATCAAGCCACCTCTGAACACAGGAGACAGCCGTCTCGGATGACGACCTCATTGGTTGCTCCGTGATCAGCACGCACACGGGAGCGACGTGGATGACTGGTGCTCATACAGGCTCCTGTTATTAAAGCGTCCGACGGAAGAGCTCCTGTGCCATCCCCGGTAGTCGGTTTTGCCATCATCCTTTGCTGTCTATCACTGCATCATTTCCCAGTACATTTAAAATCTTGGAATATCGCTGTTTGTATAATAAAATCGACTATGAGCGTCTTTAAAGCCATTTTTGTCTATATTAGAAACGTTCATAAGGCCTCAGAGTGCCTTATGATATATGAAAGACGAATATTACGGTATTAGTCCAACTACCGGAGCAGATGAGTCTCTGGGATCAGTTAGTTTACTGTCCTTTTTGCTCGAAGAATCCACCTCCGAAGTCTACCGTGATCCAATCAAGGCTATGTATGGATCTGAACCGCTGCGGACGAAACAGTCGCTTGCTGATATATACACTGTTGAATCGGTTGAGGAGGATCTTCTACGTGTAAAAAAGAACGGTCGGTACTTCCGAATTGCAAACTCATTTGATATTTCGTTTTCTCGTTTAGTCGGCGCCGCAATGGTGATGGCATCGTATTCAACGATTCCAGACTTTGACCTCCGTGGCGGAGAGCACGCGGCGTACAGTACAAAAAACGCCTTGATTCCATTGAATAGGCCTCAGGAGTCGTTCGCACCGAGTCGATACACCAAAGTGATACTTGACTTCTGGAATAGCTTCGACCCAGAGTATGAGCTCATAAGAGAAATCAAAGTGTATCTAAACCGTGAATTGGCGGAGCAACTACTTGATTTTGATGCGATTTCGGAAGCGATGGATACTGGAGCGATAACGTCACGGGCAGATTCGGTCCTTGATCTCTCACCAAAACTTGAGTCACTTGAAACGATTGACGCGATAAATTCGCCTGAGGAACTCAATAATTCTCTTCAGCTTCTTTGTGGGGCCTTTGGGGCAGATCTTCCCCATCTCCGGGAGAAGGTCCGACTTAGTTTCACCAAAGGAACGAGATACAGCAACTTAGTTCCATCAGACTTGGCAGACCCTCTTATTGAATCGTTGCTCGCAAATCTGTTTACCCTCACACCGGACGACTGCGAAAAAAATAGTGGAGCAACTTGGTACACTCCCGGAGAATTTGACATATATGATGTGTATATCACGAACGACGAAGAATTAGAACAGTATGATGAAGAAAATTCTATCAGCTCTATTAATTATGAATTTCTCGAAGGAGAATTCGATACGGGAGAGTCAGCCACTAAATCTCTTCCCGATCGGATACCAGTTCCTCCGAGCCTGATTCTCGCAGGAGCATACGATGTACAAAAACACTCACTGGCGATCTCGTACGCAGAAACCACCACAGTTGAAGCAATCGCTACTGGGACAACAGCGTGGATTGATGATGAGAGTATAATTGAAATAATTAACGTCGTATATGATACTGCAGGAAAAATCGCAAGACAACGGCACTGTGATTTCGACGATGAAATCGAATATTCGACGGACGAGTACGTAGCTAATCGACTCCCGGTGAAGTCTGAGAAAGCGAGAAACTTGGTTAGCGTATCCGAGATTACGACCGAAGAAGCAGACAGACAGATTGGTTCAATCACTCCTGGAAAAGTAAAAAACGAGCTGCGAGTTGGATCAGGTTATATTTGGATATCACTGTCCACCCCCGCCGAATTAGTGTGCCAGTATGTAGTGTGAACATACATTATGAAATATTATGAAAATGACAAATTCAAGGGCTGATCAAGTAGAAATCAAGGAAGTTCGACATTATTCTTTGATCTGGTCTCCCTGACATCAATGTACGTCGGAGAGGTCGCAACGAGCCGAAGATCAGCGTCAGGATTGAAACGGACTATCACCGAGACTCACACGATTGCTGATGGGTATAATTAGTCTGGCATAGTGTGGCTACTAAGTTTCACTCGTGAGACGGTGTCGCTGTCCCACCGGGCCGGTATCTGGGAGAGCTACCGGACTGTAGCAAACCCCTGCGAGGTGTGGTTGGGCTACGGCGTATGACCGAAGAACATCACAGCGAGCGTGATGTACGAGACCGACGCCGCCGGCGAGCTTGTCTCCGACCTGGAGGCCGCGACCGCGACCGCATAGGGCTCAATCCTGGCGTGCGTCGACCGGGACGCCGCAGGAGAATGACCGACGACACGACCCCGCCCACACCGTCCGGCGCCACCACTACGCCGAGCTCCCGGACATCTTCGCGACCGAGGCCGATGAGGAGACGGTTGCCCTGGAGATCGAACGCGCCCACTCGCTCCGGTTGGCGCTGGAAGGCCCCCTCAACGAAGACGCCGAGGCAGAGCCGGAAATCGCGGACGAACGACCGCCGCCACGCTTACTACTACTGACCGCGATACGAGGATCCGACAGTCTAAGACAGCTCTCCTCGAAGTTCAATAGTCGGGTTATGAAATAACCCGATTACGGAGCGGTCGATATCCGCAAATCATCCCCTGAATTGGCCCTCACAGTCGAAAGAACTAGACGGATTCACCTGGATATCCGATTATGGTTCGCATCGACGACAGCGGTGACGTAACGAAGTGCTGGCTTTCACCTGAAGAACTCGGCCGATTGGAGAGAGCAGCCGGAGAGGACGGCTGGGAACGGGAGGTCGCGCTACAACTGATGGGACGGTGTGGTCTCCGGGCCTCCGAAGTGAATTATCCAAGCGATGAGAAACTGCGATATTCTGAGAAGGGAGATTTGTGGCTCTTCGAGGTCCGTGGAAAGAATACGAAAGGCGGCTCGAAAAAGATCCGAGACGCGTGGATGCCTGACGATGTCGCCGATGACATCCACAAATTCAGCCGAGAGCGTGATCTCGCGCCGTCAGATCCGTGGATCGACGCGAGTACGCCCTCGGTCCGCCGATGGGTGAAAGAAGCTGCTCAGAGGGTTACAACGGACGCAGACGCAGCACGGTGGGAATCGGTATCCTCGCACGATCTTCGAAGGTCTTGGGCAACGTACCACCTCGTCGAGCGGCAAGTCGATGTTCGGACGATGATGAGTATCGGTGGTTGGTCGGATTACTCTGCTATCGAGCCTTACCTTGCAGAGCCAACCGAGGCATGTATCGGAGAGGCTATGCGGACATAGCAGGTCTGCTGGGGTCCTATATTCAGAGCCATTGGAATCCTTCGCGGTCTCTACAGTAGCTTCATTCGTCTAGCAACACGTTTTAGATCTTTGCTATCTAAATTCTATAGATTCAATCTGTGCTATACTGTTCCCGATTTACTACGAAGTCATCGCGCCACTCGGATAGACTGCTCACAGGATGATCGTCTGTTACTGTACCATCGTCTGAAAGCACGTTGATGGTGTCATCTCTACCCCAAGCACAAACGAGAGGATGAGAGGACTGATTAATAGATTCGGAGTAGTTAATCAGTCGCTCAGATTCATCCGAATTTCTCTTCCAAGTCTCAATGAGGTGTTGGAGTAGAGGATTCCCGGGTGCCAGATAGTGGAGTGATGAGAACTCCTCCGCACATTCGTCCGAGAACGTCACTGCAACCTCCTTTTCATCCGGAGCAATCACGGAGGCAAGCGTCCCCTCTGTGTCTAACTCTGGGATAGATTCTATGTCGCTGATTTCTAGTCGGTATGTACATTCTCCGAAGTCGAAGCCATCTCCGTATTCGGTGTCGGTCACATCGATCCCGAGTTCGTCGACACTCGTGACTTGGATTCCGGCGTCTACGAGCGCTTCGCTCCTCGCCAGGACTGACTCAAGAGATTTCACAGTGAACGGCTTTCTTGTGTTGTATTCATCAGCACCGACATCAAGGATATCCGGATGATTGAACGACTCCCAGGCATCAAGCTTCGCTTCGTCAATGACATCTTGCGCGGGCGGCTCCTCGATTTCGTCCAGCGATTCACCGACATCAACTCTATCGCTCTCTTCCTGCTTCTCGACCCGGTCAGAGAACTCCTTATCGGCTCGCTCAACGGCATCTCGGCTTTCATCCCGTTCCGTCTCCAGCGTCGCGGAACGAATCTGGCTGCTGACTCCAGAGAGAATCGGCTGCATATCGCCAACCACGTCTTCGAAGAGGCCGATCCGTGCGTCCAGCCGCTCGTAGATGTCGGTCTCGACCGTGTCCTCGTAGCTGTAATTGAGGATCGTAACCTCGTCGTATCGCTGTCCGATACGGTCGATACGCCCGATACGTTGTTCGACCCGCATCGGATTCCACGGTAAGTCGTAGTTGATGAGAGTGCCACACTCCTGGAGATTCAGTCCCTCACTCGCAGAGTCCGTACAGACGAGTATGTCCACTCCCCCATCGTCTGCCGCGAATTCGCGCTTGACTCGTTCCTTGCCGACGGTCGTCCAGGATTCGTCGTCGAGATTGTACAACTCGCCTCCGCGACCAGAGTATGTCGCAACCGTAGACCCGTGGACCGACACAAGCCGATCACGAATGAAATCCATTGTATCCGTGTACTGAGTAAATATAATAATCCGATTGTGGCCCTGACGGTCGAGCTCGTCCAAGTCGTCGATCAACTGCCCGATCTTCGGGTCGCTCTCGATCCGCGTTAATTCGCTTACGAACGATTCGAGTGCCTCGATCTCCTCCTCCAGCAGTTCGATACCTTCCTCGGTGACGCTGGGGATGACCTCGGCGAGATCCGCATCTTTGAGATCGTCATCGACCTCGTCGAGCGCATCGAAGTCTTCCAAATCGTACTCCGAAAGAGTTTCTCGGATGAATCGACCGGACTCGCCGTACTGACCGTTAGATGCCCGCTGTTTCCTCTCAAGAATGGTCTGCTGCTGCCGAAGCGTTTCGAGACGATTCTGGAGACTTTGAGAGATCGCGTAGACGCTACTGGTCAGGCGCTGCCGATACGTTGTCATTACGAACCCGATGGCACGGGTCTCGGCCTCGGTTGACTGCTGGGCGAGTTTGTAGAACTTCCGTGTATATTCATCAATACGGTCGTATACTGCGCGAGTCTCGTCAGTAAGTTCGATCTGGCGCTGCTTGGGGTCTCGTGTTGGAACAGTCGTGTCGAGCAGGCCGACCTGTTCGTACTTGCGAAGCGTGTCTCGAGTATTGCGGTGAATCAGTGCATCCACAGGGGTCGACTCCGCAAGGATATCTCGGACGACCCGCCAGCCGGATTCGGTGAGGTCATCGAGCGCTGTGAGCCGATCACCGCGCGAGTAGGTGAGCCACTCTTCTTCGGCTTTCCACTCGGGGTAGAGGAGGTACTTCAGCTTCTCGTCTTCTTTGGCCTCGAACGGGTCGACGTCGTGTTCGTCAACCGCCGAGTCGAACCGATCGATGTAGCCGTCGTACTGTTCCCCGTATTCCGAAGCGAGAGTACACGCCTCGAGGATGCGCTGCTTCGCGATAGCACGAGCCTGTTCGTCATTATCGACATCGAGGGAGACCGATACGGCGTCGAAGATGCGACTGGAGAGCGTTCGTTCCGAGGAGAGCCGGTCTTGGTATTGCTGATCTTCTAGTGTCGCCTGTGCGGACCAAGAAGCTTCTGTGCTCCCTTCTGCCCCACCGTCAAGTTCCTCTCGAAGTGCCTGGGATAATGCCTGTCGGGCCTCGAAGAATTCGACGAACCGATCTCGATTGTCCCACTCGCCGGGGAGATCGAGCAGTGTCATCAGGTCGTACAGCTCGCCGGAGTGTAGTTGCATCGGCGTCGCTGTGAGCAGATAGTAGGTCTGTGTGTGCTCACGGAGCCGTTCAAGTAGCGTGTAGAACTTGCTCCCTGCCCTAGCGTTGTGCGCCTCGTCGACGATGACGGCATCCCAAACGCCTTCTCGGTTCTGGATATCCCGTCCGCGGCAACTCGCCGGAACGTCGTCACGAGTTCGAGCCGTGCCGGTGTCTTCGGGGGCGACCTGGTCCCAGCGGTCGTCGAGACGAGCGGTGTGCCACGACATAATGATGATCGTTGGACCGGACACGTCGGCATCCGCCTGCTGTGACCGGATGAAACGCCAGATCGGACTCTCGATCCACGCGTCGTCCGCTTCAGCGTCACCAAGATCGAGGTCAGCGGCCGCCGGCGGCGGGTGCTCCCGACCGAAGGCATCGTGGAAGACGTACTCGTAATTGCTTCCCCGGTCGAACCGATAGGCGTTGATATTGAACTTCTCCCAGAGTTCCTCCTGCCACTGGATGGTGAGACTCGCCGGAACGAGGAGGAGGCCCGTTTCGAGTTCCTCCGTCAGCCCAAGTCGGGAAAGGGTGAGCCCGGCCTCGATCGTCTTTCCGAGTCCGACCTCGTCGCAGAGCAGGAAGCTGTTCGGGTAGGTGTTGACCAGCGTGTCCGAGACAACGCGCTGGTGGGGCCACGGAGTGATCGTGCTGCCTTCCTCGGCGAGTGCGAGGCCACCGGGGGCGAGTGGGCCGTCCGCGATGATGTTTGCTTTGTCACGCTCGGTCGGGGGGGCTTCCCCACGGGCGATCTGGAGGGCAGTCTCGACTTCAGTATCGGAATCAGGGGCTTTCCAGTCGATAATTTCCTCTTCGATAGCTTCTGGCAGGTCGTAGACTTCGACATAGGGGTGATTATCTTTCCAGAGGCGGTCGAAGGTATCGACATCGCCCTCAACGTATTCGTACTGTCCATCACGCCACTCGCGATGGACTTTGAAACGCTCATAGTTGCGCTCCCAACCGCCTGCTGTTTCGTTGACGCTCCCTTCGAACGACAGCGAGTTTCCTTGATCGTCGTGAAAAATCCCGACTTTTGGGTGGAAAATACCCCAGTTTCCTTGCCGAGGTACAGCGACCTTGATCGCGAGGCGGTCCTCTCGAAGAAGTTGTGCGAGGAGTTGGAGTTGGGCATCAAGCCGGTCGTCGTCAAGTTCATCGAGACCCTCGCTTAGTTCGTCAGAGAGGGCTTCGAGAACGGGGCGATCGGTCTCGTACAGCTCTGCACCGACGATAAGTCGCATCTTCCCATCGTTTTCCACGAGTGCGTGGACGCCGCGGGCAGCAACGGCGAGAGCACTACTAGAGAAGTAGCCTGCCACTCGGTCGTAGCGAACGCTTCGTTCGAGAGCTGGGACGTAGAACTCGTCAACAAGATGAGAACCACCTGTCGAAGGCTGGCTCTCGTAAATCGAGTCCCAAGAGTAGGTCTGAAGATCTGCCATCGGTGAGTTTGTTTGACTATCTCAGTCTGATGCTACTTAATCACTCTAGTCGCCCAGCTACTGCGGAGTAAGAGGTAGCTCGTCCAAGTCTGTCAGCACATCGGTAGCAAGTTCGGCAGCGAGGCTCAGCCCCAATCCCATTGCCATATGGACGGCTTCGACGTAGGTTTCGAAAGAGTCGATAGTAACTGTCGTGCCTCGTGCCGTCATCGAGTGCGAGAGTTCGTTCCGTGCATCTCGCAGTGTGTCGTCCAGGAGATCTAAATCGATATTCTCTGGGGCAAGGTGCCCATCCCGAAGCCAGCCGATAACTTCCTCAAGTCGGGTGTCGTCCAATTCTGGATTGATTCCTGTATCGAGTTCTTTCACTGTGACTGCTCCCACTTCTTCGACCATCGCAGCACTGGTCAGGACAGCCACTAGCAACGGCGGGTGAGCGATGTAACTGAACATCTCCAACCCGTACTGCTGGAGGTAGTGAGATTCGTCGTCGTGAAGATGGGTCGCTATCTCATTTGCTTGCTCAAGACTTTCACTAATCCACTGGACCCACATAGATGTCTGAAGCGCGAACTCAATCCGACCTCGAAGGTCTCGTGAATGCCGAAGCCACCGGCGCGACAGGTGTTCGTAGCCAGTTTCGTTCCCGAACGTCGCTTTCTCTCGGTACGTATCTATCGACGCGCTGAACACCTCGAATGTCGACCCAAATGTCCTGAGCAAATCCGCGACCTGTCCAATACCCCAACTGAGCCGGACAGGTAGCCCGTTAATGACTCGTCCATCGTATGACTGGCGGCGTTCAAGATCGTCCTCGTATATGGAGTTGGCTGAGTTATACACCTGTAGGCAATACTGGAACCGCTGCCAGCAGAGATCGATAATCGCGGCGTGCCATTGATCATTGGGCAGGGGAACCCGAAGCCTCGTTGACGACTTGTCACCCTGCTCCCAGAGAGCAAGGTGAACCGCAGTAAGGTCGCCGAACGCTCGCATCTTGCCTAATGTTCTCCGAGGGTGCTCTGTGTCGTATCGTCACCACCTTCTGCGAAGACACTCGGACTGAAGTCCAGATCCAGCACGTCGCTCGTCCGACCGACGGCAAGGTCCCGAGCGAGTTCCCAGTCCTCGTGGTTGTGCGGCAGCACCTGGAGAAGTGCCTTCAGCGTCGCTTTGAACTGGCTATCCGAGTCGAAGTTGCGTTCCCGAAGCCACTCGATGGTCTCAGGTTCGCCCCGCTTATGATAGAGGTGCATCGCGGCGTGGACGGCGTCGAGGGAACGCGGGAACGAGAGGTCGCCGGGGTCAATAGGTAGGCGACTGGACCGGTCTTCGGGCTTTTCGTTGATGTTCTGGACGCGACCGTCGTGCCCGCGGAGGCTGATGTCGCCGCGGCTCTTACGCCAGGTCTTCGTCGAGCGCTTGATCTCGTCGATGTCGACGCCGATGCCCAGCCCGAGTTGGCGGCCGTCGTCGTAGGCGAACGTCTCGGACTCGTGGACGAGCCAGCAGAGGATGTACCACTCGGTAACATCGTCCAAAATGTCGACATCCATCCCCTCCAGATACTCGTCGACGAGTATCTGGGTCACGGCCTCCCGCGCTGTTTCGAGCGCCTTCCGTGGCGGGACCTCTTCGTCTTGATCGTCGACGACGGGGTAGGCGTCGGCGAAGACCCGAAGCGTCGGGCCGAACGCCGAGATGATGACGTCGGTCTTGGTCAGGGAAATGCCGGATTCAAGGAGGTCACGGGCAGCCTCCTTCGCGGCTTCCCGGGTGTCGGCTTCGACGTCGCTCCAGAGGGTGGGAACCGCGTTCTCCGGATCGCGTTCCTCGTGGGGTTTGCGGCCTGTTAGCAGGAGAGTCGAGTCTGCAGATGCGCTACTTCTCATATTCGCTCTCTGGGGCATCTCGCTTGTAATCGGATGGGTAGAAGTGATAACAAAGCCGGAATTGATGAGCGATTTAGCTAAAGTATCCCACGCGTCGGTCTCTTTATGTGTGAACATAACCGTCATCACGCCGCCCGATGACAACTGGTTATAAAAATTTGAGAATATCTCGCTCATCTTATTCTCATAGAATTCATTAGCGAGTTCTTTTTTCGACTTAGAGCTACTGGAGACGCTATCGAATCTTTCCGGATTAGCTACTGCCTCATTCTCTTTATTCGTCAGACCGTCCGAGAATAGGTCTGGGTGTATATCTCCGAGATACATTTTTAGCCAACCATAGAAGACATCAGCAAGTTCTGAATACATAATGCTGCTATAGTATGGGGGATCAACGATCGCCGCCTGAATCTCGCGGTCGGTCCTCAAGCTGGCGGCGTCTTTGTTGGTAATGGTCGCCGGCTGACTGCCTTCTGGAAGATATGAAACGAGTTCTTCATACGAATCACGGACTTTCTCATACAGAGAGTTGAAATCCATCGTACCCAGCAGCGGGTTGTTGTCGCAAAACACCCGAGTGAATACTAAGATATTCCCTTTAAATACGGGATTTGGGTAGCCCTTACTGGTGTCCCAGTCCGCAAGCCGAGCGTTTCGGTCAATAAACTTACTACACGCAAGAGAAAGAACAGAGAGGATTGCCTCTGCCTCCTGTTTGTTATGTTTACGTAGGATTTCAGGCTTGTAGTGATTAAACGCCTGGAGATATTCGTAGTGAGATATCAATTGTCGGGGTGAAAACAGGTCTCTAAGTTCTGTAACGCCGTAGGGTACTGCTCGATCAGCGTACCCCTCGAATCGCTCAACAGAAAGGATTGTGGAGAGCTCATAATCATTCTCTACGCGCTCTTTCGCAAGCTCAAGCGCCTCCCGGTCAGTCTGGCTAGGTGCCCGGAACCCCGATTTACCATTGCTATCAATATATCTTACGCAGTATATTTCATACTCGAAGTCGTCGGACTTGAATTTCTCCCGGATTGTGTCTCCTTCTGTGACGACATTACAGTGGGGACAATCGGCTTCACCTCCCCTATCGACGAATCCATCGCTAGGATCAAAATTATTGAGGTCGGGATGATCGAGGTCAGTATAGCAGTGGTACGAAACAGTTCCATCATCCTCTACATTCGGCTTGACAACTGCGCTCCCAGATTTTATTGTCCACTTTGGGATTAGAGGGATGTCCCCGCCACACTGTGGGCACTCCACGCGATATGATGTGACATATATATCTGGGCTCTGGCCAGGCTCTGATTCTGGATAGAGGTCCTTGAGATTACTGCGTGCCCGCTCATTGATTTTGTCGGCCCAATAATCAAGATCAGAGCCAAGAGAACCGGCGGTGGGGGCATACTGGAGAAGGACTTTCAGAATCAACGATGGTACCGGATTGAGTTCGTTCGCGCTTGTCGGAAGTTCATAACGAAGTGACTCAAAAGGAATCACTCCACCTCCGGCAGTCGGGTCAAGGATAGACGGCAGATCACCGTCCCACTGGTCACGAAGAAGAGAATGAAGCTCTTCTATCTCAGAGCGGCTGGGGGACTGTGTAAAAGGACGTGGATATCCATAGTGTTCCCCAAGCGTCCCATTGCGCTCTGATTCGGTTGCCTTTTTTTCCTCAACATACTCAGATAGTCCGCTATCCAGTTCCTTTGGACCGATCTGCATCCATTGTAGTAGTTCGTCTGACGAAACGTCCTGAGGAAGAACCGAAGCAAGGATCGCCAGCCGTGAAGCAGGAGTAGGCCGCCGCGCGAACCACGGGTGAAGATAACGGTGTGGCGGCATATGTTTGGGATTTCCCTCTTTCAGGTTCTCGATCCCGACAGCCTTCAGCGGAAGCTTCCCCTCAATCGCGAGCGGTTTCAGATCGTCGTTGTGGTCTGTCATAGATGGTCAGTCAGCAGGGTTCGCAGCGCTTTTTCGCCGTTCGGGCTGGACGGTGCTCGACATTTCGCGTGCCAGTAGTAACACTCCTCGTTGCCCATACGGGCGATGCCGCGACAGAGGGCACGCATCCTGTCGACACGCCGGAGCGGTTTGATGCCGCGGAACGCGAGTGCCAGACGCACGCCGGCTGTCTCCGGGAGAAAGAGGTCGCCAACGCCGCTGGAGGTCACGGTCGTGGCATCGCGTTCCGCGTCGTCGACGGTCTCCTTGAGGAGCGGGGAGAGGGCACGGAAGCGCCCACCATCGAGACGGGCGATCTTCACGGCCGTCCACTCCTCCCAGTCCCAGTGGGCCGCCTCCTTGACCGACGAGTCATCGAAGACCTCCTCGAAGGACTCGACGACGAGGGAACGCCCACGGCGTTCGAGCCGATCGCGACGGGTCGCTGCCTGCTCTTCGGGGAGCAGTTCGTACAGCGTTACCTCACCCCCGTTCGAGCCCTCGCGGCGCGTCATCGCGAATGTTGGGCGTCCGCCGTAGACGCTACTCCCGAAGGAAGACGCACGCTCTGTCGCTGTACCGGACCGCGTTGCGTCGAGTCCTGTCGTCATTGGGTTGCCTCGGTGGGTACTTCGCCCGGTCCTTTGGCTTGAACTTTCACGTCAATACTGGTCTGGCCAAGAGCCGCCTGTAGCGCTGTGAGGACATCTTCCTCGGCGTCGGTCATCGGTTCGGGTTCGTCGAACTCGATCCGGAACTTCAGCGTGACGTTGAGCGACTCGCCGAACGGGTCGGGCTGGTTCGTCACCCGCGAGAAGTCGTCGAGGCTACCCTGGTAGTTCGCGCTGTAGCTCGAACCCGTCGATGTCTTCACGTCGTAGTTCATCCGGACCGAAACCGCGTCCGATCGGTCGGTGAGGGCATCTTGCTGAGCGATGAACGAGCCCTTTGAGAGCCGATCCTCGCCCATCACTTCGACCGTGACTTGCGAGACTCCCGGCGAGCCGTCTGACGCCGCTTTCGAGAGCGCGTCGGTTCGCACTTTGTTGAACGCCCGCGATGCCGCCATCTGGCTCGTCGAGGTTTCCCAGCCAGAAGGCCGGGCACACTCGGGACAGAGGTTTTGCGCGTTCAGTTCGCTTTCGTCGTACCTGTCCCCGCAGCTTCGACAGCGAGCCTTTTCGGGAGGTTTCTGATGCTCCTCACAGTAGGCTGGACCATCGTTAGACGGCTCAACCATCGTTGAACAACCCTCCTCAGCACACTCGATCTCCGTTGCTTCGGGCGGCCGGATGGAGTCGTGATGTACGTCGAGCAGGGCCTCGATATCCGTGTAGACGACGTAATCGTTCCCGATCTTCACGTCGGTATCGCGTATCGAGATCTCCACGTCAGGGGAGTCAGCAAAGGGCGACCGCTTCTGCCAATTTTCGGGATGATCGTCCGCATCGCCATCCCAGTAGACGGTTTCAGATTCCGCGTCCCAATAGGTGTACCCCGCCTCGCCGACCATCTTCGCGACGGTCTTACGCAGCGGCTTCGTACTCAGAAGATAGGGAAGTCCTGGCTTCTTTGCGAACTGTGCGACTAGCTGCTGGGTCGTCATCGAATCCTGGGTCTGCTGCCACAGCTTCTGTTTGAAGAACGCAATGCCCTTCGCGTCGGCGTCGGCGCGAATCAGGCGGTCGTCGAGAGTTTCCTTGACGGCGCTGACGAGCGACGTTCCGCCGTTCGCTTCGGTCGCGTTGATCGTGATATGCGTAAGCCCGTCACGATCGACGTAGTAGAGATGCCGGTAAGCCCCTCGGACGAGTTCGCCGAGGAGACCGTACTTCTTGTCTTGTCGTTCCCGGAGATCCTCGATCTGGTCTTCAGAGAGATCGGCTGTCTGTTGTGAATCGTCGAGTAGTGCCTCAATCGCTTCGAGTTGCCGTGCCTCGTCGATAGCGCCGCGCACACGCTCCTCGTCCGGAGCAAGGAACAGGACGTAGTTCTTGTATACCCGGCTTTGAACGTCGCCACCCTGTTTCGACGCCGACTTTTGATAGAGTGACTTGACCTTCTCCGGGACTGACTCCGGGTTCGAGTTGTCTTCGAGAAGCTTCCTCGTAACCGGTGCCGTGTGCATATGCATCACTGCAAGCTGAGGTGCCGATGCACTGTCAGGGAGGTCAGCCGGTGACTCGGGATACGAAACCGGCTTGAAAACACCAGTCCCCGTTTCGCTTTCCAGACGGGCCCCGAACCGTGAACGAGCCTGCGCGTCGGGTGTGTTATCCACCCGCTGATCGATGATACGGATGAGGTTTGGATCGGACTTGAAGCGGACCCGCTCTTCGTCGTAGAGGTAGTAGCACGCGACGTTCATATCGCCGCCAGCAAGAGCCTCCAACGCCGAGTCGTAGTTGTCGAAGCGGATGCCAGGGTGGCCGAGTGCGGCGTTCATCTCCGCACGGGTGAGACCGGTTGCTTGCTCCCCGTAGGCGAGGCTGTGCCACAAAACAGTGGTCGTCAGATGACTGCCGAGCGGCGGGATCCCTTTCTCAATCCATTTCCGGTCTTCGAGCTGAGCGTGCGCAGTGCCATCGTCGCTGAAGATGTCCGCAGTGACCGCGGAACTTAGATCGACGAACTCGAAGAGGGTCTCCCGGAGCGTTGAGCCGATGCTCCCGTCAGGAGCGTTGTCAGCGGGCGTGAGGTCGTAGAGTCGGATCCAGTGACGATCGTAGTGATCGGGCTGGTGGTTCCAGAGGTAGTAGACAGACCGTGCGAGGAGTTTTAGCGCGCCCCGAGTTCGCTGAAACTTGGGAATCGTATCGATCTTCTCCGTGAGCGTATCGATGATCGTCGGATGGAACGGATACTCGCGTTCCAGCCGGCCCACGAAGCTGGCGTCCGTCGCCTCCTGTGGGAACTGTCGGTCGCTATCAGCGTAGTACCGGAAGTACGACTCAGCGAGCCTCTCGGCCTGGCCCCGTTCGATGTCCTCGAAGAGCCGGTGCTGGAGAACCTGTCCTACCTCGTTCTCTGAGGTCGGAGTAACAGTCTTGTGTTGCCGACGACCGATCTGATTGAGTTCGTCAATGAGAGTGCGGACTTCCTCGGCTTCCTCCTCGAAAGCAGTGTCCGCTATACTGTAGACGACAGTGACTTCGTCAACTTCAGATGCGGTCTCAAGGAGTGAGAGAACGAAGCTCAGGGTCTGACTGGCCAAGGTCGCGTTCCCCACCTCAACTGCGGACGCCGCTTCGAGATAGGCTGCAATCTCGTCAATGAGGATGAGGGCCGGCCCATCACCAAGCTCGAACAGGCCCTTCAGCGTGTTCCCGCCAGGTGCGTTCCTGTCCTGGTCGTACTCTTTCAGATACTCGTAGCCATCGAGACCATACAGCTGGTAGGCGATTTCGCCCCACATCGTCCGCGTGTTTGGAGCATTCGGATCTGATCGGTCACTTCGGGCGTTTCGGGCGTCGACGTGACCTCCCACGAAGACAGAGGTGTCAACATTGAGCCCTTGATTTACTGCATCCAGATATGCTGCACCGAGGTCTTCTTCACCCTCTACGAGATGGCGACTGAGCTCCCCAATATCAGTCGGGTTATTCGCGAGATGGTACGAGGCGATGAGATCGTGCGTCTTCCCCCCACCGAAGCGGGTGTCAAGACACAGAATACTGCTGGAGTAACCGCCGCTATCGCGCCCACCACCGGAGAGGAACCGTCCCGCGAGATTACTCAGCAGCGTCCGCAGCCCGTCGGTTGGGTACGTCATATCGAAAAACTGCGTCGCATCTCGATAGACTGGAGCGGCGTCGTCGGACGAATGAGCGACAGTCGCCAGGCTGGCTGCGAACTGGTCCTCCTGTAGCGTTCCATCGAGGACATCTCCTCTGGGAGTACAAGACTCAAACAGACCTGGATAGTCTGAACTACTCATAACTTCTCCTGCTGACTTGGCTTGGATACAATGATGAACTCTCTACGCTCGCTATTGTTGATGAGTGCGTGAGCGATCTCTTTCGATTCAGCGATGTCAATTTTGATCGGGTCACCCACCTCCGAATCGAACTTGTCAAGTTCAGGTCCAGACAAATTTATTCGCCCTGACCTTCCCGTGTTTTTTCCTATTTGTTTACGAGTCATCCAGATGTCTTATTTGCTATACCGAGACGGGATAATCTTTACTTAGACTATGTCCCCCGGAGATATCGCTTAATTCAGTCCAAAGATTCAGTATTCTGCTTACACGGTTATGGACGAGTATGAAGTACTCTGTCGCGGCATCAAGCCACGCCGTCGCGTGAACATAGCGGCGGGTGTTGAGGCGCGCCGGGTCAGGCGCGCCGACCAGCCCCTGTTTCTGCTGGACATCTGCCGAGCGAAGCGAGGCAGTGGTTTAATCACGTGGCTCCTTAGCCACACCCCTAACGGAGAAGTGGGTACCCCCTGCGGAATTTTGCGATCTTCCACAGACGTGGCTGATAGAAGATAGGGGAATCCCTGTCCGAATTGCTGCTGATCACACCGAAAACAAGCAAAAACAACCGCTAAAATCAGTCGCCGACAGTGATGCCTCTCACAAGTCGCTGCGTTAGCCGGGGGTCCCGAGCGCGTCAGCGAAGCGTTCTGGAGCGTATCTCTTCCCGTCGATGGTCGTGACAGCCGGAGCGAACTCGAACGCAAACCGACGAAGCGGCTCGTCAGTTACTTTCGACCACTGGACTGCTCCTTCCCGGAGCAGTCGGCGAGCCTCTTTCAGATTTGCCGGCTGGAACCCGACATCGAGATCGTCGGGATCCGCGTCATCACTCCGGTCGATCTTTGCGCCGTATCGATTGAGCCAACGATTCCACGGATTGTCCTCTCCGCCGTGTGCTTCTGCCCGAGTGAGACTGTCGAGTGCGCTCTCCCAGCCGGACTGGATACTCTGCGAAACCGAATCAATGTATCCGGTCAGCTCTTGGGCGATGTACTTCGACCCGATCTGGACCTCGCCGTAGGAGTGGTCGACGAGTGGTGACAGGCGTTTCAGCGCTCGGTAGACAGTATCGAGATGGACATCGATGGACTCGGCCAACTCCTTCGGCGAGGTCTCCCCGCCGTCCGTGAGGAGGTTCTCAATGAGCTCTGCGTCAGTCCCGTTCATCTGGCCCGCAGTGGCGAAGACCTGATCGTCCTGTTTGGATTCGATCCGCGGCAAGCGATCCGGGAGGATTTTTCGCCAACGTCGGGAACCAGTGACCTCGAAGTAGTCGTCAGCAACGAACATCTGGCTATCGGGACTCGTTGGGATATCTGACCACTCCAAGACGTTCAGGAGTGCCTCGTCGAGTTCCTTCGTCAGTGTGTCCACGTCATCCCAGTAGAGGGTTTTGTCGTGGATCGAGTTCTGGAAAGAGACGCCGATCTTCGGATTTTCGAGTTCGGTACCCTCGACCGCGTCGGGATTCCGCATATAGTAGTGCTTGAACTCTTTCGCGAGCTCGTGATTGCCGATGAGTTCAGCAGCACGTCTGGAGTCGATCGTTGCGGTATGGTAGTGGCCGGGACACTCCCGATCGTCACGGAGTGATTTCGCGTAGCCCTCCCGGTCGCCAGCCAGCAGGAGAGAGATGCGATGTAACGACCCATCATACGCGATGACCTGTCCCGTTTCTCCGTCTTTGACGCGAACGTACAGCTCCGCGTCGACGATATTAGACGAGCGGTGGATGTGCTCAGGTGCGAAGTCCTCCGGATAGATTGGCGTCGGACTGTTGAACCGGAAGCCCTGGCGGTCAGCGAGCGAATCAAGCGCCTGTTGTAGGACGACGGGATACTGTTTGAACTCCCAATTGGAACCTTCGACCTCAACGTCGTATCCCTCGATGTCGTACGGATTCGACATCGAACGGATTCCTTCCTTCGTCTCGATATCAGGCCACCGTGGTGAGATTTTGAAGTACGCGCGCTTTCGAGCTTCAGATTTAGCGTCGTTCCACGATGAGTATGCACTCGGGTAGACGTAGATCAGGTACTCGCGGACCTCATCGAGTTGGAAGTTTGGTGAATCACGCGGCGCGATTCCGCAGTCTTTGAAACCGAACTCGACATTCCATTCATTTCCATCGATATCGACGGCGGTCCGCAGCCGCCCGTGATCCTCGAACTCGTGCTCGCCCTGGAGCGACCGGAGTCCGAAGTACGACCGGAGCGGATTCTCACGATCCCCACAGTCCCACTTGAGGTATGCGTGGAACTCGTGCGGCTGTGGATCGATGAAGCGCCTCGAAAAGTGCTCACTATCTTCGTTCTCGGTTTCGGACGCGGAATTGTCCTCCTGCTCTGCTTCCTCCTGTACGGCGCTGTGATACGCCTCACAGGATTCTATATGCTTGTCCGCAGATTTCTGTCGTTGTATCTCTTCCCCGCAGTAGTGACACTGTGCGACCGGCTCTGCCTTACACCGCCCCTCGTGATACTGAGCTACGTCGATATCTGTGAACTTACAGCGACAGAATCGACATCGAGCAACGTACTTGGGCGCAAGATAGCTACGCCGCTGGGAACGTGTCAGTGTCTGGACGGGAGTTCCTTTCTCCACCCGGACGCGGTCAGCTTCTGATTGCTCGACCGATGATTGAACTGAATCCGTGTCATCAGCAGTGACGGCTTCAGCGCCGTCGAATTGGTCAAAGAAATCGTCCGGGTCGGTCATCGCGACCACCGACTCCCGTTCCGTCTCGCGTCGGCGTAACGCTCAAACCGCAGCGGCGAGACACTAGACACGCCCAACCACCTCCTGTGTTGATCTGGGAGTTGGTTGGTGTGCTCGACAAACACCGAGGCGCTCGCCGCTGAGGGTCAGAACTTTGGAACGGGGACCGACCCTCGCGGTCCGCTTTCGCGCTATGGTCGACATCTTCCCTCCGTGAGCGCCACGCAGCGCTGTCCGGCGTACTCGATCTCGCAGCCACAGAACTCACAGATGGGAGTAGTGACATCTGACTCCTCGAAATGAGGAATCACTGTAACCGCCTCCTTCCCTGAGTCCAATCGCGTGACTGCGTCGACCCGCGTTTGAAATACTGTTGAACTCTCTCTACTGAGGGAGTATTTCTCAGCCCAAAAATCCCGAGTCCGTCCGTATCAAGGTCTGTACCTTGCGGTCTGAAACCCTGATTACAACGGAGGAATACCGATGGACTCGGCGGGATTTGAACCCGCGGCCTTCCCCGTGCCAGGGGGATGATCTACCGCTGATCTACGAGCCCGAACGACACCGAAGCGTACTGCTGTTCCGTTCTTAAGCGCTTCGACTCGGGCACCCGCGACCGCGGGTCGCAACCCTTTTGTCGCCGTCTGCGATGGTATGAAGTGGGAACAGCACGGCCGCAAGTCCGACTCGCCGCGGTTTCGCGGCTTGGGATTGCGGAAGTGCGATGCCGCCGAACAGTCGGTAGCATCACATCGTATCTTCAGCGGTCTGTGCCGTTCCAACCCAACACGATGGCACGAATGCACACCCGCCGCCGTGGCTCGTCCGGTTCGGACAGGCCGGTGGCAGACGACCCCCCGGAGTGGAGCGACGTCGACCCAGACGACATCGAAGCGCGCGTCGTCGAACTCGCCGAGCAGGGCCACGATCCCAGTGGGATCGGCCTGAAACTGCGCGACGAAGGCGTCAAGGGCGTCCCCGTCCCCGACGTCAAGGCCGCGACCGGCAAGAAGGTCACCGAGATCCTCGAGGACAACGACGCGGCACCCGAGATCCCCGAGGACCTCCGGAACCTGATGGAACGGGCGGTGCGGCTCCGCCGCCACGTCGAGGAGAACGGCCAGGATATGCAGAACAAACGCGCGATGCAGAACACCGAGGCGAAGATCCGCCGGCTCGTCGACTACTACCGCGGTGACGAACTCGACGAGGACTTCGTCTACACGTACGACACCGCCGTCGACATCCTCGAAGGCTGAACTCCGAATGGCCTCACGAACCGACACCACCGCGGCCGCGGACGATCCCGCCGACAGCGTCGCGACGGCGCTGTCGAGCGCGTCGTTCGTCCGGCTCCTCGCCCGCGCGGACGGCGACGGGCTGGCGGCCGCGGGGCTGCTCGCCCGGGCGCTACGGAGCGTCGACGTGCCCTTCCAGGTTCGCGTCGACGCGACGGGCGCGGACGCGCCCGCCGGCGGCGACGACCTGCTCGTCGGTGTCGGTTCGGCGGACGCGAACGCGGACGTGACGGTCGCACCGGAGGGAACTCCCGCCAGCCTCCGGGCGTACCGGGTCGCCGCAGAGATCGAAGACGGGGCAGCGGGCCCCGATCCGGTGCTCGCGCTCGCGGGCGTCGTCGCCGACGGGGCCACACCCGCGTCGGCTGCGGGGCGACTCGTCGAGACCGCCGAGGCGGCCGGCGCGATCGCTCGACGGCCCGGGGTAGCGGTGCCCGTCGACGACGTCGTCGACGGGCTCGCGCACTCGACGCTCCTGCGTTCGCCCCTCTCCGGCGACCGCGACGCCGCGGCAACGGCGCTGTCGTCGCTGTCGCTGCCCGACGCCGGGACGGACGCCGACGCCGAGACCCACCGGGCGATCGCCTCGCGCGTGGCCCTCGCGGTCGCCGGCGACGACGACGCGACGCCACGGGCGGCCGACGCCGTCGAACGGGTACTCCGGCCGTACGCGACGCCCGAGGGACCGGCGGCAACGCTCGGCGGCTTCGCCGACGTGTTGACCGCGGTCGCCCGGGAGCGCCCGGGGACGGGCGTCGCCCTGGCGCTCGGTCACGGCGGCGCCGACGCCGCTCTCGACGCGTGGCGCGAACACGGCCGCGCGGTACACAGCGCGCTCGATGCGGCGACGACGACCCGCCACGACGGCGCGTTCGTCGTCGGTGTCGCCGACGAGGCATCCGGAACGCCGGGCCGACTCGCAACGATCGCCCGGCTCGTCCGCGACTTCCGGTCGCCGGAGCCGCTCGTCGTCGCCGTCGGCGACGGCGTCGCCGCGACCTCCGCGCGGGAGTCGGGCGCTGCCGACGCCGCCGCGACCCTCGCCGCCGAGTTCCCCGCCGCGGACGCGGGCTGGACCGGCGGTCCGACCCGGGCGCTCGTGGGGATCGATCCCGATACGCCCGTCTCCGAACTCGTCGCCGCGATCAGGGGGCGGTCGGCGTGATCGCCGCTGGGATCACACCGACGGGGGCCACGGAGGGGCCGACACGATGACCGACAGCACAGACGCGGACCCGACAGCCGACACCACGACCGAGCCGCGGACCGCCCGCCTCCGGACGACCCACGCCGACGCCGCGACCGTGGCGGCGGCCCTCCGTCCGGACAACACCGCGGCGCTGGAGATGGCCGTCGAGGGCGACCAGCTCGTGACGACCGTCTCCCGGGAGACGACCGGCGGGCTCCAGTCCACGGTGGACGACACCGTGGTCAACCTGACGGTGGCCGACGCCATCGTCGACACGACACGGACACACAACATATGAGCGAACGATCAGTATCCAAGCAGCGAGACGGCAAGCGATGGTACGACCTGATCGCGCCGGAACAGTTCGACCGGACCGAACTCGGCTCGACCTTCGCGGACGAGCCGGAGAAGGTCTACGGCCGAACCGTCGAGGTCACCCTCGGCGACATCACCGGCGACCAGGGCGAGAACAACACGAAGCTCACCTTCAAGGTGAACGACGTGTCCAGCGACGCGGCCTACACCGAGTTCATCAAACACGAACTCGCGCGGGACTACGTCCGCAGCCTCGTACGGCGCGGGGCCTCGAAGGTCGACGTCGCGATCACGGTGCTGACCACGGACGACTACCGCGTCCAGCTCCAGCCCGTCGCCTTCACCACGAAGAAGGCCGACCGGAACCAAGAGCAGGCGATCCGGCGCGTGATGATCGACCTCGTCGAGGAGGCCGCCGCCGAGCGGACGTTCGACGAACTCGTCGACAGCGTGATCGAGGGCCGGCTCTCGTCGGCCATCTACGGCGAGGCGAAGACCATCTACCCGCTTCGGCGGGTCGAGGTCCAGAAGCTCACCCTCGAAGCGCGGCCCGAGGAGGTCGCCGCCGAGGAGGCGGCCGCCGTCGACGTCGACGAGGGCGACGTCGCGGTCGACGACGCCTGATTCCGGGCGAGGACTTTCTCCTTGCGAACGCCGCTCCGTAGCGGTAGCTCCGCGTTACTCCTCGACGACGACGGTCCCGACCATCCCCGAGGCCTCGTGGGGGATACAGAAGTACTCGTACTCCCCGGGAACCTCGAAGGTGTGTGACCACGACGCGCCGCTCTCGATCAGTCCTCCCAACTCCGACCCGTACGCGTCCCGGGCGGCCGCCGTGGAGTCGTACCCGCCGCTGGCGAAGAACGTCGCGTCCTCGGGGATCCCCGAGTCGTACGCCGTGACGGTGTGGCCGCGCGAGCTCGTGTTCGCCCACACGACGGTGTCGCCGGCGGAGACGGTGATCTCCACCGGATCGAACGCGACGGCGGTCATCCCGACGTCGTAGTCGTCCTGTGCGCTTGCACCCCCACCCGCACAGCCCGCGACGCCGACGACCGCGGCCGTCCCGATGGCCGCAAGCGCCCGCCGGCGGGAGACAGCGTCGCGCTCGGGGGACTCGTGTCCTCTCATAGCTGTGTCTCGGGAGGCGAGCGGTATATGCGGCGCGGTCGGGATGTAAAGAGGTAAACCCGGCCGCCGAGTCGGCCGAGGTATGAAGCCGCGGTTCGTGGGTCGGCTGGGGCTCGCCGACGCGGTGACCGTTGCCAACGCCGCGGTGGGCTTTCTGGCGGCCGTGGCCGCCACCGTCGATGTCGGACTCGCCGCGCGGCTCCTGTTGCTCGCAGCCATCGCGGACGCCCTCGACGGCGTGGTGGCCCGCCGCCGCGGCGGCACCGCGGTCGGCCCGTACCTCGACTCGCTGGCCGACGTCGGATCGTTCGGCGTCGCGCCCGCGCTGCTCGTCACGATGGCCGTCGCCGACGCGTGGGGACTCGTGACCCCTCACAGCGCGGTCGCGGTCGCCGGCGCGGCGCTGTTCGTTGCGGCCGCGGTGACGCGACTCGGGCTCTACACCGCCTACGACAGCGACGCCGCCGAGACCGAGGGCGTCCAGACCACGCTCGCGGCGACGATCATCGGTGCGACCGTCCTCGCGGGGTTCACCGCCCCGATCGTGCTGGTCCCGCTGACCTATCTGCTCGCGGTGCTGATGCTCGCGCCGATCACCTACCCCGACCTCCACGCCCAGGACGCGGTGGTGATGGGGGTCGTCCAGGCGGCGGCGATCGCCCTCGGCGGCCGGATGGGCCGGCAGTTCGTCGGCTCGATCGGCCGCGGGTTCGCGTTCGGGCTGCTCTTTCTCTCGCTTGCGTACCTCTTTTTGGGTCCGCGGTTCTACTGGCAGCGGGAGTGAATAAGCGTCGCTCCCGGGCCGCCGAGAGGACGCAAGCCGCTCCCGCGTCGACTCACATCCCCATATCCGCGGCGGCGTCGGGGACCGGCACGTCGTGCGGCGACACGCCGAGCAGTTCGGCGACGTGGTCCAGTGCCATATCGAAGCCGTAGTAGCGCTCCAGTTCGTCGCCGTCGTTGCTCGGGCGAACCTTCAGCATCGCGTAGCCCTCGATGTTCTGTGCGATCGCGGCCGTCCCGCCGTCGGACTCGAAGGAGAGCAGCCGCTCGGTTTCAGTCTCGTGGTATCGGGCGGTGATCCCGTTCGCCGTCGTCTCGTCGCTCGCCATATCCTTCGTTGGGGTGCGGGACAGTCGAAGGTGTCGGTTCCCGATCGGAAGCGAAAACGGTGTGACGGCCGGGGTTCTTCGGTCGGTATGGTCCAGTGGCTCCAGAGCGGACGGCGGCGCGACATCTGTGCCCTGCTCTACGACGCGGGCGGGATCCGCGGGCAGCAACTGAAATCCGAACTCGAAGCGACCTACGACACCAGGATCGACCCGAACGCGTTCTACGGGAGCCTCGACGCCCTGGTCGACCGCGGACTCGTCGCGGAGGAACCCGACGGGATCCACGACGTCTACCGGCTCACCGGGGCGGGCGTCGACGGCGTGGAGTCCTACTACGCGTGGCTGTCGGCGCGCGTCGACGGCGACGCGCCGGGCCCTTCGGCCGCGGAGTCGTCGTAACTCGGTCCCGGGGGGTCGCGGTTCACCGCCGGAGTCGCCGGACGCGCGGGCGGTGACGGCCGCCGAGCCACCCCACGAAGCTTTTTATTCCGCCCTTCGTAGGGTCTCCCACTCCGAATGTCTCAGCAGGATGACCGTCCCCACGTCGACCCGGCCGACCTCCAGTGGTGTCACGAGGCGGTGCAGGGGGTGTCCCGCACCTTCGCGCTCACGGTGGACGTGCTCGAGGAGCCGATGTCGTCGTACATCTGTCTCGGGTATCTCGTCTGCCGGATCGCCGACACCGTCGAGGACGCCTCCCACATCCCCCCGGCGGAACAGGCCGAACTGCTCCGGACCTACGACGCCGTCCTCGATCCCGACGACGACACGGACGCCGACGCGTTCGTGACGGCCGTCGAACCGTACCTGCCCGCCGACGAGGAGATGACCGACGACTGGGCGGTCGTCCGCGACAGCGCTCGGGTGATCGGCACGTTCCGCGGACTCCCGGCGGACGTCCAGCGGGCGGTCGTCCCGCCGGCGCGGGAACTGGTCCGGGGGATGGCCGAGTTCGTCGAGCGGTACGACGACGACGGCGGACTCCGGATCCAGACCCGTAGCGAACTCGAGGAGTACTGTTATTACGCCGCCGGGACGGTCGGCAACCTGATCACGAACCTGGTGACGCGTCACGACGTCGCGACCGACCGCCGCCGCCGACTGTACGACACCGCCGAGGAGTTCGGCCTGCTTCTCCAACTCGTGAACATCTCGAAGGACGTCTACGACGACTACACTGCCGAGGACAACGTCTACCTCCCCGCGGAGTGGCTGGCGGACGAGGACGTTCCCCAGGAGGCGGTCCTCGACGACGAACACCAGTCGGGCGCGGCGTCGGTGGTTCGCCGGACCGCGGAGTTCGCCGGGTCGTTCCTCGACGACGCCCAGACCTACCTGGAGGCGGTCCCGCTGCGGGACGGCAACACCCTCGCGGCGTGGGCGATCCCGTTTCTGCTCGCGGTCGGTACCCTCCGGGAACTGCTCGCCCGGCCGGAGGACGCCCTGTCGTCGACCGGCGTGAAGATCTCCCGCCAGGAGGTACTCGCGGTCGTCACCGAGATGCGCGACGACGGCAGCCGGGAGTCGCTCGCCTCGCTCCGCCAGCAGATCGCGGCGGGGCCGTACCACCGCGCGGCGTCGAGTCTGGACTGAACCGCCACGACGCCGGAGGCGGCCCGACCGGTCCGTATCGCGTGCGCTCGGCCCCGCACGCATTGGGAGGCTTTTTATCCGTCGGAGCGAAACCGTCGCGTATGGGTACCGAAGACGCACACGACGACCACGAACACCACCTCCCCGCGGTGGAGGATTGGCCCCGCGGATTCGGTGAGGCCAGCTGGTGGCCGTTCGTCACCGCCGCGGGGGCCGGCGGCGTCTACGTCGCGGCGGCGCTGTACATCATCGGCCGCAGCGGCAGCGGCCTCGTAGGCCCCCTCGCGGGTCCCGCGGCGCTGGTAGCCTCGATCGGGCTCTTCCTCGTCGGCCTGTACGGGTGGGTGTATCACGCCTTCGTAAGCACGTTCTGGTCCCGTGAGGCCGATCAAAAGAGCGCGAACAAGCTCCGGTGGGGGATGCTCGCGTTCCTCGGCTCGGAACTGGCGACGTTCGGCGCGCTGTTCGGCTACTACTTCTACATCC
This sequence comes from Halobellus ruber, assembly GCF_014212355.1. Classification (NCBI taxonomy): domain Archaea; kingdom Methanobacteriati; phylum Methanobacteriota; class Halobacteria; order Halobacteriales; family Haloferacaceae; genus Halobellus; species Halobellus ruber. Next base: position 297,330 of record NZ_JACKXD010000002.1, read on the forward strand.
GCGCGGGCGACTGGGAGTCGATCTTCGTCGGGATTCCCGACCTCACGGGCTCGCTCGTCATCGCCAACACCGCGCTCCTGGTGCTGTCGTCGATCACGCTGCACCTCGCCCACACCGCCATCCGGAAGGACGACCGCCGGACGTTCCTGGGGTGGCTCATCGCGACGGTGGTTTTGGGCGTGGTCTTCATCGGCGGCCAGATCTACGAGTACTACGAGTTTATCGTCCACGAGGGCTTCACGTTGACCTCCGGGTTCTTCGCGTCGGCGTTCTTCGGACTCACCGGCCTCCACGGCCTCCACGTGAGCCTCGGCGCGGTCCTCCTCGGGGTCGTTCTCGTGCGGGCGCTCGCCGGCCAGTACTCCGCCGAGCGGCACGTCTCCGTCAGCACCGTCTCGATGTACTGGCACTTCGTTGACGTGGTGTGGATCTTCCTCGTCGTCGTGCTGTACGTCGGCGCGGAAGTCGGCGCCTGAGAGGGAACTGGGTTTTTTTACCGCCGATCGGCCGGGCGTTCGACGGGTTTCGACCGGATGCAGCGGACTACATAGCCCACAATATCCGCTCGTATCACTCATATATCAGCTTATGCGCCGAGGGTGCGTTCCGTCGACCGATGCCCGCCAAAGACTCCCCGGTACGCGTCGTCGTCCGGCGCCGGATGAACGACCACGGAACACTGACCGTCGAAGTGGGTGCAACGAACGAGACCCGACACGTCTGTGCGTACGCGACGCCCGAACTCAGGCGCCGACTCGCCTCCCTGCAGGCCGGCACGGAACTCCCGCTTTCGATGTCCCGGATCGGGGTTCGCGCGAACGTGTGGCGGGCTGTGGGCGTCGCCGAGGAGCGATCCGCCAGGTCGGCCGGCGTAACGTCCGAAAAACGGACAATAAAGCCGATCTGAAGGTCGAATACGAGATCGTCCGGGACGAAGATCGCGGGCTCGCCAGCGCCCCCAGCGCGCCTCCGGCTCCAACGGAGCAGTTTTCCGACCCTCCGACGAAAGCCGGGTATGACCACCGACGACGACGAGCCGACGGTCCCGATCGTCTGTGAGGCCTGTGGAACGCGCTCGCGGGTCCCGCTTGCGGACCTCCGTGAATCGTTGGAGACGCACAACCAACACCGACACGACGGGGAGGAGGTCGCCCAGGTCGACCCGGTTCTCGCCGAGGAACTCGCCGACCACGTCGCCGAGGATCTGGGGCTTTATGGGGGCGACGCCTGAGACGAACAGGATTCGCTGAGCACCGGTTCTCGCCCGCACGGTTCGGCGACGACCGGCGACCTGTCACACCGATCCGAACGACCGAAGCCGGGCGGTTTATTCCCGCCGGCCGCCCACCCCGAGTATGCTCACGTTCGTCGGCCTCGGGCTGTACGACGAGGAGTCGATCACCGTCGAGGGCCGGGCCATTCTCGAGGACGCCGACCGCGCGTTCGCGGAGTTCTACACCAGCCACCTCGTCGGCGCGACGGTCGATGACCTGTCGGCGTTCCACGACGTCGACATCGAGGTCCGGGACCGTGCGGGCGTCGAACGGGACCCTGAAGACGTCCTCGCGGCCGCCGCGGACGGCCACGTCGCCTTCCTGACCGCGGGCGACACGATGATCTCGACGACGCACGTCGACCTGCGGCTCCGGGCGATCGACCGCGGGATCGACACCCGCGTGATCCACGGCGTGACGGCACAGACCGCCGCCTCGGGACTGACTGGCCTCCAGAACTACCGGTTCGGGAAGTCGGTCACCCTCCCGTTTCCGTCCGCCCACGGCGGCGGCGACGTCCCTGGAAGCGTCGTCGAATCCATCGACGCCAACCGCGAGCGCGGCCTCCACACGCTCGTGTACCTCGACATCAAGGCCGACCGCGACGCGTACCTGACCGCCGACGTCGCCGCCGGACTCCTCGCCGAGGGGTGGACCGACACGCTCGGGGTCGCGGTCGCGCGGGCCGGCAGCCCGGAACCGGTCGTCGCGGCCGACACGCTCTCGACGTTGGCCGACCGGGACTTCGGCGACCCGCTGCATCTGCTCGTGATCCCCGGCGACCTCCACCACGTCGAGTCCGACGCCTTGGCCACGCTCGGGGGTGCACCCGCCGACGCCCTGGCGGCTCGCGAGCGGTAATTCGGCCTCGAAGCAAGTCGAAAGCGAACCACCGGTCCGACGCGTCCGCCGGCGTCGACCGGCGAGTATCGTCGGGCCGCGGGCGGCGCCGCCCCCGTCCCGTCGAGTTCCGGACCGTCGTTGGAGACAGCGAGCACGACCGCGTCGGTCCCAGTTTTCGGCCCAGCGTCGGCACCGGAACGGAGCCAGGCCGCGCGGCCGCCCAACGAGTTTTGTGTGCGGCGCGCGGCAACGTTCATAACGCCGGGGACACGACCGACGCGGCTGCAACGGCGCTCGTGACCGGGGGCGTCCCGGCATCGGCTCCGAACTGACGAAGCTGTTTGCGGCCGACGGCACCGACGTACTCCTGATGTCCCGGAGACGGGAGCGCCTCGAGACGGTCGCCGACGAACTCGAACGGACTTACGACGTCGAGACGCACGTGATGCCCGCCGACCTCTCGGACCCCGAAGCGCCGGCGGCGCTGTACGAATCGGTCGTCGACGCGGGGCTCGGGGTCGATGTCCTCGTCAACAACGCCGGGGTCGGTTCGTACGGCCCGTTTCTTGACGACGACGCCTCGATCGCCGGATGGGCGCCGACGCCGAACAGCGTCGTGTACTCCGCGGCGGAACACTTCGAGCGGGCGTTCTCGGAGGCGCTCGCCGAGGGACTGGCCGCGCAGGGCATCACGGCGGCCGCCCTGTGCTCGGATGAGACGGGGACCGGGTTCTTCGACCGCGGGGACTACGACGGGTCGGGGGCGGCGGCGGCCGACAGGACGTCTGCGGCCGCCGTCGTGGAGGCGGGGTACCGCGGGCTGATGGCCGGCGAGCGGATCGGCATTCCGGGCGGGCGAAACAGGCTCCGGGCGTTCCTCCGGCGCGTCCTCCCGCGGTGGCTCCCGGTCAGGACTGCCAGGGAGCCAGTCTCGAAGTAAGCGGATCAGACAGCCCGCTCGGATCGCTCGGTTCGTTCGAGGTCGAGTTGCGCCGCCAGATCGTACTCGTCGCCGGTAACGAGGTAGAGCACGTCCTCGACGACGGTCAGAAGCTCCGGGACCTCCCGGACGACCAGGTAGGTGATCCCGACGAGCACCACGACCGCGAGCACCTGGCTGATGATGCGATCGGAGATGAAAAACGAGACCATATACGGGTCGGTGGACCCGAACAGAAACAGGACCTCGCCCACGAACCACTGCATGTACTGCTTGCCGAAGACGATCGTGATGAACGTGGTCCGGAGGAGGTTCAGCGCGTAGATGATCGGCACCGCGATCGCCAGCGCGCGGAGCTTCCGGCGGAACGGTGCCTCGACGGCGGCGATCAGCCCGCCGAAGATGGCGATGCTGCCCAGCCCGGTGCACGCGAGGACGACCGACACCGTCAGGCGGTGGTCGCCGTCGAAAAAGCGGAACGTGTTCAGATACCCCTGCTCGCCGACGATGAGTTCGGGCGTGTAGCCGAACGCGTTGACGAGGAAGCCGGTCTGCGCGGCGACGACCTCCATCAACACGCCCCGCGGGGCCGGCACCGCAACCCCCAGCAGGGTGACTGCGGGGATCGTCTCGAAGGGGAGATACAGGAGCCCCATCGCCGCGACGGACCGCGAAAGCACGTACAGGGAGTCGCGGCCGCCCCAGAGCAGGTAGCCGGTGTACAAAGACGCCGGGACCGCGACGATCGAGAGCAGCCCCTCGACGTAGCTCTTGTGGACGAACGCGAAATGCGGGACCAACTGCAGCCAGAAGACGGCGAAGCCGACCCACGCGGCGACCGTGAGATGCCGCGCCAGCCGTTCGTTCCGGCCTACCGAGAGCGTGCCCGCCGCGAACGTGAGGATCACCACCCACGCGAAGGCGTCGGAGAGCAGACCGGGCATATCCGGGCGGACGGCTTTGGCGATTAAATCCTTTGTCGTTCAGTGCGCCGGCGTCGGGAGACCGCCACCGGGCGACTTCGGCGGTCAGGCTTCGACGATCTCGACCTCGTGGCCGTCCTGATCCTTCGTGAACGCGTAGCGGTCGTCACAGGAGGCCGGGTCGCGGTAGTCCCGGGCGTGCCGTTCCATCAGGGTGTCCCAGTAGTCGTGGAGGTCGTCGGCGCGGACCGCGAGATGCCCCCACGCGTCGCCCATCGTGTACGAGCGGCCGTCGTAGTTGTAGGTGAGTTCGACGGCCATCGCGGCGTCGGTTGCGCCCTCGGGCTTCATGAAGTAGTTCGCGAAGGAATCGGACTCCCACCGGCCGGTGTGTTCGTACTCGAACTTCCGGGTCCAGAACCCCAGCGCCTCGTCGGCGTCCGCGACGCGGATCATCGTGTGGTCGAGGCTCCATTTCGGCAGGTCGGGGTCGCGCTGGACGATCTCGACCTCGTGGCCGTCGGGGTCCTTCACGAACGCGTACCGGCCGCCACAGGACTCGGGGTCGCGGTAGTCGTCGACGCCCTCGTCCAGCAACTGGTGGTAGTGTTCTTCGAGTTCGCCCTCGGGCACCCGGACCGCGATGTGACCCCACGCGTCGCCCATCTCGTAGGTGCGGTCGTCGTGGTTGTAGGTGAGTTCGAGCTTCGCGCCCTCGTCGTGCATCCCCTCGGGACCGAGAAAGACGTTGGTGAAGGTGTCGGCCTCCCAGCGGCCCTTCTCCTCGTAGTTCAGGTGGGTATCGTACCACTCCAGCGACGCTTCGAGGTCTTCGACGCGGATCATCACGTGATCGAGCACACCGGACATACGCGGAGGGACGGTCGCCGCAATCAAAAAGGGTGCCGAAGCCTGTCAGTCGTCGGGAGCGTCGCCGTCGTCGCTGGGGTCGTCCGCGCCGTTTCGAGTTCGACCCCGATAGTGAACCGCGGCGACCGCGAGCAACGCCGCCGACCCCACCGGCCACGCCACCCGGTTCGGTTGGATGGAAAAACCCCACGCGAGTTGTGCCTGTGCGACGGCCGCGACGGCGAGCAGTCCGGCGGTCACGCGGCGGTCCTCCCGGCCCGTCCGCCGGCCGATCGCGGCGCTCGCAACGGCGGCGGCGTACACCCCGACCGACAGCGGCCACGCGAGGATGTACTCGGGCAACCCCCTCGTGTACAGGAACAGGAACTCCGGAAGGGTCGTCACCATCGGGGGAGTGGTGTTGACGAGCCCCCACGCGAAAAGCAGGGTCGCGTCCCGCCCGGAGAACACCTGCACCGACCACGGGACCGCAAGCAGCCCCGGGAAGGCGAGCATCGCCAGCCGCGACCGAACGGTCGAGGTCGCCACGACGGTCACTTCCGGGCGACGACGCGGAGCACGTCCTCGTCTTCGAGTTCGTGGCCGCGGCCGACCTGCTGTTCGTCGTGTTTCGCGCTCGGCCCGGTCACCCGGGCGAACCGGAACCGCTCCTCTAAGCTCCCGCCGAGCTTCCGTAGGGCGTCGTCGACGGTGTTTTCGCCTTCCATCAGGACCAGCGGCTCCTCGTAGTCGACGCCGCGGCCGGGCTTGTCCATATACACCCGGATCAGGCCGAGTTCCTCCCAGAGGCGCTCCCTGAACGCGTCGAGGCCCCTCTCGGCTTCCGCGCTGATGAACACCGCCTCCTCGGGGTCGACGCCGACATCCCGGAGGTTCTCCTCGACGGTGGGGAGGTACTCGCGGTCGATGAGGTCGGCCTTGTTGACCGCCACCATCGAGGGGAGGTACACCCGATTGTCCATTATGCCGTCGATGAGTTCGTCGATGGTGTGGTTGCCGCGGACGGTCACGTCGGCGTTGACGTAGCCGTGCTCTCTGAGCACGCTCGCGACCGTGTCCTCGTCGAGGGAGACGTCGTCGGAGGCGGTGACCTGGATGCCGCCCTTGCCGCGTTTGGAGATGGTGACGTTCGGCGGCTCGGCGTCGACCCGGATCTTGTTCGCGTACAGCTCCTCCTGGAGGCGTTCGTACCGCTCGATCTCGAACACGGAGAGGAGAAACACCACGAGGTCGGCCGTCCGGACGACCGAGAGAACGGCCTTCCCGTCGCCGCGGCCGCCGGCCGCCCCCTCGATGAGCCCCGGGACGTCGAGGATCTGGATGTTGGCGCCGTTGTGCTTCAACATCCCGGGGTTGACGTCGAGGGTGGTGAACTCGTACTCGCCGACCTCGCTGTCGGCGTTGGTGAGGGCGTTGATCAGCGTCGACTTGCCGACGCTGGGGAACCCGACGAGGGCGACGGTCGCGTCCCCGGTCTTCTCGACTGCGTACCCGTGGCCGCCGCCGGCGGAGGACTGGTTTTCGAGTTTCTCCTTTTTCTCGGCGAGCTTCGCCTTCAGCCGGCCGATGTGCTCCTCGGTCGCCTTGTTGTACGGCGTGTTTGCGATCTCCTCGCGGAGTTCCTCGATCTCCTCCTCCAGTCCCATCGGATATTGCTCTACGACCCCCGTCGAAAAAGGTGTTCTTTCCGCGTGCCGTCCGCGTGTGCCCCGACGCGGAACGAAGCGTTTTGTACGCTCCGGTGCGTAGGTGGGATAATGGGAGCTGAACCGGAACCGGGACTCTCGGAGCAGTATCGGCGGGCGAGCCCCTGGCCCCTCTTCGTCGCCCTCGGCATCCCGATCGCGGAGGTCGGGATCGTCTTCGACCTGTTTCCGATCGCCGTCGGCGGCCTGCTCCTGTTCGGCGGGAGCGCGGCGGGGATGGCCACGGAGGCGGGCTACGCGAAGACGCCGTGGCGGGCGCTTGTCGGCGCCGCCGTCCCGTTCGCCGCGTTGGGGCTCGGGTTCGTTTACACCCCGATCGACCTCCCGGATCGCGGGTACGCCATCCTCGCGGCCGCGGCGATCCTGGTCGCAATCGCCGTCGCCGGTAGGCTGTTCGCACAGGACGCTGACCCGCCGTACTAGCCGGTCCGGTACCGCCTGCTGCGACGAATCAACAACCTATTTCCTCCTCCGCGGGAACGGGCGGGTATGAGCAACGAGATCTTCGACCGGGAGACGCAACTCGACCTCCTCGTCAACGTCATTCCGCTCTTCATTCTCGCGTTCTTCATCGTGGGCTTTCTCGTGTTCGCGCCGTTCGGGATCGACCCGCTCGCGTCGGCGATCCAGTTCGGGCTGATCGCGGTCCCGTTCGTGCTGCTTTCGGTCCTGACGTACTTCGCGGCGGTCGCGGTCGCCGGCAGCGAGAACGACGGGCCGGTCTACCTCCCCGGACAGGCAAGCGTCTCGGGGGCCGAACCGCTCGAAGTCCCCGACGACGAGGGTACGGAGGCGGTCCCCGAGGACGCGGCGGCGGCCGCAGAACTCGACGAACCTGCGGAGCCTGAGGACGTAGCGGCGGAGTCGGACGACGACGCCGAATCCGCGGCGGACGACGCGGCCGACGAACCAGCGGACGCGACGGCTGACTCCGACTCGGCGGACGGCGACGAGCAGCCCTCCTGACCCGGAGGATCCCCGGCGCGTCGGCCGGATCCGCTCTCGATCGATCGCCGGGATCACCCGTAGCCCGAGCCGGCCCGCCCGGGTCCGGACGCGAACGCGGCACCGCGCCGACGGCGGCGGCTTCCCGAACCTTTCATTACCTTTGGATACTCACCCGCAACTATGCAGGTCAACGGACAGCTGGCGCTGACGGTCCTCATGGGGCTCTTCCTGGTGGCCGTCGCCGCGTGGGTCGCGCGGGTCGAAAACTGGCGCTCGTACACGCCGATCGCCGGCGGCGGTGGGTACGGGCAGGAGGAAAGTTACGTCTCCAGCGAGAAACCGTCGGGCGTCATCAGGTGGCTCACCACGGTGGACCACAAGGACATCGGACTGCTCTACGGCACGTACGCGCTCATCGCGTTCGTCGTCGGCGGACTGATGGTCGTCGTGATGCGGCTTGAACTCATCGCCCCCGGGCAGACGCTCATCTCGAACACGTTCTACAACTCGCTTTTGACGAGCCACGGCATCACGATGCTGTTCCTGTTCGGGACGCCGATCATCGCCGCGTTCGCGAACTACCTGGTGCCGCTCCTGATCGGCGCGGACGACATGGCGTTCCCGCGGATCAACGCCATCGCCTTCTGGCTGCTGCCGCCCGCCGCCTTGCTCATCTGGGCGGGCTTTTTCCCGATCGGGAACATCATCCCGGCGCAGACAGCCTGGACGATGTACACGCCGCTGTCGACCGGCGCGGGGCTCGGGAACCAGGGGAACGCCGGCGTCGACCTGTTCCTCCTCGGACTGCACCTCTCGGGCGTCTCAGCGACGATGGGGGCGATCAACTTCATCGCGACCATCTTCACCGAGCGTGGCGAGGAGGTCTCCTGGGCGAACCTCGACATCTTCTCGTGGACGGTCCTGACCCAGTCGGGGCTGATCCTCTTCGCGTTCCCGCTTCTGGGCAGCGCGATCGTGATGCTGCTTTTCGACCGTAACTTCGGCACCACGTTCTTCTCCGGTGAGGGCGGCGCGATGCTGTGGCAGCACCTCTTCTGGTTCTTCGGCCACCCCGAGGTGTACATCCTGGTGTTGCCGCCGATGGGGATCGTCAGTTACGTCCTGCCACGCTTTGCGGGCCGCCGGCTGTTCGGGTTCAAGTTCGTCGTCTACTCCACGCTCGCGATCGGCGTCCTCTCGTTCGGCGTGTGGGCGCACCACATGTTCGCGACCGGGATGGACCCCCGGCTGCGGGCGTCGTTCATGGCGGTCTCGCTCGCGATCGCGATCCCGAGTGCGGTCAAGACGTTCAACTGGATCACGACGATGTGGAACGGCCGGGTGCGGCTCACCACCCCGATGCTGTTCTGTATCGGGTTCGTCTCGAACTTCATCATCGGCGGCGTCACCGGCGTGTTCCTCGCGTCGATCCCGATCGACCTCGTGCTCCACGACACCTACTACGTGGTGGGTCACTTCCACTACATCGTGATGGGCGCGATCGCGTTCGCCGGCTTCGCCGGGCTGTACTACTGGTACCCGCTGTACACGGGGCGGATGTACCAGAAGACGCTGGGGAAGATGCACTTCTGGCTCTCGATGATCGGGACGAACGTCACGTTCTTCGCGATGATCCTGCTGGGCTACGGCGGGATGCCGCGGCGGTACGCAAACTACCTGCCGCAGTTCGCGACGCTCCACCAGCTGGCGACCTTCGGCGCCTTGATCCTGCTGGTCGGCCAGATCATCTTCGTGTGGAACTTCGTGCAGTCGTGGCTCGAAGCCCCGAAGGTCGACGACGGCGACCCCTGGGACCTCAAGGATTCGAACCTCTACACCGCCGAGTGGGACTGGTTCGATCAGAAACTCCAGACCGCGATCGCCGACGGCGGCGAGGACGAAGAGGGGCCCGCGGTGGCCGACGGCGGGCGGACGACGGCCGACGCCGACGAGTAACTCCGCGGTTCGCCGACGAGTAACTCCGCGGTTCGATGCCGTTTCTTCGGTAGGGTTCCGCCCGCCGGCGCTCAGACCGCGAGGATGATTCCGGTGGCGAACATCAACACCACGATCGACGCGAGGACGACCGCCAGGAGGTCCCGATCACTCATACTCCCGTTTGCAGGGGGGCGATCATATGAGCGTCGGTTCCGCGGGACCGACCCGCAAACGGGTGGCTTAACCCCGAGCGTCGCCGACACCTCGGCGTGACCGAACGCGACGTCGCCGAGGGGACGCCGGAATCGTCACCGGGATCGACCGGCCGCGACGGCCGCCGGTTCGTGCTCCTGCTGTACGTCGCCTTGGTCGGCGTCGGGGCCGCCGCGGGCTTTCTGACCGGGACGTTCGTCGACGGACTCCAGCAGCCGCGGTTCCTGTTTCTGGTCCCGTTTCCCGCCACGCCGGCCGGGTTCGCCGCCTACGGCGGGCTGACGCTCGCCCTGGTGCTCGGGGTGCCCCTGGCGCTCGTGATCTACGTGTCACGGACGATCGACGACGGCGGGTGAGTCGCGGCCGCGACCGACCGGTCGGCGTTGCCCCCGTCGGTCCGGCTATCCTTTTTATTCCGGGCGGGCGTAGCACATAGTGATGGACGTAGACGAACACGCCGAGGAACTCGCCTCCGCCCTCGGTGTTGACAAAGCGGAGGTCAAAGACGACTTGCAGAACCTGCTGTCGTACAGCGTGCCCGTCGACGAGGCGAAACAGAGCATCCGCCGGAAACACGGCGGAAGCGGCGGCAACGACGCGACGCCGACAACGAAGGATGTCGGCGACGTCACGACCGCCGACGGCAACGTCACCGTGACCGTCCGGGTGCTGTCGGTCGGCCGCCGGTCGATCCGGTACCAAGGCGAGGAACAGACGATCCGGGAAGGCGAGTTCGCCGACGGGACCGGTCGGATCTCCTACACCGCGTGGGAGGACTTCGGCTTCGAGCCCGGCGATTCCATCACCGTCGGCAACGCCGGCGTCCGCGAGTGGGACGGCGACCCCGAGCTCAACATCGGCCAGTCCTCGACGGTCGCAATCGAGACGACGCCCGTGGAGGTGCCCTACGACGTCGGCGGCGATTCCGACCTCGTGGACCTTCGAGCGGGCGACCGCGGCCGCAACGTCGAGGTCAAACTCCTCGAATCGGAGGAGCGCGTCATCGACGGCCGCGACGGCGACACCACCATCCGGTCGGGCGTCGTCGCCGACGAGAGCGGCCGGCTCCCCTTTACCGACTGGGAGGCCCGGCCCGAACTCCGGGAGGGCTCGGAACTCCGGTTCGAGGAGGTGTACGTCCGGGAGTTCCGTGGCGTCCCGCAGGTGAACCTCTCTCAGTACACCACCGTGACGCCGCTGGGCCGCTCGATCGACGTCGACGACGAGGCGACGCGGCTCCCGATCGGCGAGGCCGTCGCCGCCGGCGGGCTGTTCGACGTCGAGGTCGTCGGCAACGTCCTCGAAGTCCGGGACGGCTCCGGGCTCATCGAGCGGTGCCCCGACTGCGGGCGGGTACTACAGAACGGGCAGTGTCGCGCCCACGGCGACGTCGACGGCGAGGACGATATGCGCGTGAAGGCGATCATCGACGACGGTACCGGCACGGTGACCGCGATGCTCGACCGCGAGCTCACCGAGGCGGTGTACGGCGGCACGATGGCGGAGGCGATGACCGCCGCCCGCGACGCGATGGACAAGGCGGTCGTCGCCGACGAGATCCGCGAGCGGATCGTCGGCCGCGAGTACCGGATCCGCGGGAACCTCTCTGTCGACGACTACGGTGCAAACCTCGAAGCAACCGAGTTCGAGCGGACTGACGAGGATCCCGCGGCGCTCGCAACCGACCTGCTTTCGGAGGTGCGCGGATGAGCGACGAGGTCCAAGAGCGGGAGATCGCCCGCCGGGTGTTCGCCGCGGAGTTCGACGACGCTACCCTTTCGTACTCGGAGAGCGACGAGGAGCGCGCGCCCAACTACGTGGTGACCCCGACCGGCGCGCGGGTCAACCGGCTGTTCGCGGTCGGCGCGCTCACCGAGGTCGAGGCGGTCAACGACGACGTCCTCCGGGGTCGAATCGCCGACCCCACGGGGGCGTTCGTGACCTACGCCGGCCAGTACCAGCCCGACGCCGCGGGCTTTCTCGAACGGACGACCCCGCCGTGTTTCGTCTCGATCACGGGCAAGGGGCGGACCTACCAGCCGGAGGACTCAGACCGGATCTTCACCTCGGTCCGGCCCGAGAGCCTCACCGAGGTCGACGCCGACACCCGGGACCGGTGGGTCGTTGCTGCCGCCGACGCAACGCTCGATCGGATCGCGACGATGGCCGCGGCGCTCGACCTCGACGCCCGCGGCGAGGACCTCCGGGCGGAACTGGAGTCCCGCGGCGTCGACGCCGCGCACGCAAGCGGCGTCGTGCGTGCGATCGACCACTACCGGCCGACCGAACACTACCTCGAAGCGGTCCGGCGGCTCGCGGTCCGGTCGCTGGACCTCGTCGCTGGCGAGCGCGACACCGTCGAGACGCTCGATGTCGCCCCCGACGAGGCGGGGCCGAACGAACTCGGGGCGCTCCCGGCGGTGCCGGCGGCGTCGACCGCATCCGGCGGATCGGCGGAGCCAGCCGGTGCGACGCCGAGCCCCGAGGCATCCGGCGCCGACGCCGAATCCACGGCTGCCCGGGACGCAGGCGGCGGGACGAGCGTGGGCGACACGGCCACAATCGAGGGGACGACAGCCGCGAGCGAGGAGTCAGCCACGAGCCCGACCGACGATGCGTCGACCGCCGGCGATGGCCCCGGGGAGGCCGGATCGACGGCGTCGGAGCCGTCGACCGCGGCGGACGAGGAAGTCGACGCGACCGCGGGGTCGGACGACGACCTCGGCGACTTCGGCGCCGACGACCCCGACGAGTCGGAGTTATACGAACTCGACGAGGAGGAACGCGCCGAGATCGAATCCGAGTACGACACCGAGTTCGCCACCGGCAACGAGGTCGACGATCCCGGCGAAGCCGACATCGACGTCCCGGACGTCGAGGACCTCGAAGCCGAGGCGGCCGCCGCGGCCGAGGGCGACGCCGGGTCGTCGGCCGACGGTTCGGCTACGTCCGGAAGCCCCTCCGCCGACTCCACGGTGGACCCGACACCCGCAGCCGGCGGCGGGGCCGACGGGACGGACGCGGATGCCGCCGCCGACACGGCGTCGGACGCGGGCGGGGCCGACGACGTCGACCTCGAAGCCACCGCCGTCGACGTGATGAGCGACCTCGACGACGGCGACGGCGCCGACCGGGAGGCCGTCGTCGAACGGGTGGTCGAAGCGCACGGCGTCGACGCCGACGCGGTCGAGTCCGCGATCCAGGACGCCCTGATGGGCGGGAAGTGCTACGAGCCCGCAGAGGGCCGCCTGAAAGCCATCTGATGGCGGACGCGACGGGGATCGGGGACGCCGACCCGCTGGTCGAACCGCTCCCGGGCGACCCCGCCGCCGTGGTCCGGATCGGCGACGGGGAGACGGCGCTCGTGGTCGCCGACTACCACGCCGGGATCGAGGCCGGACTCCGGTACGAGCGGGGCGTCGAACTCGAGAGCGACGCCGACCTCCGTCGGATCCGCCTGCTCGGCCTGCTCGACCGGACCGACCCCGACCGGCTGGTGGTGCTCGGCGACCTGGGGCACCGCGTCGGCGGTGCCGACGGCACGGAGGCCGAGGAACTCGACGACCTCCTGGCCGCCGTGCTCGACCGCGTCCCGGTGACGCTGGTCCCGGGCAACCACGATACCGGCGTCGGCGACCGCTTTGCGGCCGAGAGCCGGTTCGCCGTCGCGGACCGCACGGACACGAGACTTGGCCGGGTGGGGTTCGCCCACGGCCACACGTGGCCGTCCCGCGACGCCCTGGGCGGCGAGGTGCTCTGTATCGGCCACGAACACCCCGCCGTCAGGCTCGAAGACAGCGTCGGCGGCGGGCGGAAGGAGCGGGCGTGGCTCCGGGGGCCGCTCCGTTCCGGGCCGTTCGCCGAGCACTTCGGGATCGACGCTTCGGACCTGGCGTGGACCGACCCCGAACTCGTGGTCTTCCCGGCGTTCAACGACCGATCGGGCGGGACGTGGGTGAACGTCGAGGGGCAGGGCTTCCTCTCGCCGTTTCTCCCCGACGCGCTCGTCGACAGCCGGACGGACGCGTACCTGCTCGACGGGACGCGGCTCGGCCCGTACCGGTCGGTGTAGCTGCCGGGACGCTCGGTCGCGCGGGCCGGCCTTCCGGTCTCAGACCGCCCCGAGGACGGTGACGACCGCGTAGAGCACGGCACCGACGATCGCCGCGAGGACGGCGAGGTTCCACTCCTCGGGGCCGCCGACGCGGTCGCGACGGAGGAGCGCGTACCCGGCGCTCGCGGCGACGAGGACGCCCCCGATGCCGCCGCCGGTCGACGGGAGGTCGGTCGGCGGCAGGAACGCCGCCGCCGACAGCGCGCCGTACGCGAGGATCGCGATCCAGAAGCTTCGACGGGGACTCATACGCGACGATACGATCTCCCGACGGACGAATCTTGGCCCGGGAACGTCGGGCTTAATCCCGTCGCGCCGGTAGTGGAGGCGATGACAGACCGGCCCGTGAACCGGGGAATGGACGCGTTTGCGAGCCTCGGCGACGCGGTCCGTGCGGCGCTCTCCGAGCGCGGGTTCGCGACCCCGACCGAGCCCCAGCGCCGGGCGATACCCCCGCTTGCGGCGGGCCGGAACGCCCTGGTGATCGCGCCCACCGGGACCGGAAAGACCGAGACCGCGATGTTGCCGGTGTTCGACGCGATCGTCCGCGCCGATCCCGAAGAGCGGGAGGGGCTGTCGGCGCTGTACATCACCCCGCTGCGCGCGCTGAACCGGGATATGCGCGAGCGGCTGGAGTGGTGGGGGAGCACCCTCGACGTCGAGATCGACGTGCGACACGGCGATACCACCCAGTACCAGCGGTCGAAGCAGGCCGACGACCCCCCGGACGTGCTGGTGACGACGCCCGAGACGCTCCAGGCGATGCTGACCGGGAAGAAACTCCGGTCGGCGCTGTCGGACGTCCGCCACGTCGTCGTCGACGAGGTTCACGAACTCGCCTCCGCGAAGCGCGGCGCGCAGTTGACGATCGGGTTGGAGCGGCTCCGGGCGCTCGCCGGACCGTTCCAGCGGATCGGCCTCTCGGCGACGGTGGGGTCGCCCGAGGAGGTGGGGCGGTTCCTCACCGGCGACCGCGACTTCGAGATAATCGCGGTCGACGTCGGCAGCGAGGTCGAGTTCGAGGTCGTCCACCCCGAACTCACGCCCGAGGACGAGCGGCTGGCGGGCGAACTCGCGACCGACGCCACCATCGCGAGCCACGTCCGACTCGTCCGCGACATCGTGTGCGACCACGAGTCGACGCTGGTGTTCGTCAACACCCGTCAGACCGCCGAGGCGCTGGGGTCGCGGTTCAAGGCGCTCGACGAGCCGATCGAGGTCCACCACGGGTCCCTGTCGAAGGACGTCCGGATCGATGTCGAAGAGCGGTTCAAGGCCGGCGACCTCGACGCCCTGGTCTGTACCTCCTCGATGGAACTCGGGATCGATGTGGGCCGGGTCGACCACGTCGTCCAGTACGGGAGTCCCAGGGAGGTCTCGCGGCTGCTCCAGCGGGTCGGCCGCGCGGGCCACCGCCGGGACGAGGTCTCCCGCGGCACGCTCGTGACGTCCTCACCTGACGACACCCTGGAGGCGCTCGCGATCGCGCGCCGCGCCGCGTCGGGGGAGGTCGAGCCGGCGCGGATCCACCACGCCAGCCTCGATACGGTCGCAAACCAGATCGTCGGGATCGTGATGGACGAAGGCGAGGTGTCGGCGCGGCGGGCCTACGGGATCGTGACCGCGGCGTACCCGTTTGCTGACCTCGACGAGGAGACGTTCCGGCAGGTCGTCCGGGAGCTCTCGAAGAACCGGCTGCTGTGGCTCGACGAGGATCGGGACCGGTTGGAGAAATCGGGCGGGACCTGGCAGTACTTCTACGCCAACCTCTCGATGATCCCCGACGAGGAGACCTACGAGGTCCACGACATCTCCTCGCGGGGGCCGGTTGGCACGCTCGACGAGCGGTTCGTGGTCAACTTCGCCGAACCGGGCGCGGCGTTCGTCCAGCGCGGCGAGATGTGGCGGATCAACGACATCAACGACGACGAGGCGCGGGTGAACGTCACCCCGATCGAGGATCCGAGCGGCGAGGTCCCGTCGTGGACCGGCTCCGAGATCCCGGTCCCCGCCCACGTCGCCCGCGAGGTCGGCGAGATCCGCGCGGTGGCGGCCGACCAGTTCGAGACCGGTGCCGACCGCGAGGCCGTCGCTCGCGACCTCCTGGCGCGGTACCCCACTGACACCCACACCCTGGCTACGGCCCTGACGCCGATCGAACGCCAGGTCGAGGCGGGCCGTCCCATCCCGACGGCCGACCGGTTCGTCGTCGAGGGCCGGGGGCGGGAGGTCGTGCTCAACAGCACCCACGGCCACCGGATCAACGAGACGTTCGGCCGACTGTTGGCCGCCTTGGTCGGGCAACGAACCGGCTCGTCGGTCGGGATGGAGGTTTCGCCGTACCGGATCGAACTCGAAGTCCCCTCCCGGGCGTCCGCCCGCGACGTGGTCGAGGTGCTGGAGACGACCCAGCCCGAACACGTCGAACCCACGCTCGAACTCGCGCTCCGGAACTCCGAGACCCTGAAGTTCACCCTCGCGCAGGTCGCCGCGAAGTTCGGCGCGCTCAAGCGGTACCAGGGGCGGGAACGGTTCGGCGCCGACCGGCTGCTCGCCGCCTTAGCGGACACCCCCGTCTACGACGAGGCCGTCCGGGAGGTGTTCCACGTCGACCTCGCGGTCGACGCCGCCGCGTCGCTGCTTGCCGACCTCCACGACGGATCAGCCTCCTTGGAGACCGCCCGCGAGCGGACCCCGATCGGCACGGGCGGGCGCTCCAGCGGCCGGGAGCTGGTCGTCCCCGAGAACGCCGACGCGAGCGTGATCGAGACGGTGAAAGAGCGCATCCACGACGACCGGGTGCGGCTGCTGTGTCTCCACTGCACCGACTGGGAGCACACGACGAAGGTGCGCCGCGTCCGCGACCAGCCGGAGTGTCCGGAGTGCGGCGCGACCCGGATCGCCTGCCTCAACCCGTGGGACGAGGAGACCGTCGCCGCGGTGGGGGCGACCGACCGCGACGACGAGGCCGAGCGGCTGGTGAAGCGGGCCTACCGCGCCGCGAGCCTGGTTCAGAGCCACGGCAAGCAGGCCGTGATCGCCTTAGCGGCCCGCGGGGTCGGCCCCCAGACCGCCGCGCGGATCATCGGGAAGCTGCGGGAGGACGAACGGGACTTCTACCGCGACATCCTCAAGCAGGAGCGGCAGTACGCGCGGACGCAGTCGTTCTGGGACTGAGCATCCCTCAACGATCCGGGACTGGGCATCCCCCAGTTACGATCCGACGTGATCGAGCAGGATGTCGGCTACCCGGTCGGGGTACTCGTGTGGGACCCAGTGCGTGGCATCGTGGAACCGTTCGAGGCTGGCTTCCTCGCAGTAGTCGGCGCTCTCCGGCGCCATCTCGGGAACGAGCGCCTGATCGTTCTCTCCCCAGACGATGCACGTGGGGGCAGTGACACGCTCACGCTGGGGATCCTCGCGGTGTCGGAAGAGCGACCGGTACCAGCTGAGCATCGCAGTCAGCGCCCCCGCCTGCGACCACGCCCCGCGATACCGCTCGAAGTCCGTCTCGCTGAACGTCCCCGGCCGAGCACCCTCCCGCATCGTTTTCGTCATAAATTCGTACTCGTCCCGTCCGACGAACCACTCCGGGAGACGAGGAAGCTGGAAAAAGAACATATACCAACTCTTTCGCATCTGCGTCGGGTTCGATCGGAGTGTTCGTTCGAACACCGTCGGGTGGGGGACGTTGATGATTCCGAGCCGGTCGACCACGGCGGGATGGCGGAGGGCCAGATCCCACGCGACGGCGGCCCCCCAGTCGTGACCGATGACGTGGGCAGCCTCCCGACCTTCGGTCCCGATCAGATCGACGATATCTCCCGAGAGCTGGGTGATCCGATACGACGAGCTGCCGGTCGGCTTCTGGCTGCGGTTGTAGCCGCGCTGATCGGGGATGAGGACCCGATATCCGGCCTCAACGAAGGGCTCGACGTAGTCGTGCCACTCGTACCAGAACTCCGGGAACCCGTGGAGCAAGACGACCAGCGGGTCGTCCGGATCACCGGCGCTGACGACGTGGAGGGAAACCCCGTTCACGTCGCGGAAGTCACGTTCGACCGACGGAACGTCCGGGGTCGGGGCGCTGGCATCAGGTTCCGTTTCCATCGTCGTTGCGTCAATTCGTGTCGCCAATCGGAAATAAAACTGCGGATGCGACCATCGGTGTCGAGAGCGAACCGGATACGAAGTCGGTCTCTGAACTGAGAGGCAGCCTCACGCATCGGATGAACTAACCCGCGCCAACGCCGCCTCGAAATGGTCCCGCGTCACCGCCACCTCGTCGGCGTGGTCGTTGGCTGCCTCGCCCTTGTAGGCGCCGACGACGTCCTCGATCGCCCGCATCGACGCGTCCCGGACGACCGCCGCGATGTCGGCGCCGGAGTATCCCTCGGTCCGAGCGGCGAGGTCGTCGCGGTCGACGTCGTCGCCGAGCGGCCGGTCATCGAGGTGGACGTCGATGATCTCCCGGCGGGCGGCCTCGTCCGGCTCCGGGACGTGGACGTGGGACTCCAGCCGCCCGGGGCGCAGCAGCGCGGGGTCGAGGGCGGCCTTCCGGTTCGTCGCCGCGAGCACCACCAGGTTGGGGTGATCGGACACGCGATCGAGTTCGGTCAGGAGTTGGGAGACGACGCGCTGGCCGACGCCGGAGTCACCGCCGGCGCCGTCGCGGTTGGTCGCGACCGCGTCGATCTCGTCGAAGAAGACGATCGCGGGCGCGGCCTGTCTGGCGCGCTCGAACACCTCCCTGACGGCCTTCTCGGACTCGCCGACGTACCGATCCAGGAGTTCGGGGCCGGCGACCTGCACGAAGTTGACGCCGCTTTCGCCCGCGATCGCCCGCGCCAGCAGGGTCTTGCCGGTCCCCGGCGGGCCGTGAAGCAACACGCCGGTCGGCGGGTCCGTCCGCGCGGCGTCGAACAGCGGGCCGTAGGTGAGCGGCCACGTCACCGCGCGTTCGAGCGTCCGCTTGGCCTCGGCCAGCCCGCCGACGTCCGCGAACGTGGTCGTCGGCGACTCCGCGACGTACTCCCGCATCGCCGAGGGATCGACCGACGCCATCGCGGCTTCGACGTCCGCCCGGGTCACCTCCAGGCCCGTGATCGGGGCGTCGGCGTCGCCGCGGCGGCCGCGCCGGAGCGCGACCATCGCCGCCTCCGTCATGAGCGACTCGAGGTCAGCCCCGACGAAGCCGTGGGTGCGGGACGCCAGCCGGTCGACGTCGACGTCGTCGGCGAGCGGCATCCGCCGGGTGTGGACTTCGAGGATCTCCCGGCGGCCGCGCTCGTTGGGGACGCCGATCTCGATCTCGCGGTCGAACCGGCCGCCGCGGCGGAGGGCCGGATCGAGGGTGTCGACGCGGTTCGTCGCGCCGATCACCACCACGTCCCCACGGGCGTCGAGGCCGTCCATCAGCGAGAGCAGTTGGCCGACCACGCGGTTCTCCACGTCGCCGTCGTCGTCGCGCTTGCCCGCGATGGAGTCGATCTCGTCGAAGAAGACGATCGCGGGCGCGTTCTCGCGGGCCTCGGCGAACTTCTCGCGGAGCTTCTCCTCGCTTTCGCCCTTGTACTTCGACATGATCTCCGGGCCGGAGACGTCGACGAACGTCGCGTCGACCTCGTTTGCGACCGCCCGCGCGATCAGGGTCTTGCCGGTCCCGGGCGGGCCGTAGAGCAGCACCCCCTTCGGCGGGTCGATCCCGAGGTGGGCGAACACCTCCGGCTCCGAAAGGGGAAGTTCGATCATCTCCCGCACGAGGTCGAGTTCCTCGTCGAGCCCGCCGATGTCCTCGTAGGTGACCGTCGGCGAGGGGGCGGCGTCGTTGCCCGGGGTCGGGCCGCCGTCCCCGCCGCCCTCGCTCCGCCCCGCGACCGAGGAAACCACGCGGCTCACGCGGCCCTCCCGTGCGAGTTTCAGCCGCGTCGAGTCGGTGACGCGGACCATCCCCTCGGGGTCGGTTTCGGCAACCACGAACGGCTCGGCGCTCAGCGACTCGAAGTGGATCTGGCCGCCGGGCTGGATCGGCCGGTCCCGGATCGCACGTTTGATCAGTTCGACCGCGCGTGCGTCGTCCTCGAAGGCGACGTCCTCGGGCATCGACAGCGTGACCGACCGGGCGTCGTCGACATCGACCTTCCGGACCCGAACCGTGCCGCCGATCTTCGCGCCGGCGTTCGTCCGGGTGTCGGCGTCGACCAGGATCGTGCCGTCGGGAACGTCGCCGGCGGCGGGCCACACCTTCGCGACGGTCTCGCCCTCGCCCGCAACCACCACGGTATCGCCACTGAGGACGCCCAGCCGCTTTCTGACCGGCTCCGGCAGCCGGGCGATCCCCCGGCCGGCGTCCCGCTTTTCGGCCCCACGAACGGTGAGTTCGAGGCCGTCGTCCGCGTTCATACACCCGTTTCGGTGGCCGGCGTCTTTTGTCTTGCCCGGGAGGACGGACGGTGGATTCGGGGGAAGCGTTTTTAGTTCGTAACGATCTCACTCCGAATATGGTGTCGACCGTGCAGCGGGACGGCCAGACGTGGTACGAGTGCGAGGAGTGTGGCCTGCTGCTCGACGACAGGTCGGACGCGGAGGCTCACGAGGAGAACTGCGACGCCGAGGAGCCGTCGTACCTGCAGTGAGGCGACCGTCCCGGGGACTTGTCTCCCCGGGGTCCCCGTGCCGCCGGACCGGCGGCACGGAAAAATGGAAGTCGTATCGGCCGGTTACACGACGGTGATAGCCCCGGAGACAGCCTTTGTCGCCCTCCTTTTCGTCGTCGTCTCCGTGCCCGTTTTCGTCGGCACCGTCGCCCTGGCGAACCGCGCGACCGGCGACGACGAGGTCGCGGAACTGCGGTAACGGGTCGAACGGCTGGACGCGGAACTGGACTCCGAGCGGGCGTAATCCCCGTCGGCCCGGGATGTGGGACCCACCCGGCGCCGGACCCGACGGGTCCGCTACCACAACAGCAGCCACCCCGCAGCCGCGACGGCCGCAACGACGACGACCGCAACGACGAACGACAGCACGGGATCGCCGACAGTCAGTATCACCGCGACGCCGACCGCCGCCGCGACCGCCGCGAGTCCGACGAACGTCAGCCTCTCACGGGCGTCCCCGCCGGCCGGCACGGAAACGTCCGGAAGCGACCTGTTCGCCAGCCCGCGGACGCCCATCCCGGTGGTGGATCGTTCCATCGGATGCCCGCGCTTCGTCCCCCGAGCCGACGTACTGACGGTCCGCGCCGTCGAGTCGTCCTCCCCCGCCGTCCCGCCGGCCCGTTGCGATCCGTCGTGACCGCCTGTCTTTCCTGCATCGTCGCGCCCGCCGTCATCCGGGGCAATAGTGACCTCGATGCGCTCGCGTTCGGCCCCGTACCCCGTGACGACTTCGAGGTGGCCGGTGACCTCGTCGCCGTCAGCCACCGTCCCGATCGGCACCCGGACGGTCCCGCCTCCCTCGACGTAGTGGTTCCCCTCCTTCAACCGGGCCGCCTCCGAGAGGTCGTCGGCCAGGTGGACGTGAACGTGCACGGCCCCGCCCGCGTTCGAGAGTTCGAGGTGGAAGGGCCCCCGAACGGTGACCGCGTCGGGGGCGTCGATGGCGTGGACGGAACCGGCGTTCAGTTCGACCGGGAGCGACTCCGACACGTCGGCACCCACGACGGCAACGTGTAAAAGCGTTTAGGGCTACTCGTCGTCGCGCATGTCCGGCGGCAGGAGGTTCGGGATCCCGTCCTCGATCGGGTAGACCTCCCCGGTGACGCTGCCGATCAGCCGCCCCTCGATTATCTCGTCGCCGTCGCGTTCGTCGACTTCGAGTTCGAGGTCGCTCTTGTCGAGGGGGTCACAGAGGACGTCCATCAGTGACTCTTTCATTACCTCCGGGAAGGAAAGCGGCGGCAAAAAGGCTACGGGTTCGGGCCACCGGTCCCGGTCCGGCCGGGCCGCCGACGTTACTCGCCGGCCCCGAACGGGTCGACGAGTTCGACGGTCTCCGTGCGGTCGGGACCGACGCCCACGGCGTAGATCGGCGCGCCGGTCTCCTCGGAGACGTACTCCAGGTACGTCCGCGCGTTCTCGGGGATGGCGTCGTAGCCGTCCTCGGCGACCGCAGACCAGTCGACCGCCGGCCACGGCTCGAACGATCGGAGGTTCGGCTCGCATCGACCCCACCGCTCGGTGGTCGCGGGCATCGTGAACAGTTTCTCGCCGTCGAGGTCGTAGGAGTGACCCACCTTCACCTCCTCTAGGCCGGCGAGGACGTCGACGTGGTTGACCGCGATGCCGGTGAACCCGTTTGCGCGGGCGGCGTGGCGGAGCATCGGGACGTCGAGCCACCCGATGCGCCGCGGGCGGCCGGTGACGGTCCCGAACTCCCCGCCCTTCTCGCGGATCTCGTCGGCCAACCGCTCGTCGTCGCCGTCGAGTTCGGTCGGCAGCGGCCCGGTGCCGACCCGGGAGAGGTACGCCTTCACGATCCCGACGACCTCCCCGCGGCCGACCGCGGTCGGGCCGACGCCCGTGCCGGTCGCGGCGCCGCCGGCGGTCGGGTTCGAGGAGGTCACGTACGGGTAGATGCCGTGATCGATGTCGATCGACGTCCCCTGTGCGCCCTCGAACAGGACCTCCTCGCCGTCGTCGAGGTACCCACCGAGGAACTTCCCGGCGTTGACCGTCATCGACTCCGCTTCGAGTCGCTCGCCGATCGCGCGGTACTCCTCGTAGAGCGCGTCGACATCGAACGCTTCGCCGACGTCGACGCCGAAGACGTCCTCGGCGAGCGTGCGCTTCTGCGGGACCACGTACTCCAGGCGCTCCCTGAGCACCCCGGGGTCCAGCAGGTCGCCGACCCGGATCCCACGCCGGCCGGCCTTGTCCTCGTAGGTCGGGCCGATGCCGCGGCCGGTCGTGCCCGCGTCGAGGTCGGAGTCGGACTTGGCCTCCTCCTCGATCCCGTCGAGCACCCGGTGGTACGGCATGATCACGTGGGCGCGCCGGGCCACGCGGACGTCCGGGTCGATGCCGCGGTCGCGGAGGCCGTCGATCTCCTCGAAGAGCGTCCGCGGGTTCACCACACAGCCGTTGCCGAGGACGCCGACCGTCCCGCGGACGGCCCCGCTCGGGACCAGGGACAGCTTGTACTCGTCGCCGCCCTCGACGACGGTGTGGCCCGCGTTGTCCCCGCCCTGGTACCGGGCGACGACGTCGGCGCCGCCTCCCCACAGGTCGACCAAGGCGCCCTTGCCCTCGTCGCCCAGCTGGGAGCCGACGATCGTCACAGTCATACACGCCGGTTCTCCGCGCCCCGTAAAACCCATTACGGTCCGTCACGCCACCAGTAGTAACGGTCGTTCCCGCGGGCAGCCGCCGGCCGGGGTCGGCTGGCCCCGCTCGGCACGGGCGGTTCACGCACCGGAGGGCAACATTTAAACCCGGCCCAGACGAGTTAACAGGTAACATGATAGACCGACTGGAAAAGGAAGTGGATATGCTCGAACGGCACCTCCAGGTACTCAGGATGGTGATCGACAGCGAACCGATCGGAATCGTCAAGATGTCGAACGAGACCGGCTATCCGCACCACAAGGTCCGCTACTCCCTCCGCGTTCTGGAGGAGGAAAACCTCATCGAACCGTCGAGCCAAGGGGCGATCACGACCGAGCGGACCGCGGAGTTCGTCGACGAACTCGACGAGAAGCTCGACGGGATCGTCAACAAACTCGACGAGATGAAGATCGAAGAGACCGTCGAAGTCGAAGGGTAAGCCGGTCCGCCCGTCGCCCGTGCCGTCGAACGGGGCTCACGTTCGTCGCAGTCGAGTCGCTTTTCGCCGACCGCGATACCGTCCACTCAGAGTTCCGGCACGTTCAGGTGGAACTCCCCGTTCCGCGCCTCGACCAGACAGAGGTGATACCCACGTTTCCGCGAGAGCTTCACGAACGAGCGTTTGCTCGACCGCGAGAGGATCCCCCCGCCGGTCCGGTCGCCGACCGTCTCCAAGGCACCGGGTTCGAAGAACGACTCGGTGACGTAGAACCCCGCAGCGAGCGTTTCGGCCTCGCTCGCGACGGTGTGGGTGTTCTCCACGAGCGAGCCGACCATCGCCTCGGTCGTCGCGTCCCGGGAGGAGTTGATGTCCGCCACGAACAGGGGATCGCCCATCCGGTCTCTGAACACGACGTCGAAGGAGCGCTGCTCGACGCCGTCGTCGGTCTCGACGCCGACCTCCCCGCGGACCTCGACCCGGTCGATGTCGGGGATGGCGTCGAACAGCCCCGCCAGGCTCGACCGGTTCCCGGTCTCGCCGATCTCGTAGAGCAGGTCCCCGATGACCCACCGCGCGAACGCGTGTTCGGTGGTGTCACGGAGGAACTCCTCGTAGGGCCGGCCGTCGACGGCGACCCCCTCGGTCTCGAAGGTGGTGTGATGTTCGAGCCGGAGGTTCTCCCGGACGTCCGACCGTGAGGCGTCGCCCGCCTGGGCGTGTTTCAGCGTCGCCCGCCCCTTGCTGTCGTACCGCACGAACAGGTTCGTCCCCGAGAGCGCCCGATCCGGCGACATCGACTCCGAGGCGCTTTCGCCCCCGTCGTCGTCGAGCCGGGACTGGAGCCGATCGACCTCCGAACGGAGCCGCTCGCGCTCGGCTTCGAGTTCCTCGATCCGTTCGGTCCGCTCGGCCCGCTCGTTCCGGAGGCTGTCGCGCTCCTCGATCAGCTCCTCGCGTTCCGAAAGCAGGCTGTCGCGCTCGTCTTCGAGCGACTCGATCCGGCCTCGGGCACGGGAGAGCCGCTGTTTCAGCGCTTCGACGTCGGCTCCCCCCTGTGCGTCGCCCTCGGACTGCGGAGCGCCGGCCGCCCGGCGGCTCGCGTCCTGGTGGGTGCGGTCCCGTGCCGCCCGGCGCCGCTGCCGCTGCCGCTGCATCCGGGCGGTCCGCTCGCGAGCGTCGTCCTCGCTTTCGTTACCGTCCTCGCCGCCGGACTCCTCGGGATCCAGCGACGGGATGGTCCGTGCCCGCTGCCACCGCTCCTCGTCGGTGAGCGCACCGCCGGACCCCTCCGAGTCGCCGGGCTCCCCGTCGGTCGATCGGCTGTCCGAGTTGGAACCAGAATCGGTCCCGCCGGGTGCTGTCGCGGTGTCCCCGTCGGCGTCGGGCGTGGTCGGACTCGTGGGGGGTGACTCGTCTTCGGCGACCGGGGCTGTTGTACCCTCTGCAGCCGCATCCCGCTCCGCTTCGGCGTCGACCTCGCGCTCGGAGCCGGGGTCCACCCCGGAGTCGACGTCGGCGTCCGGATCCGGCTCGCCGTCGGCGTCGGAACCCGGATCCACGTCGGCGTCGGGATCCGTCCCGCGCTCCGTGCTCCCGGCGTCCGCCGGCGGGCCGCCGGCCTCGACCCGCGGTTCCGACCCCGCTCCGGGTTCGGGCTCGGGGTCGAGGGCCGGTTCCGGAGCGGGATCCGACGCGCCCGGCTCGTCGTCGACCGCGGGCTCCACGCGGCGCTCGGGCTCGGCTTCGTCCGCGGCGTCCGCGCCCCCTACCTCGCTTGCGGCCCCCGCGGCCGGGACGTCGTCCCCGTCGGGACCGTCATCGTCGACCGCGGGTTCGGGGATGTCGACGAGTTCGATGTCGACGTCGACGACCTCGTAGATGCCGACCTCGTCGGCGGCGGTCTCGAAGGCCTCCTCGCCGGTGATCAGTCGCTCGGAGCTGCCCACGAACGCGGCGCTCATCGACTTCCCGCCGTGGTAGACGACGTAGTAGTCCCCCGAGAGCACGTTCTCCGAGAGCTCGACGTACCCGGTGAACCCGCCGCTCGAAAGGGTCTGATCCACGTCCCGCAGCGGCGTCTCGTTCGTGTAGTAGTTCGCCCGAGTCTCGCCGTCGCGCTCCTGCATCGCAAAGAGCAGCGGCAGGCTGGGGTCGGCGGCGCGGTACGCCGTGGCGTCGGCGTCCTCGAAGTCCTCGATTCCCCCCTCGAAGATCCCGACGATCCGGCCGTTCAGGAGGAACGCCCACGCGGGGCCGGCGGAGACGGCCCCGCTGAACTCCCGGTCGGCGAGCCGGCGGAGCCCCTCGTACCCCGCTGGGGTGGCGACCGTCTCCCAGTCGGTCACCACGTCGATGGTTCGGCTGTGCATTCGTCTACGTATGGCGGAATGCGAATCAAATACTTTCCGGAGCGTCAGACGCGGGGCCGCCGATCGCGTCGCGGGCGGCGACCCCGACCGCGACGACGGTCCGTCCGCCCGCCGGCCCCCGCGCTACGGGCGGCGGGCGGCGGTCTCGGCGATCGCCCCCGCGAGAACGTCGATACCGAGCCCGATCGTGTCCTCGTCGACGTCGAACGTGGGGGTGTGGTGGCCGCCGGGGTGGTCGGTGCCGACGCCGACGTACGCCGCTTTTCCGCCCCGCTCTTGGACGTGCCGCATCAGGAAGGTCGCGTCCTCGCTGCCGCCGAGGCGGTCCGATTCGAGGAGCGACGTGACGCCGTCGGTCCCGTCCGCCACGTCGGCGACGACCCCGCGGAGTTCGGGATCGCTTCGAGCCGAGGGGGCGTGGCCCAGGGTCCCGACCGCGACCTCGCAGCCGTGCATCCCCGCCGCGGAGTCGAGGATCCGGCGGGCCTCGTCGTTCATGTACTCCATCAGCGCCGTGGTCTCGCCGCGGACCTCTCCCTCGATCGCGACCCGCTCGGGGACGATGTTCGTCGCGGTCCCGCCCTCGATGACGCCGACGTTAATCCGGGTCGCCCCCTCGGAGTGTCCGGGGATGCCGTAGAGGTTCCCGATCGCGGCCGCGGCCGCCTGCATCGCGTTGTCGCCCGTTTCGGGCCTCGCGCCCGCGTGTGCGGAGGCCCCTCGGAACTCGGCTTCGAACTGTGAGACGGCCAGGAAGCCGTCGATGCCCGCGACGACCTCGCCGGAGGGGTGATCCAGCCCGACGTGGACCGCAAACAGGTAGTCGACGTCGTCGAGGTGGCCGGAGTTCGCCATCGGCTCCCCGCCGACGATCCGCTCCTCGCCGGGCTGGAAGAACACCTTCAGCGTCCCCGCGAAGTCGCTGTCGAGGACGGCGTCGAGGACGCCGATCCCGATCGCGGTGTGGGCGTCGTGACCGCAGGCGTGCATATACCCCGCGTTCTCCGACCGGAAGCCGGCGGCGGCCGGGTGGTGGCCGTCACCCGCGGCCTCCTCGATCGGCAGGGCGTCGATGTCGACCCGGAGCCCGACCGTCGGTCCCTCGCCGCGCTCGACGACCGCGACCGCGCCGGTGTAGCCCCCGTCGAGGCGGTCCAGGACGTCGGTCCGTGCGCCGGCCGCGCGGGCCCGTTCGCGCCACGCGTCGAGCTCGGCGTCGTCGGGGACGCCCACCCGGTCGCCGCCGAGGACCTCCCGACCGACGTAGCGGGCGTCGAGATCGCGCTTTTCGAGTTCGTCCACGACGCGTGCGGTGGTGTAAAACTCCCGCCAGGCGGGCTCCGGGTGTCGGTGGAGGTCGCGCCTGAGGTCGACGAGGTCCGTGCTGGCCATACCCACGGATCGTTGGCGACCGGTAAAATCGCGTCGGAGTCGCCATCGACCCGAGCCCCGCGTCGCGATCCCGCACCCGCCGGACCGCTTCGGAGTCGACGGCGCCGCCGACGTCGTCACGCGTGTCAGGGGGGCACATCCGCTCGGCCAGTACGACACGGATTTATATGCACCTGTTCGAGCACGGAACGTGCAAGTATGAGTGACCGAGACGGCCGAAACGGGGAGCAAGACCCCTCTGACGGGGTCACAGAGGCGGAACTGGGACCTACGTCCGCGCCGGAGATCGAGTTCTACGGCGGCAAGTGGGCCAGCGGGCTCCCCCTGGCGCTGTTCGTGGCGTGGGCGATCGTCCAGAGCGGTGTCCTACGTATCGGCGACACGACGGGGCTCGTCGCCGGGATGCTGATCGCGCTCATCGTCGGGCTGTTCTTCGTGAAGGGCCCGTGGCACACCTACGCGAACACGATCTTCGAGGGGATGACCCGTCGGGTCGCCGCCACCGCGGTCGTCGCGTGGCTGTGGGCGGGAATGTTCGCACAGACCATCCAGGTCGGCGGGTTCGTCGCCGGCCTGGTGTGGGCGGCGGACGCGGCCGGCGTCGGCGCCGGGCTGTTCCCCGCGGTGACGTTCATCCTCGCGGGACTGCTGGCTACCGGGATCGGGACGGGCTACGGGACGACGGTCGCGTTCACGACGCTTTTCTTCCCGGCCGGCGTCCTGCTCGGTGCGAACCCGGTCCTGCTGTTCGGGGCGATCCTCTCCGGTGCGGTGTTCGGGGACAACCTCGCACCCGTCAGCGACACCACGATCGTGAGTGCGGTCACCCAGGACGCCGACATCGGCGGCGTCGTCGCCTCGCGGTTCAAGTACGCGATCACGGCCGCCGTGATCGCGCTGATCGGGTACGTCGTCGTCGGACCGACGATGGGGGGCTCGACGTCCCCGGCCAGGCGCGCGAGATCTTCGTCCGGAACAGCGACCCCGCCGGGCTGCTTCACCTGGTCTCGATGTTCGTCGTCATCGGCACCGCCGTCGCCGGACGACACATCGTCGAGGCGATCTCGTGGGGGATCGTCGTCGCGGCCGTGTTCAACGTCACGTTCGGGCTGGCGTCGGTCGCCGAGATGGTGGTGTTCCGCGCGCCCCAAGGGCTCGGTATCGCGCAGTCGCTTTCGGCCCTTCCGTTCGTGAAGCTCGTACCCGCCGCCGAAACCGGCGTCGGCGGAAGCCTCTACGCCGGGGCGCAGGGCTTCTTCCCGCTCATCGTGTTGGTACTGCTGATCGTCGCGGGTGCGCAGATCATGATCCGCGGCGGCGGGTTCCGGGCGCTGCAGGACTGGCTGCTGAACTCCGTCGCGACGAGCGTCCGCCGCGCGGAGACCACGATGGTCGTCGGGACGGCGATCGTGAACGCGATGATCACGATCAACACCGCCGCGGAGATCGCGATCGGACCGTACATCGCCCGGCTCGGCGAGCGGTTCAACATCAACGGCTACCGCAGGGCGAACATCCTCGACGCGAACACCGCGGCGCTCGGGTACATCTTCCCGTGGTCCGGCGGCGTCCTCGTCGGCTTTGCGGTCATCCGTCAACTCCCGACGGAGTACGAGTGGTTCACGCAGGTGATGGTGGTGAACCCCGCGGACGTCTTCCCGTTCGTGTTCCACGGGTGGGTGCTCGTCGCGATCTTCCTGGTGGCGGCTGTCACCGGGTTCGGGCTGGAGTACACCAGCGACCGCGAGTCCGAGGAGGTGGCCCGCGTATGAGCCTCCTCGAAAAGTACACCAAGGGGTGGTCGTTCCGCACCAACAAGCCGTCGTTCCGTGCGGGCGAGGAGATCTCCGTGTTCGTCACGGGCGTCGAGGCCGACGACCCGATCGCCCGCATCGGCGACACGACGCTCCGGATACGGGGCGGGTCGGCGGACCTCGTCGACAGCCGCGTCCTGCTCCGCGTGACGTCGTTCGACGACGACAGCCACACCGGCGAGGCGGAGTATCTGGAGACGGTCGGCGAAAGCGCGTTCTGAGCGGCCGACCGCGGTTCGTCGGTCGTCGTTCGGTTCCCCGGACCGCTGGCGGCACCGCGTGAGACGCCCCTACTTGTCGAGGTGGCCGGCGGGCTTGCGGTGTTCGACCTCGATCTCGACGTGGACGCTCTCGGGGAACTTGCGGTGGCCGACCTCGCGGGCGATGTGGTCGTTGCCGTGGATCTCCAGGCGTCGGGAGTAGACGGTGTACTCCCAGGCGGGGAACTCCCCGCCGGGACCGAGCGTCCGGGCCTGCGGCACCGACAGCTCCGCCGGCGGGTCGGTGTGTGGACCCTTACACTCGGCGCCCTTCCGCTCGATCATCGATTTGAGGTCCGAAACCGCCGACTCCAGCTCGTAGCGGTTCCCGGACTGGAACCGGAGCTTCGTGACGAAGGTCATTGGATACCGGATACGTCGGCACGGAGGCGTAAAAACACACCCATAGGCGGCGGCTCGGGGCCGGACCGTCGGGTGGTGGCTCACCGCTCCCCCGGTCCCACGGCTGTCGGCGGGATCGCCCCCGGACCGTCCGATAGCCTCTTAATGCCTTGTCCGGTTTGTGGACGTAATGGCAGTCGAAGCGGTCAGCGCCGGAGCGATCCTCTTCCGCGACACCCGCGGCGAACGGGAGTACCTGCTCCTGAAGAGCCGGCCGGGGGACTGGGAGTTCCCCAAAGGCGGTGTCGAGGGCGAAGAGGAGCTCCAGCAGACGGCGATCCGGGAAGTGAAAGAGGAGGCAGGCATCGACGACTTTCGGCTCATCGACGGGTTCCGCGAGGAGTACGACTACGTCTTCGAGGCCGGCGGGGAGACCATCCACAAGACGGTCCACCTGTTCATCGCCCGGTCCTTCGAGGCCAGCGCGGAACTCTCCACGGAGCACCGCGACCTCCAGTGGCGCGACTACGACCAGGCGCTCAACACGATCACCCAGGACGGCCCGCGGGAGATCTTCGAGGACGCCCACGAGTATCTCGATCAGCTCGCCGCCGAGAGCGAGGAGGCCGACGGGAAGTACCTGGCGTAACCCCCGTGTATCCCGGCGACGCCGAGTTCGGGTTCGAGTTGCTGGTCTGCCGCTGGGCCGAGGAGGCGTGGCCGCCGACCGGTCGGGGGGACGCCGCCGACCCGGACTCGGCGACCCCCCTATCGCAGACTCGGGGGGACGATGCGATCGTCGTCGCCCGGCAGCTCGGCACCGCCGAGCGGCGGTGGGACACGGTCGTGCTCGAGTGTGACCCCGAAGCGTTGGCCGCCCGCGGCGCGTTCGGCCCCGACGAACTCGACTCCGACCTCCTCCACGTCGTCCGCAACGCGCCCGCCGAGTGGGCGTGGTACCGCGACGCGCTGCCGCATCCGGGCTACCCGTGGCGGTACGTCCGCGCGGCGGTCCACCGCGCGGCCGACCGAGGCGTCGTCGAGAGGCGACGCCGGGGCAACCGGATCCAACTCCGCCGGACCGCCCCCTACCCCGACTGGCTCCGCCGGATCGTCGCGATCGAGAACAAACCCGACCTCGACGCCGCCGCGGCGCGGGCGCTCTCCGAGCAACTCCGCTTCGACGTCGGGACCGGCCTCGCCGACGAGGTGTGGGTGGCGACCGCGACCACCGGCGACCGCGTCGAGCCGGCGCTTTTGGAGGACCTCCCCGTCGACGTGGGGATCCTCGCGTTCGACGTCGACGCGGCGGAGGGCGACCCGGGCGGATCGCTCCTCGCGGGCGCCGGGGTCGACGCGTCGGTCGAGTGGTACCCCAGCGAGGTCACGCCCCCGGAGGGTGACCGGGACGACGCGCGGCGCGACCGTCGGCTGGAGCTCGCCGAACGGGCGTATGGGCGGGGGTGGCGGTCGTACCACGGGACGATGCGTCCGGACTGCCGGCATTTCGAGCTCCGCCGCTTCGGGCGTGGGCTCGTGCCGTACTGCGCCGCAAAAGGCCGCTCGCAGACCGTCGCGGAGTGTGTCGACTCCTGTTCGGAGTTCGAACCCGAGCCGCCGGCGTGGCGGACCCGCGGGTGGCCGATCGAGGGCGGCCCCGGCGCCGGCATCAAGACCCTTCTCCGGCAGCGCCGGGAGTGGGTGAGGAGCCGGGAACTGGACGCCGGGTTCGACCCCGACACGTGATTCCGGGACCGCCCCCGACGCAAGGTACTGGGTGGTGGCGCCGCAACACCTCAACCGAGACCCGATGATCGACGCGCGCTTTCGGATCGAGCTTCCGGGGAGGCTGTGGATCGCCGAGGTGTCGACGGCTGTCCCGACCGCGACGTTCCGGCTCCTGTCGGGGCTCACGACCGGCGATCGGGCCGTCGAACTCGGCGAGGTCGTCGCCGACGACCCGGCGGCCGTCGAGGAACGGATCGAAACCCACCGCAACGTCGAGTCCTACCAGCGGCTCGAAGCCACCGACGACCGCGTTCTCGCGCGGTACGAGACTTCCGACACCGGTCTCTACGAGTTCGCCCGGCGCGTGGGGGTCCCGCCGGAGTTTCCGGTCGTCGTCACGAACGGGTGGTACGAGTTCGACGTCACGGGGACCCAAGCGGAGTTCGAGACCCTGCGGGACACCTTAGAGGAATCGCCCCTGTCGTACGAACTCCTCTCCGTGGTCCAC
Source organism: Halobellus ruber (assembly GCF_014212355.1). Lineage (NCBI taxonomy): Archaea > Methanobacteriati > Methanobacteriota > Halobacteria > Halobacteriales > Haloferacaceae > Halobellus > Halobellus ruber. The sequence continues at coordinate 329,277 of NZ_JACKXD010000002.1, forward strand.
ACCGACGAGGACGAGGACATCCTCACCGGCCGCCAGCGCGAGTTCCTCAACGCCGCTCTCCGGGAGGGCTACTTCGACGTGCCTCGGGAGTGTACGCTGGACGAACTGGCAGCGGGCCTCGACGCCGACAAATCGACGCTGAGCCGGACGCTGCGCCGCGGCCAGGCCCGGGTCCTGCAGTGGTACCTCACCGGCCCCCAGCGGGCGGGACAGCCGGACAGACGGTGAATCCGGGGACGCGTCGCCGCATCGCCGTGACTGGGCTTAGGTCGGACGCCCGCCGGTGGTGCGTCCAGCCGCCGACGCGGCCCCGAGCATCGGCGGCGGGCGGCACAGAGCACCGGTGACCCCCCGACCGCAACGTGTTGGGCCAAGCGTGAGGTGGGTTCCCCCGCACTTCCGACTATGGCAACAACGAGCCAGACCGTGCCGTCGCTGACCGGGAACCGGATCGCAACCGCACTCGTCGTGTCGGGACTCGTCTCGATACTCACGCTCGGGGTCGCGTTCACACTGCTGGCGCTCGGTGTCGAGTTCTTCTGGGTCGCGTTCCCGGTCGGGTTCGGCGGCGTGCTCCCGATCGCACTCGGGGTCGTGGCGCTGGCGACCGCCGGGGAGTGACCGGCGGACGGGACCCTCGGCTTCGGCTTCGACCGACCGCACGCCGTCCCGGACGCGTCCGACTACGAGTCGGTCACTTCGACGTCGATATCCTCCCGCGCGGCAGCCAGCCGGAACGTCGGCACCGTCCGGTAGACCACCTCGACGACGCCCTTCCGACGGAGGCTCTGGAGCGCCGCCCGCACGTCGTCGACCGGCGGGTCGGCGTCGAACTCCGCCCTGACCTTGTTGAGGACGCTCACGACGCTCTCGGAGCGCTCCTCCGGCCCCGCGACGACCCGGAACACCCGGGCCTGAAGCTCCGGAACGCGGATCACCGTCGGGACGCCGTCGTCATCGCTGCCGCCGCCCTCAACGCCGGGATCGACGTCGACGAGGTCGGCCGCCTCCGGCGTCGCGCGGATCAGGCTGTTGTCGTCGCGGTAGTAGTACTCCCCGAGTTCGGACTCCAGATACTGGTGGACCTCGCTGCCCGACTCCAACCCCCACTGCTCCTGGAGCTCCTTGTTCTTCGTCGGCTGCAGCCGCACCACGTCGGCGAGGCGGTCGGCCGCCTCCGCGGAGAGGGCTCGGTCGTCTGTCACACCCGGCACTTCGCACCGAGGTACAAAGACGTTTCAACATTCGACGCTCGGGCTCTGCAATCCCCTCGATGTCGGCCCCCGAACGGCCGCCATCCCGGCCGCTTAAGTACCTGAAGCCGGTGCGTGGGGGTACGATGGAGTTCTGCGACGACTGTGGTTCGATGATGAAGACCGACGACGACGTCTGGGTCTGCGGCAGTTGCGGGGCCGAGAAGCCCCGCGACGCCGACAACGAGGCCGCGATGACCTCGACCGCCGAGCGTGAGACCAGCGAGGTCGTCGACATGTCCGACGTCGACGACGCCGAGATCGGGCCGACGACGACGGTGATCTGCCCGGAATGCGGCCACGACAGCGCCCGCTACGAGATGAAGCAGATCCGCTCGGCCGACGAGTCCGAAACCCGATTCCTGACCTGCGTCGAGTGCGGTCACAAGTGGCGCGAGGACGACCACTGAGCCGCCGGCCGCCGTGGGCCGCGCCGATACGGGTCTGACCCGGTTATAAGACGACGGCGGCCGAACCACCGGTCGTGTCCGCAGCCGTCCCGCCGCCGGAGGTCGACGTTCCCGAGTCGTGGCGGCTCGTCTCCGAGGAGACCGCGACGCCCTTCGATGTCCGGGTCGTGACCATCAAAGCGGCGACGCGGATCTACGAGGACGCGGACCTCCGCGAGCGGCTGGCTGCCGCCACCGGCACCGAGACCACGTGGCGGTTCGTGTTCGCGAGCCGGGTCCGGATCCGCCCCGCACAGCCGGCCTCGCGGGCGCTCACGGAGCTTGTATCCGACCGCGCGTCGTCGGCGTTCGTGGACGTGCTCGAAGCGCGGGGATTCTCCGCGGTCGATCGTGCCGACACGCACCGGTTCGCCGTCGGCGGCGACGACGTGGAGGCGACCCGGTATCGAGCCCGCGTCAGCCTCGACGACCGCGACCTCCCGGTTGAGGCGTACTTCGCGGCGTGGCCCGCCGACGAGGAGTACCTGCTCGGCGGCGGCGCCTACCCGCTGTCGCTCCCCGCCGGGGAGCCGTTCGACCGCGGGGCGGCACGCGAGGAGCTGTTCGGGATGCTGCGGTCGATCCGGTGACGATGCGGCTGTTGTAGTCGACCGCCGTTCACACGCCGTTCCGAGCGAACGTCAGGTAGCCGGTGTGGCCTACACCGGCGGTGGAGGGCCGCGACCCGCGGTCGCCGAACTCCATCTCCCGCTGGATGGTCTCCAGGGTCTCGATATCGACCAACCCCGCCTCCCGCGCCGCTTCGACGGCCGTGCGGCTGTTTTCGACGAACGGCGAGTAGACCGCGATGTAGCCGCCGGGAGCGAGCAGATCCGGGGCGGCCGCGACGATCCCGGCGGCGTCGCCGGTGTCGAGCGTGATCGCGTCGAACGGGCCCGCCTGGGCCGCGTCGTCGAGGTGTTCGGTCAGATCGCCCGTCCGAACGTCGACACGCTCCTCGACGCCCGCGAGGCGCATATTCTCCCGGGCGACGTCGGCGAACTCGGCGTCGATCTCGTAGGTGGTCACCTCGGCGTGACACCGCGCGAGGTACGCCGCGAGCACGCCCGTGCCGGTCCCGGCGTCGAGGACGCGGTCGCCCGCCGCGATCCCGGTGTGACCGATCACCAGCCCGATATCGCGGGGCATCATCGGCGCGCCGGTCCGTTCGAGGTGGTTGAACAGGTCGGGCCCGCGGAGCCGACGCACCACGAACGGCTCGCCGAGGTGGGTCTCCAGGACGGTTCCGGGCTCGACGTCCTCCGGGATCTCCAGGACGCCAAGGTCGGTGTGGAGTTCGTCGCCGGGCGCCCGGAGGTACTCGCGGTCGTCGTGGACGAGGAGGTAGCTCACTCCAGCTTCGCGATGGCGGCCGCGAGGTCGCCGTCGGTCTCGGCCAGCGCCTCCCGCGCGGTCTCGGCGTCGACGCCGGCGTTCTCGGCCACCAGCGCGACGTCGTCCTCCGGGATCCCGTCGTCGGCGTCGTCCCCGGCATCCCCGTCGCCGCCCTCGATCGCGGCCGCACTGGGCTCGCGGGACTCGGGCTCGCCGACGACCTGGTAGGTCTGCTGGCCCTGGGCGTCCATCCGGGTGACCTGTGCGTCCTCGAAGACCAGGTCCTCGTCGCCGGTCCGGATCACGACCTCCTCGACGTCGAGTTCGGTGACGTCGATCCCCATCTGTTCCATCATCTGTTTCATCTTCCGCGGGTTCATGCCGCCTCCACCGAACATAGCTGTCCCAACGCAGGGGAGCCGGTCGCAAAAGCGTGGCGAACGCGCGATGTCAGGGGCGGTCCGTGTCGGGTGGGCTGCCGCCGGTTCGGCGGTCGGGCTGGTGCGTCGACCCGGTCACGCCCCGTCGGCGTCGGGAGCCCGCCGGAACCCGGTCGCCTCGTCGATCCGGAGCTCGTAGCCGACGACCGAGAGCCGGCGGTCCCGGACGCCCGTGAACTCCGGCGACCACGCGTTGTCGTCGATCAGTCCCCCCAAGTCGGCCCACTCCTCCCCGGACAGCTCCCGAAGCGGGCCGCGGGCGACGACGCTCCGCCACTCCCGTTCCGACGCCACGTCGTACACGGTCAGACACGCCCGCTCCGTCGCCTCGGTGTACGCGGCCTTCGTGCTCCCGGGGCCGAACTGCCAGTAGGCGAAGACCGCCCGCCCGGTCCGGTAGCCGAACGAGATCGGGACGGCGTAGGCGCTGTCGCGGTCCGCCAGCGCGAGGACGCCCGTCCCCTGCTCGGTGAGGAACGCGTCGACCTCCGCGTCGGTCATCCGGCCGCCGCGGACCCGGTCGGCGTCCGTCTCCTCGGACATACCTCGCCGTTCGTCCGCCCGGGCTTTGTGCTTTCCCTTCCGTGGCGTCCCCCGGACCGGTCGGTCGTCCAGTGGGTTTCAATAGCCGGCGGGAGCGTCCATACGATATGTTCGACCCCGACGACCTCGAACGGATCCGGGAGGGGAAACGCGAGTGGGCAGCGGAGACGCTCTCGTCCACCCTCGATCGGTTCGGGGAGCGGCGGGAGACGTTCACCACCGACACCGGCGGCCAGGAGGTGCAACGGCTGTACACGCCGGCCGACGTGTCGGACCTCGACTACGACGACGACCTCGGATTCCCCGGCGAGGAGCCGTACACGCGCGGCGTCTACCCCACGATGCACCGCGGGCGGCTGTGGACGATGCGGCAGTACGCCGGGATGGGCACCGCCGCCGAGACCAACGAGCGCTTCCGGTACCTCATCGATCAGGGCTCCTCGGGGTTGTCGCTCGCCTTCGACCTCCCGACACAGAAGGGGTACGACTCCGACGCCGGGATGGCAGCGGGCGAGGTCGGGAAGGCCGGCGTCGCGGTCGACACGCTCCGCGATATGGAGGTGGTCTTCGACGGGATCCCCTTAGACGAGGTGTCGACGTCGATGACGATCAACGCCCCCGCGGCGGTACTGTTTGCGATGTACGTCGCGATCGGCGACCGGCAGGGTGTCCCCCGCGACCAGCTCCGGGGCACCATCCAGAACGACATCCTGAAGGAGTACATCGCGCGGAACCTCTACATCTACCCCCCGGCGGCGTCGATGCGGCTGATCACCGACATCTTCGAGTTCTGCGCGGCCGAGACGCCGAAATTCAACACCATCTCGATCTCGGGGTACCACATCCGGGAGGCGGGGTCGACGGCGGCCCAGGAGATCGCGTTCACCCTCGGGAACGGCATCGAGTACGTCGAGACCGCCCTGGAGGCGGGGCTCGCGGTCGACGACTTCGCGCCGCGGCTCTCCTTTTTCTTCAACGCCCACAACAACGTCTTCGAGGAGGCCGCGAAGTTCCGGGCGGCCCGGCGGATGTGGGCCGAGATCATGGACGAGCGGTTCGGCGCCGAGGATCCGAAGTCCAAGCAACTGAAGTTCCACGCCCAGACCGGCGGGTCGACGTTGACCGCCCAGCAGGTGGAGAACAACGTCGTCCGGGTTGCGTATCAAGCGCTGGCGGCGGTGCTGGGCGGCGCACAGAGCCTCCACACGAACGGGAAAGACGAGGCGCTGTCGCTGCCGACCGAGCAGTCGGTCCGGACCGCGCTCCGAACCCAGCAGATCCTGGCCCACGAGTCGGGCGTCGCCGACACCATCGACCCGCTCGGCGGGAGCTACTACGTCGAATCGCTGACCGACGACCTCGAAGCCGAGGCGTTCGAGATCCTCGAGGAGGTCGACCGCCGGGGTGGGATGCTCGACGCCGTGGAGTCGGGGTGGGTGAAACGCCAGATCCAGGACGTCGCCTTCGAGCGCCAGGAGGAGATCGAATCGGGCGACCGAGTCGTAGTCGGCGTCAACGAGTTCCAGGTGGACGAGGATCCCCACGTCGACGTCGAGGAGGTCGACGAGGACGACGAGGCCCGCCAGCGGGAGCGGCTGCAGGCCGTCAAGGACGACCGCGACGACGAGGCCGTCGAGGCGGGGCTCGCGGCCGTCGCCGACGCCGCCGCCGGCACCGACAACGTACTGCCGCCGATCGTCGACGCGGTGAAGGCCTACGCGACCGTCGGCGAGATCTCCGACGTCCTCCGCGAGGAGTTCGGCGAGTACCAGCCGCGGCTGTAGCGTTCGAGCCCGCGGCCGCTCGCGTCCGCGGCCGCCCGACGGTTTATTTCCCGCCGCGACACACACCGGGTATGCCGCTGTCGTTTCACCACCTCGGGATCGCCACCGCCGACGGGGCCGACCTCGCGGCGACGTTCGAGGGACTGCTCGGCGCGCCGGTCGTCCACGAGGAGTCCGTCGACGGGATGACGGTCCGGTTCCTGGAGCTCGATGGGGGGTATTTCGAGCTGCTCGAACCCCGCGCGGAGGGGACGATCGCCCGCTACCTCGACCGGCACGGCCCCGGGATCCACCACGTCGCCTTGGCGACCGACGACGTCGCGTCGGCGCTGGACCGCGCCCGCGACCTCGGGATCGACCCCGTCGACGAGGCGCCCCGACCGGGCGCGTGGGGCCACGAGGTGGCGTTTCTCCACCCCGACTCGACCGGCGGCGTCCTGGTGGAGTTCGTGGCGGCCGGCGGACACGGATCGAACCGGACGGTTTAGGCGGCCGGAGATGCCAGTGTGTTCAGGATGCGCGATTGGCTCTCGTACCGCGCCGGGATCGATCCGGGGCGGGACGCGCTCGTCGACACGACCACCGACACGAGCTACACGTTCGACACCGTCGACACGTTGGTCGACGATCTCGCCGGGCGCCTCGCGTCCGTGGGGGTCGACGAGGGAACCCACCTCGGCGCCGTCCTCCGGCCGTGCGTCGAGTACGTCTGCCTGATCCACGCCGCGATGCGGCTGGGGGCGACGCTCGTGCCGCTGGACGACCGACTCACCGCGCGGGAGCTTTCCGCTGGGATGGACGCCGCCGACGTCGACACCGTCGTCTGCGACGCGACGACCGAGGACGCGGTGGCCGACGCAGTCGCGGCGCTCGACGTCGAGACTGACGGTGACGGGTCGGCGGCGTCGATCCCGGTCGCCACCGTCGACGAGGTGGGGACCGACGGCGTCGACCCGCTGTCGGCGGTCGGGCCGGACCCCGTTCGGGCGGCGTCGTGGTCGCTTGAGGACACCCAACTGATCCTCTTTACGTCGGGAACGACCGGCGATCCGAAGCCCGTCCGGCTCACCACGGGGAACCTCCTCGCCAGCGCGGCCGCCTCCGTGTTCCGGCTGGGGTTCGACCCCGACGACCGGTGGCTGGCGACGCTCCCGCTGCACCACGCCGGCGGCATCTCGCCGATCCTCCGGATGCCGATCTACGGGATGACGGTCGTTCTCCGCGAGGGGTTCGACGCCGGGGCGACCGCCGACGACCTCGACAGCTACGACGCCACGGCGGTCTCCGTGGTCCCGACGATGCTCCGCCGGATGCTCGACCGCCGGGGGACGCTCGCGGAGTCGCTCCGGGTCGTCCTTCTCGGCGGCGCGCCGGCTTCGACGCAACTGATCGAGCGGTGTCGGAACTACTCCGTGCCGGTGTTTCCGACGTACGGGATGACCGAGACCGCCTCACAGATCGCGACTGCCCGCCCCGAGGAGGCGTTCAGGGCCCCCGAGAGCGTCGGCCGCCCGCTGTTTCTGACGGAGGTGACGGTCGTCGACGGGGCCGGCGACCCGCTTCCGGCGGGCGAGGCGGGGGAACTGGTCGTCGACGGGCCGACCGTCACCCCCGGGTACTACGGGGACCGGGAGGCCACGGAGGCGGCGTTCGGGGAGTTCGGCCTCCACACCGGCGACGTCGGCGTCCGAACGGCGTCGGGATCGATCACGGTCCTGAACCGGCTCGACGACCGGATCGTGACCGGCGGGGAGAACGTCGATCCGGGCTCGGTCGCGGACGTGCTCGCCGACCACCCGGATGTCGCGGACGCGGCCGTGGTCGGCGTACCCGACGCCGAGTGGGGCGAGCGGGTGTCGGCGCTCCTCGTCCCCGAGCCCGGGGTGGCACCGCCCGACTCGGGGTCGGACGGGGCGACGGATCGGCACCTCGATCCCGAGGACGTCCGTGCGTTCGCGCGGGATCGGCTCGCCGGCTACAAGCTCCCGAAATCGATCGCGGTCGCCGACGAACTACCGCGGACCGCGTCGGGGACGGTCGACCGGGCGGCCGTCCGCGATCGCTTCCCGGCCGATCCATCGGCGACGGACGTTGCGGACGACCCACAGACGACGGACGTTACGGACGACCCGCAGACGGCTGTCACGAACGACGCGAGAGAGGATGCCGACGAGCGAGGGCCGGACGGGGAACCGGCCGGCGACGCTGACGGACCGCCAGGCGACGAGCGGGACGAAAACGGGGAAGGCGACACGACGGACGTAGAGCGGGCGGAGGGTAGAGACGCCGGAGCGGGAGACGCCCCGACAGACGAGGGCGGCGAACCGGACCACCCCGAGTGAGCCCACTCGTCCCGGCGCAGCCCCGCGGTTGTCGACGGCCGCCCGGTTCGTGAGCGCGAGGACGAGCCGCCCGCTCGATCCCCTATCTGTGTAGGGTCCGTTCACATTACACTCCCATACCTTCCTTTGGGTACGGAATCACTATGTCACAGAGCCAATCGACGGTCACCGAACTGACCGAGGAGTGCAGCCAGTGCGGCACGCGGACGCCCCACACGGTGTCGATCGAACTCAAAACCGAGAGCACGAAGGAAGCGAACCGGGCGTTCTCCCGGGAGCCCTACCGGGTCACGGAGTGTCGGGCCTGCGGCGATACCCGGAGCCAGCGGATGAACAACGCCTAAGTCGGTTCAGTCGTCTGCGGCCCTCTCCTCTCGGTCCCGACCGACCCGGTCGCCGGTTTCCGCGAAGAACGACTCGATGAGTTTCCGCTCGCCCGCCCGCAGGTGCTCGTGGAACGTGGGTGCGGCGATGCCGAGCGACGACGCGACCTCCTCGGCGGTGCTCCCCCGGGGCCACTCGAAGTAACCGGAGGTGAGTGCGGTCTCCATCACGTCCCGCTGTCTGTCGGTCAGCTTCTCCTCGAGCTGCCGACGGAACGACGACGTCGACTGGACGGCGTCGTCGACCTCCCGCTTTGCGACGACCGATACCTCGGGGAACGGCGACTGCACCCCCAGCGTGAACGTGCGAAGGTCCGACCCCGCCGGCGCCCTGATCACGAGCCGGCCCTCGCCGCCGGTGACGGCGAACGACTCCACCTTCGCGCCCAGTTCCACGAGCGTCACGACCGCCGAGGCGTCGGTCAGCCGAAGCTCGAACAGCGTCCCGTCGTCCTCCTCGGAGACGACGCGTGCGTTTGCCACCGCGTCCCGCGGCGTGACGCTCCCGAACACCGCCTCGGGGTCGGCGTCCGACACGTGGACGAAGCAGGTGACGACGCCGTCGTCGGCGGGGGCGATCCCCTCGAGCCGGACCGTGGTGTCGAGTTCCCGGGAGAGGTCGACGAGGACGTCGCCGGCGTCGGTGTGTTCGAACTCGAGTTCGACCGCGCTGTCGGCGTGGAGCAGCCGCTTCGACTCCGCGCCGTTGATGCCGTTGCCGACCGTCTCACCCATCTCGACGAGCATCGACAGCTCCTCGTCGGTGATGTCGCCCCGGACGTACACCACCAGGGCACCGTACACGGTCTCGCGGTAGTCGATCGGGACGGCCACGAACGTCCGGTCGGCGTCCGGCGGGTCGGGAGCCGCGAGGACCGCCGCCGCGGCCGACGGCGGGACCGATGCCGTGACCGGCGACCGGGTGTCGATCGTCCGCTTCACCAGCGCCTCGGGATCGACCGCTCCGTCGCCGGCGTCCGCGTCGTCCGCCAGCCCGAACGGCGACGCGATCGACTCCCCCGCGACCTCACACTCGACGGTCCCTACTGCTTGGTCGTAGCGTGCGACCCACGCCCCGTCGTACGGCGACGCCGCAAAGGAGTCACAGACCGTCTCCACGATGTCGGCCCGCGTGTCCGCGTCCACTAGCCCGCGGTCGACCTCCCGGAGGAGACCGTTGATCCGACGGGTCCGCTCCAGTTGCCGCTCCCGGTCGCGGATCTCCGATTCCCGCTCCGCTCGAAGCTCCCGCACCCGCTCGGCCAGGTCGTCGAGTGTGGCCGGATCGCGCACCTCGCGTCCGTCGAGGACCGCCTCCGTCGACGCTAAGGCGAAGTACTCCCGGATCCGCTCGTCGAACTCCGCCCGCACCAGCAACTCCTCGACGGTCTCGGTGACGCTCTCCTCGTCGACGGGTTTGACGAGGTACTCGTCGAACGGCATCTCGACGATGTCGGTGTCGGGAGCGACGGCAGTCATCATCGCGATCCGGCAGTCCAGCCCCCGGTCGTCGATCTCTTCGAGCACGTCGTCGCCGGAGACGTCGGGCATCCGCCGGTCCAAGAGCACCACGTCGACGTCGCCGTCGACTCGCTCGAGCGCCTGCCTGCCGCCGTAGGCCACCCGCACGTCGTACTCCTCGCGCAGCCAGTACTCGCAGGTGTCCGCGAGCGCCCTGTCGTCGTCCACCACCAACACCGTGGGCCGGTCGGCCGGCGTCGGCTCCGCGTCCGCCTCATCCCCGTCGGGGACGCCGTCAGCGAGCATTTCAGTACGCGTAAGGGGCGTGTCCACGGTCAAATATCTGCCCCTTGTCGGGCATCCCGACACTGACCCTAACCGCATAGGGGGTCGTGTTAGGTGTGTCTCGTCCCTCTATTGGAACGACTATGTCCGAAGGAAACGTCTGTGAGGTTGGGTACGATGCCTGAGTGTCAGAACTGCGGATCGTTCGTCTCACGGGACTACGTCAGGGTGTTCGCCCCGGAAGGCTTCGAGGACGCCAGGGTCTGTCCCCACTGTGAGGACGCGATCCGGGAGGGCGCGGCAGTCCGCGAGGCCCGGTCGCGGCGCGTCTCCTCGCTGTAGCGGCGGTTCCGATCCCGACCGCTCCGGACCGAAAAGGTACAGTGTGGCCCCGCCGCACGTGGTGGTATGCGACTGGACGAGTACTGGGGGGTCGGGCCCAAGACCAGCGAGTTGCTTCGGGAGTCGATGGGGGTCGAACGCGCCCTCGATGCGATCGAGAACGCGAACATCCGCGCGCTCGTCGACGCCGGGATCCCGCGGGGCCGGGCGGTACGGATCCTCCGCCGGGCAAATGGCGCGGCCGGCATCGAGACGCTCGGCACGCGCGACACGAGAGACGTCTACGACAGCCTGCTGAGCCTCGCGAGCGACCACGCGCTCACGGCACACGCGGCCGACCGGATCCGCGTGCTCACGCCACTGCCGTCCGTCGACGAACGGGAGGACCGGCTGGAGCGCGTGACGGCCGCGCGGGACGCCTGGGAGGGGCTGGACGACGCGGAACGCGACGCCGTCCGGTCGGCGTTCGACGCCTACGACGACGCCGACGGCTCCGATCGGGCGGCCGTCGAGACGGCCTTGAACCTCCGGGCGGCGGGCCTCCGCGGCGGGACGTTCGCGGCGCTTGAGGACCTCGACGACGACGCCCTTGCGGCGGCTGCGGACGCACTCGGCACCGTCGGCGCCGACGGATCGGTCGCTCCGGGCACCGACGCGGAGCTCGACCGGCTCCGGGAGCGCCGCGACGCCGTCGCCGACCTGGAACGCGGCGCCTTGGACGTCCTCGAATCCGTCCGCGAGCAGGGGGTCCGGAGCTTCGAGGAGTTCCGCGGGGCGTTCGTGGAGTACGTCGCAGGCGAGACCGACGTCCCCCGTGGGCGCGTCGAGGGAGCCGTCGCTGCCGACGCCCGCGACGAGGCGGACTTCGCGTCGACGTCGCTCCGGAACCTCCTCTCGGAACTCGAAACGGAGGTCGCCGAGCGCGAGAAGACGGTCGCATCGGAACTCCGGGCGTCGGTCGAGGACGCTCGCGAGGACGTCGACGTCGCGGTATCGGCAGTCTCCGAGATCGCGGTCGACCTATCGTTGGGCCGGTTCGCAGCCGAGTACGATCTGGAGCGCCCGGAGTTCGTCGACGACGGCCTGGCGGTCGTCGGCGCCCGGAACCTCTCGCTCGCCGGCGAGGTCCAACCCGTCACATACGCGATCGGGTCACACGGGTTGGCGGACGCCGACGCGGGTAGCGCGACTGCGTTCCCGGACACACCGCCGTCGGGGGACCGCGTCGCCGTCCTGACCGGCGCGAACTCCGGCGGGAAGACGACTCTGCTGGAGACGCTCGCGCAGGTCGCGCTACTCGCGTCGATGGGGCTCCCTGTTCCAGCCGAGCGGGCCGCCGTCGGCCGGTTCGATAGCGTGGTGTTCCACCGACGGCACGCGAGCTTCAACGCCGGCGTGCTGGAGTCGACGCTGAAGTCGATCGTCCCGCCGCTGTCGGCGGGCGAGCGCACCCTGATGCTGGTCGACGAGTTCGAGGCGATCACCGAGCCCGGCCGCGCGGCCGACCTGCTCAACGGGCTGGTGGATCTGACCGTCGACCGCGGCGCGTCGGGCGTCTACGTGACACACCTCGCCGACGATCTGAGCCCGCTCCCGCCGGCGGCCCGCATCGACGGCATCTTCGCGGAGGGGCTGACCGAGGACCTGGAGCTGCGGGTCGACTACCAGCCCCGCTTCGGGACGATCGGGAAGTCGACGCCGGAGTTCATCGTCTCGCGGCTGGTCGCCGACGCGTCCGACCCCGTCGAGCGCCGGGGGTTCGAGGCGCTCGCGGCCGCAGTGGGCGAGGAGGCGGTCCAACGGACGCTCTCGGATGCGGCGTGGTCCGGCGACTGAGCGTGACGGAGCGAACAGCCGGCACCCGCCGTCGTCCCCGCGTCGACGTGCCGGACTACCGCGGCCCGACGCGGGGCTGTGCTCAGCTCACGGGGGGGTTGGCCGCGGGATCGAATATAAACCCTCGCGACTGCCGAACGCTTTTGCGCCCGCCCGCGGTAGATCACTTCGATGGTGAATCTGCCGTGGCGGACGGGCGGTTCCGACGGCGGCGACTCCGGGGGCGGGAAGGGCGGCGCCACCGCCGCCGAGGACCATCCCGACGCCATCGTCGTCTGTGAGTTTCAGGACGGGACACTCGCCGTCTACGCGGACCGCGTCGAGATCCACCGCGTCGACCGGTCGCGGTTCGACGACCGGACCATTCCGGCCGCGGAGATCACCGGCGTCGACTTCTCGAAGGGGCTCACGATCGGGTACATCCAGATCGAGCAGGTCGGCGTCGACGTCGACAGCGGAGGGTTGCTCTCGGACCCGGTTAACGGCAACACGCTGCACTTCTCGCGGGCCGATCGCGACTGCGCGACGGAGGCCCGCGAGGAGATCATCTCGCACGCACGCGGGTGACGAGCCGTCCCTTCGCAGCGCGGACCGCCGTCACATCTCCGCGCCCTGCTCGTCGATCGCGTCGGCCGCGATCGACCGTCCCCGGGCGTTGAGTTCGACCTCGTGGCGTACCCGGACCTCGTCGACGACGTCGTGGTCGATGAGCCGGACGAACAGCTCCTCAACCTGGTCGACGTCGATCCCGAGGAACGACGGGATGTCGAACGGTGAAACCCCCGAGTACAACGCCATCAGAACCTGCTTGTCCTGCTGGGACAGGTCGAGCGATGTCTCGGTCTGTTCGTCGCCGATCTGAAGCAACGACCGGAGGATGTCGACCGCGCGCTCCGGACCCGAGACGTAGGTCTCGACGCTCGTCCCGTCGTCGTCGGAGTGTTCGACCTCGATGACCTCGCGCTGCTCCTCCCGGACGGTCCGCCGGCCCATCTCGGTGTCGCCGATGTCGTCGAGTTGGATCTCCACGAACGTCCCGGAGACGGTCGCCACGCTCACGCCGTCGACCTCGACTTTCACCCGCCCCGGCTCCCACTCTGTGTTCTGGACCACGCCGCCCTCGACTGCGGGGTGTCTGATCAGGAACTTCGTCGACGACAGCAATGCGTCGTAGAGGTCCATCTCGAACGCCTCGTATTCCGCGGGCGCGACGAGAACGACGTTCTCCCCGCCGTCGAACTGCAGGGCGAGGTAATCGGAGACGGTCGCGACCCGCTGGTTCACGTCGAACCGGCCGCCTACCCGTTCGATGGCCGACAGCGGGAACGTGCGCTTGCCGGCGGTTCCCGCGAGCACGATCCGGCGGTTCGAAAGCAGGATCCGTCCGTTGGTCCAGGCGGCGTCGTTCACCTCGCGGCCGTCGCGCAGGGCCTGCAGGAACCGCCCGCGCGTGTCGGCCACCTTCGTCTCGTCCGGTCTCACTACGTCTCACCCCGAACGGCCGGAGCCACCGCTCGCGTCGCGGTAGATCCGGAGTCGTTTCTCGACCGGTTCGTAGCGGTCGCGTGCGCCCCTGGGCACGGTCTCGGTCATCCCGATCGTGAGGTAGCCGCCGGGCTCGACTGCCGACCCCAGCGTCTCGAAGATTGCCTGCTTCGCCTCGGTGTTGATGTAGATGAACAGGTTCCGACAGATCACCAGATCGAACGTCCGCGGCGGCTCCTCCTGGACGAGGTCGTGTTCCCGGAACGACACCAGGTCACGGACCTCGTCGGTGACCCGGAACGCGTCGCCGTCGCGCTCGACGTACCGGTCGCTGTCGGCCAGCGGCTCCAGTTGCGACTGGAGGTCGTCGGTTTCGGAGGCGTGGTACTCCCCCCGGCGGGCGGCCCGCAGGATCTCGGGTTTGATGTCGGTTCCGAGGATCTCTAAGCGGTCGGCGTCGATCCGGTCATCGTCGAGCGCGAGCATCGCGGCGGAGTACGCCTCCCGGCCGTCCGAACACGCGGCACTCCAGACTCGGGTGCGGCGCCCCTCGCTGAGTTCCGCGAGTACCTCCCGCAGCCCCTCCCAGACCTCGGGGTTCCGGAAGAAGCTGGTGACGTTGACCGACAGCGCGTTCAAAAGCGCCTCCCGCTCCTCGTCATCGTCGCGGAGCACCGACCGGTACTCGTCGTAATCGTCGATCCGCCGGCGTCGCATCCGCGCGGAGACCCGCCTGTCGAGGTACGCCCGGTTGTACGAACTCGTCGCAAACGACAGCGACGACTCGACGTACTCCAGCAGGTCGTCGAACGACCCCGTGGTTCCGTCGGAGCCGCCCTCGCCCCGAGCGTCCGTATCGGGCCCCATCAGTCGGCCGCTCCCTCCGCTTCCGCGCCCTCGCGTTCGGGCGGCGTCCACTGCCGCCGGGCCTGTTTCCCCGCGTCCGGGATCGCAAGGGAGTTCACGTCGAGGATCGGCACGACGTTGCCGTCGCCGACGACCGCGGTTCCGGAGAGCCCCTCGGTTCCGTTAAGTGGACCCTGCAGCGGCGTGACGACCACCTCCTCCTGCCGGGAGACGTCGTCACACCGGAGCGCGATCTGCCGGTCGCTGGGCCGGATCCGGACCGTCATCCCGCGGTCGGGGCTGTCGGTTCCCAGGTCGAGCGCCTCCCGGAGCCGGATCAACGGGAAGATGGTGTCGTCGTGGACGACGACCTCCGCGCCGTCGACCCGCTGGATCCGGGTGTCCTTCGCGATCTCGTCGATGTACTTGATCGGGACCCCGAACTCCCGGCCGTCGGCCTGGACGAACAGGACCTTGATGATCGCCACCGAGACGGGCAGCCGGATCGAGACCGTGGTCCCCTCGCCGAGGGTGCTGTCGACGTTCACGGAGCCGTCCAGCGACTCGACGGTGGTCTTGACCACGTCCATCCCGACGCCGCGGCCGCTGACGTCGGTGATCTCGTCGTTGGTGGAAAACCCCGGGTGGAAGATGTAGTCGTAGATCTCCTCGTCGGGGAGGTCGTCGAGTTCCTCGCGGGGGCGGATCCCCTCCTCGGCGGCCTTCGCTCGGACCGCATCGGCGTCGATCCCGCCGCCGTCGTCCTCGACGGTGATCACGACGGTGTCGTGTTCGCGCTCGGCCCGGAGTTCGACCGACCCGGTCCGGGGTTTGCCCGCCGCCTCGCGCTCCGCGGGCGGCTCGATCCCGTGGTCGACCGCGTTCCGGAGCACGTGCATCAGCGGGTCGGAGATCTCGTCGAGGATCGTCCGGTCGAGTTCGATGTCCTCGCCCGCCACCGAGAAGTCGACGCGTTTGTCCTCCTCGCGGGCGAGGTCCCGAACCAGCCGGGGGAACTTGTCGAACACCTTCTTCAACGGGATCAGCCGCATATCCATCACGGTGTCCTGGAGGTTCGAGGAGATCTTGTCGAGCTCGTCTAAGCTGTCCCGCCCCGCGGTGGAACCGCCGGCCTCGACGGCCTGCCGGAGCTTGATCCGGCTGGTGACGAGCTGTTCGACGAGGCTGTGGAGGTCGTCGAGTTGATCGACGTCGACCCGGACGGATTTCACCTCCGAGATCGACGGGGTCGACTCGTCGCCGGCGTCGCTCTCCGATCCGTCAGGGTCCCCGCTCTCCGACCCGTCGGATCCGCCTCCGTCGTCGCTCGCCGTGTCGCCCTCCTCGGACGCCGCGGACCCGTTCGCGACGTCGGCTCCGCCGTCCCGCCCGTCCGTTGGCGCTTCGTCACCGGTCCCGACGGTGCCGTCGACCGCCCCGGCGTCGGTGCCTGGGGTCGGTTCGGTTCCGGCGTCGGACGGCGACGACGCCTCCCTTCCGGTTTCGTCCTCGGGGTCGCCGTCGTCAGTGTACGCTTCGACCACCGCGTCGACCGCCGCCGACGCGGACTCCGGATCGACCTCGCTGTCGGGCACGGTTCCGGTGGCGGCCCCGACGTCGCCGGCCGACATCGGACTCCCATCCGCCGGTTCGTCCCCGCCGTCGGCGGGGTCGTCCGCTGCTTCGGTCGCCTCCGTCGCGGCGTCGTCACCTGCGGTTCCGTCGCCACCCGCACCGTCCGACCCCGCAACGTCGCCGTCGAGAACCCCGCTCACGTCGGTCAGTGCCACCGACTCGACCTTCCAGAGGTCCTCGAGAACCGGCTCCAGTTCGGTGACGGGCGTGTCGGCGACGAAGAGCACGAAGTCGTCCCCGAACGCGCCCTCCTCGATCGCGTCCAACCCCGGGTCCGCGCCGACCACCGCGAGGTCCTCCGGCAGCCCGTTGACGAACAGGCCGCCGTCGACGCCTTTCATCTCCCCGGTGTCGAGTGCGATCCGCGCGTGGACGAGGGTGTCGGCGTCCGCGACCGCGGGGTCGCCGGGAGCCAGCACCGCGGCGGCCGTCTCCCGGGCTTCCTCGATTCCCGTCCCGCCGCTCCCCGCGCCGGTGCTGTTCGCGTCGTCAGTTTCGTCCGCCGCGGCGTCCGTCCCGTCTGCGACGTCGGCGTCGCCGTCCGGTTCGGCGGCCGCTCTGATCTCGGTCACGAGGTCGGTGGGGTCCCGCCCGGACTCGCCGTGTTCCTCGATGTCGTGGAGGATGTCGAGGATCTCGTCCATCCCGTCGAAGACCAGGTCCATCCGCTCGGGGGTGACCTCGATCTCGCCCTGCCGGACCGCATCCAGCAGGTCCTCGACCGCGTGGGCCACCGTCGAGGCGTTCTCGAACCCCATCGCCCCGAAGTTCCCCTTCAGGGTGTGTGCCTGCCGGAAGATGTCGTCGATCGCCTCCTCGTCGTCCGGGTTCGACTCCAGCTCCAGCAGCGCGTTGTTCAATCGGGTGATGCTCTCCTCGGACTCGGTGACGAATTCCTGGTAGAGTTCCTCGTCCATCGTTAGTCCTCCGTAAAGAACGCAAGTGCCCGCTCGGCGATCCCCTCGGCCGGTTCGACCGCGTCGACGTAGCCCGACTCGATGGCCCGGCGCGGCATCCCGAAGATCGCCGACGTCTCCTCGTCCTGTGCAACCGTGTGTCCGCCGGCGCTGGCTACGCGCCGGATGCCGTCGACGCCGTCGCGCCCCATCCCGGTTAGCAGCGCCGCACACAGCGGCCCCTCGACGCTCTCGACGGCCGACGCCATCGTGATGTCGATCGCGGGACGCACCCCGTGGACCGGCTCGGTCTCCGTCAGGTCCAGGCGGAGCCGCCCGTTCCGGTCGCTGGTGGTCACGAGATGGTGGTCGCCGGGGGCGACCCGCGCCTCCCCGGGCTCGATCCGCTCGCCGGATTCGGCCTCCCGGACATCGTAGGCGGACCGGCCGTCGAGGCGGGTCGCGAAGCGACCGGTGAACCCCTCGGGCATGTGCTGGACGACCAGCACTCGAAGGTTCGCCGCCCGGGGAAGGTCCGCGAGGACGCACTCGACCACGTTGGGACCGCCGGTCGACGCGCCGACCACGAGCGTCCCCACCTCGGGATAGCTCGGTTCGGCCCCCGGAGCCGACTCAGCGGCCGGCGTAGCGGACCCGCCGGGCTCCCTCTCGGGGGCGCCCGCCCGGCGCGTCGCTCCCGCTCCGCCCGCGGTCGTGGCCGCGCCGGTACCGCCCTCGACCGGAACCGTCGACGCGCCCCCCTCGTCGGTGCCGGTCGACGCCATCCGGGCCGTCGCCGACAGGTCGGCCCGCGCGGCCGATTCGACTTTCTCGACCAGTTCGCGCTTCACCCGCGGCATCGAGGAGGTGACCTCCCCGCCCGGCTTGGTGACGAAGTCGACCGCGCCGCGATCTAAGGCCTCGAAGGTCACGTCGGCGTTCTCCTCGGCGTGGGCCGACAGCATCAGGACGGGCGTCGGACGCTCGGCCATGATCTCCTCGACAGCCTGGATGCCGTTGGTCGTCGGCATCTCGATGTCCATCGTCACCACGTCGGGGTCGTGCTCGATCACCGCATCGAGCGCGTCCGATCCGTCGCCGGCCTCCCCCACGACGTCGATGCCGCCGTCCTCCAGGAGGCCGCGGATCAGCGTCCGCATAAACCGGGAGTCGTCGACGACGACTGCCCGGGTCGTCCCGTCGCCGCCGGAGCCGGCGGTCGCGCTCATCGCTCCGCCTCCCCGCGGCGGTCGGCGGCCAGGGAATTTCCGTGGGCGCTCATTTCACTCCCTGCTTCCCGACTCTCCAACTTAAGCACTCCCCGGCAAGAATCAGCCGTGATAACGGCGTGCGTACCTTTATTTGCGATCTGTCCCCGAGTAACGGTAGCCCCCGACGGCCCGCGCCGTCGGCCACACCCCTATGTCGAACCAACAACCCACGGCGGCGGCCGCCCCGAGGTCAGCCGCCGCAGACGACGGCGAGGAGACCGCCCGCGAGATACAGGTACTGGAGTTCGAGTTGGGAGGCGAGACCTACTGCGTCGACATCGACTATGTCTCGGAGATCGTCGATCGGGGGTCGGTCACGCCGGTGCCGAACGCCCCCGAGTTCGTGGAGGGCGTGATGGACCTCCGCGGCCGCACCACCTCCATCGTCGACCCGAAGACGCTTCTGAACGTCGACGCCGACGCAGAGGCCCGGCGGATCGTGATCTTCGACGCCGAGAGCTTCGAGGACGACGCCGCGGTCGGGTGGCTGGTCGACGCGGTCCACCAGGTCGACCGCGTCTCGATGGCCGACGTCGAGGACCCGCCGATGGACCGCGGGGAGTTCATCAAGGGGATCGTTCGCCGCGAGGAGGACCTCGTGGTGTGGGTCACCCCGACGAAGACCGTCGGGTCCTCGGCGTGATCCTCCGGACCGGCCGCGGCGTCTACCCCGACTCGTATAGCCGCTACGCCGTCGTCCGGCGCACCCCGTCGACCGCGAGATACGCGGCCAGGGCCACGACGCAACCCGCAACCACAAACGCGGACAGGTAGCCGGCGCCGCCGGCGATCACACCGCCAACCACGCTCCCGAGGCCGCCGCCGAGGCTCCCGACTGCGGTGTACGCGCCCAGCGCCTCCGCGCGCACCGACTCCGGCGCGAGCCCGGTCACCTGTCCCGCGGCCGTCACCGCGGTCACCGCCCACGAGGCGCCGACGAGGGCGAACAACACCCCGACGAGCGCCAACCCGAGCGGTGGCACGACGGCTGTGCCGACGACCGCGACGACCGGGAACGACACCGCCCGGACCAGGAGTGCGCCGGCCTACAGCCGGATCGGCCCGTGTGACGCGGCGGCCGCCCCCGCGCGGGCGTACGCCGCCGCCGACGCCGCGGCACTCAGGATGAACAGCGCGAACACCCGTCGGTGGCGTAGCCCGCGTCGACGAGATAAGCTGGCAACGGGGCGAAAAAGGCGGAGAACCCGACGAAAAACAGGGCCGCGGCCGCCAGGTACCGGACCAGCGAGCCCGAGAACCGCCGCCGGAGTCGCGCGACCAGCCCCTCTGTCGCCTGCCGGGAGTCGCCGCGGCGACCGACGCCGACGTCCCGGAGCGCCCAGTAGATCCGACCGGGGCCGAACGGTACGGCTCTGGCGGCGCGGCCGGGGTCCCCGCCGACCGCGGGGATCCGCCGCGACAGCCGCCGGACCCGTCGTTCGGAGGTCGTCACTGGCTCCGGATACCGCGCGAGCACCACGAGGATCCCGAGCAGCGTCACCGCTGCGCTCCCGACGAAGAACAGCCGCTTTGCGGGGAGGGGCGCGATCCCGGCCAGCGAGGCCGTTCCGAGCGTCGCCGCCGCGGCACCGGTGCGTCGCAGAACCTCGCGTCGGGTCCTGGAGGGCATCGCCGGATCCACATCCCGATCGGGCATCACCCTGTTGCCGGGACGCCACCCGAACAGTCAAGATTCCGCGCCCGCGAGAAGCGACTGTTTCACGATGCGCCAGTATCTCGATCTCGTCACCGACATCCTCGAATCCGGCACGTACAAGCCGAACCGGACGGGCGTGGACACGATCGCTGCGTTCAGCCGCCACTACACCGTCGACCTCGGGAGGGGGTTCCCGCTTCTCACCACCAAGGACCTCTCGGGGGCCCGGTGGAACTCGCTGCTCCACGAACTCGTGTGGTACCTCTCCGGCGACGAACACGTCCGGGAACTCCGCGAGGAGACCGGGATCTGGGACGCGTGGGCCGACGAAAACGGGAACTTAGACACCGCGTACGGCCGCTTCTGGCGGCGATTTCCCGTGCCCGAGGAGGGGCTGCCCGGCGAGTCGTGGCCCGCCGAGGACCACCGGTGGCGCAACGACGAGGGCACCTTCGACCAGATCGCGTACGCCTTAGACCAACTCCGCGAGAACCCAAACTCCCGGCGGATCGTCATCAGCGCGTGGCATCCAGCCAACGCCGCGGTGTCGACGCTCCCGCCGTGTCACTACACCTTCGTGTTGAACGTCCAGGGCGACGACCTGAACGTCCACCTCACGCAGCGCTCCGGCGACGTCGCCCTGGGGATCCCGTTCAACATCGCGGCGTACTCGCTTCTGGCGACCGCGATCGCGGGACGGACCGGGTTCGAGCCGGGCACGTTCGCGCACACGATCGTCGACGCGCACGTCTACTGCGGCGCGGGCCGGCGAGGGGAGTGGTACGCCGACAACCTCGACGCGTTGCAGTCGCGGCTCGCCGGCGTCGACGATCCCGCGGAGTACCGCGAGGTTCGCGAGTGGCTGGAGTCGGCCGCGCCGCCCGAACCCGAGGGCCACGAGCGCGACGACCACGTGCCCGGCCTTCTGGAACAGTCCGCGCGTGAGCCCCGGGAGCGCCCCGAGATCGAGGTCGCAGATGTCCCGCTCGACGACCTCACGGTGGATGACATCGAGCTCTCGGGGTACGATCCGGCCCCCGGCATCCGGTTCGGGGTGGCGGAGTGACGGACGCGGGCGCCGCAGAGGAGGGGGAAGACGGCGACGACGTCGAGATCGCCCTGATCGCAGCCGTCGCCGACAACCGGGTGATCGGCCGCGACGGGGAGATGCCGTGGCACTTCGCCGAGGACCTCGAATACTTCAAGCGAACCACCACCGGCCACCCCGTGATCGTGGGTCGGCGGACCTACGAGACGGTGGTTTCGGCGCTCGGAGAGCCGTTCCCGGGGCGGACCAGCGTCGTGCTCACGACGCAGTCGCTCGAACTGCCCGACGGTGCGGTGGTGGCGAACTCGGTCGACGAGGCGATCGACCTCGCTGCGGCGGATGCGAGAGCGCGCGGCGTCGACACCGCGTACGTCGCGGGCGGCGGCCGGGTGTACGAGCAGTTCCTCCCGCACGCGAGCCGGCTGGTGTTGACGGAGATCCACGAGGGCTACGAGGGCGACACCCGCTTTCCGGCGTTCGAGGACGACGCGTGGGTCGAGGTCGAGCGCGACGAGCGGGCGGCGTTCGATTTCGTGACGTACGAACGGTGCCGTGAGTGAGTATCCGGCACGGATCGCCGCCGACGGCTGGCGGTTCCGGTAATATCGTGCGACGGTGGTGGCTTTATCCGTCCCCGGACCGGAACCACAGTAGATGAACCGAAACGATCAGCAGGCGTACGACCGGGGCACGTCGCTTTTCTCCCCGGACGGCCGGATCTACCAGGTCGAGTACGCCCGCGAGGCGGTCAAACGCGGCGCGCCGAGCCTCGGCGTCCGGACGGCCGAGGGCGTCGTCCTCGCCGCACAGCGCCGTACCAGCTCCTCCCTGATGGAGGGCGACAGCATCGAGAAGCTCCACAAACTCGACGACTTCCTGGGTGCGGCGTCGGCGGGCCACGTCGCCGACGCCCGGCGGCTGATCGACGGCGCCCGGACCGCCGCCCAGCGGAACCGACTGCGGTACGGCGAGCCCGTCGGCGTCGAGACGCTGACGAAGACCCTCTCCGACGAGATCCAGGAGACGACCCAGATCGGCGGCACGCGGCCGTTCGGCGCCGCGCTGCTCGTCGCGGGGATGGAGGGGACCGACTCGGCGCCGCGGCTCTTCCAGACCGACCCCTCGGGCGCGCCGCAGGAGTGGCGGGCCGTGGCGATCGGCTCCGGCCGCGACGACATCCAGGAGTTCCTCGAAGCCGAGTGGGCCGAGGAACTCACGCTCGACGAGGGAGTTGAGCTCGCGGTGCGGGCGCTGCTCGAAACCGACGACGAGCTCGACGCGGCGAGCGTGAGCGTTGCGACGATCACCGCAGACGGGTACCGGCCGGTGCCCGAGAGCGACCTCGAACCCCTGATCGAGGAGCACGCACCGGCCGACGACGACGCCGACGACGGGGAGTAGTCCGTCGGTTCCGGGCGTTCGGCGGCGACAAAACGGAACCGTTTTACCGATTCCAGAAATACCGAAAAACGTCAGTAGGCTCCGTTGGTGTAGTCCGGCCAATCATCTTGCCCTCTCACGGCAAGGACTTGGGTTCGAATCCCAAACGGAGCATTCCAGGTTCTCTTCCTCCGATTTTCATCGTTTCAGGGCAGAAACAAAGATGAGCCGCTTAGGGCAAGGACACTCGACGGATCGAACAGCGTCAAGAACAGTAGCACCCACTCAGCGGGGCGAAAATGGCTAATCAGGGTTCTGGAACAGGGGGGGTGAGGCCGAGTACGTCTGCGGCGCACCACTCATCACCGACCCCGCGCGGGAGCGCCTCACCGAGCGCGTCGGTATCTGCTCAACGCGTCCAGCGATTGAGCCTCGGCGCGCTCCTCGGTGGGAGAGAGCTGTAGTAGCGTTTGTGAGTCTTCGCTCACTCGATCGCACGCCGTCGTGCGATCGGATGTGCAACCAGTTGCAAACGCTACTGTATTAGATTCCCTCTGCGAGGGTTGATCTCACGCCTCCATGAGTGAATCGGCCGTGAGAGCCTGCGCACGAATCATCCCGCCTTGTGAATGTTGAAATCGAGGGCCACGAACGGCGCAGGACCGAGCAGAAGGAATCGGTGTCGTCCAGCGTGTAGCTCGACGTAATCTTCGTCCTCGTCCCGTTCGAACGCGGACTCCGACAGCGTGACTTCCTCTGTGAACGATTCGCCCGCTCCAAGTTCGGTCGCACACATATAGTAATAGCGTGCTTCAGTCCACGTCACGTGGTGCCAGTCTCCGCCCGAATACTGCTGAATGGCCCACGGGTTGTGACACCCCAGACTAATCGGCGAATCGCCCGTGTTAGACGCCTCAAACTCGACTTCATCCCCAAGATGTACGTTGTCCGCGCAAAGACGAAGATCCAAGCCGTCGTGATTGTAGACGACCTTCCGGTCGCCCCGGTAATCAGCCCGTGATTCGTTCTGAGACGCAGCGAGTGCGGTACCCCCGGTGAGTGCGACAGCACTGGAACCGATCAAGGTGAGATATCCGCGCCGGTCCATACGCCCCGATCGAGTTCTTGTGGAGCAATACCTCCTGGAGAAACAAAACACCGTTTGACATACACACTCTGTTCAGTAATTGCTCTAATCAACTGCTGACTGCTTCCACCCTTCCGGGGTGGATGTCGGCTTGTACCGGGATACTGGACTCACCCGTTCCGATATTTCTTCAGAGTCGATGCCGCGCCGAAAACTGAGACAATAGCCCCGATTCCAGCGATCATTAGCGGCTGGTTTGACGTTTTATTCTCCAGGAACGCGTGACTCGGGTCCGTCGAGTCAACGTAGATGGTAACGGATGCGCCTTCTTCGTACTCGGCAACCACTGACTCGGCTTTCGACCGTTGGTCGTATTCAGGGGAAATGTCTGCCGGATAGACGTGTGTCCCTGTATACGTGGTTCCCTGATGCTCGTACGTGAACTTGACGCGGGGTTCGTACCGGACATCCCCTCCCGATTGTCCACTCACGGAACTTTGCGTGTCGACACCCACCTCGGTGATCGTCCCGTCCACTTCGACCGCGTTCCGTATCGCATCGGATTGCTGGACGTAATCGTACGCACCGTAGCCAGTCACGCCGAGCCCCAACACGAGGAGAATCATCGCACCACGGAGCGTATCCGGACCGTCGATATCGAGGTCGGAACTATCAGTCATAGTGACCTCCCGTGCAGCGTCGTAACCAAATTGTGATTTGTAAAGTCAACGAACTGTGCTGACCGGGTCCTATCCTAAGGGGGCTGCCCATCCAACCCACCGATAGGACTCATACTGTCGGCTATAGTCGCGTGACGGATTTCGACACCCCGGGGTGTGAAAAATCTTCACGTAGTTATATAGTAGCGTTTGCAAGTTTTCGCTCACTCGATCGCACGACGGCGTGCGATCGGATATGAAACCAGTTGCAAACGCTACTATAGGTTCTCATCTACTCAGGATCTATCCGAAGCGATCTACTAAATCCGGACCGTAGTTATGCCCGCTTAGTGGGAGTCCCACAGTTTGGAGCGAGCGTCCTTTCACATTCGAGGTGTTTGGATAGAATACTCTCGGAGTACACCACAAATAATTATAGTTTCTTTAATGAAATTTCCACCCTCGCGTCCGTGTATAAAATGACAAGTCCTAGACTTTCGACAATATTTACTCATATCCGACCGCAATTATTGATTTAGAAGCACTTTTTTAAATTTTCTTTCCGTGGAAGCTACTGAAACCAACTACTGGTCGAACGAGTATGAGCCCTTACGCATACAAATGACGATACAACAAAACACGGACGGAGTTGTCGAACGGAAAGTCGCAGCTGATCGAGAGGATGAATTCGTGGTTTTCCATATCGGCCTTCGCATCAACGCGCTCTGGAAGATTCACCGCTGGCTCCCGATCTTTCTGGTTGCCCCTCGTATGGTTCGAGAACTCGTTTCGGAGCCGGAGTCGGGATTGCTCGGAAGCCGGACCATCGTTGGTCCAGGTATCCGGAACGTCGGATTCGTGCAGTACTGGGACTCATTCGAGGACCTCCGTGAGTACGCGCGAGATAGTGATCGCCTACACTTCCCCACTTGGCAGGAGTACTACGAAGACGGCACCAAGGAGGATGCTGCTGTTGGTATTTGGCACGAGACGTACCTCGTTGATCCGGACGAGTACGAAACGGTCTACAACAATATGCCACCCTTCGGACTGGCAGCGGGCGAGACAACCGAGATCATTCCAGCCGCAGATCAGCATAACACGGCAGCAGGTCGGCTCGGGCGCACCGACGGGAGCGATTCGCCGTTAGAGACTTCCGGTGAAGAATAGATATGGTGTTGCAACTCCCCCCTACCGTAATCAGGACTCAGTGAGACTGGTGGGACCCTATGGAACTCAGCGATAGCGGACGGAGAAAACTGGCAGCCGGACTCTCGTATGGTGTCACGGCGGTGGTGAGTCTGGTCCTGGGTGGACTCTATATGCTCAAGCGCTCCTTTATGCCATACCACGCAGAGGCACTCTCACGGAGTTGGGGCGGGGTTGAGGCGGCCACTCAGGTGCTGATCTCAGCGCTAATGACCGTTGCCGGGGGTGGGTGGTTCACAGTCGGTGTCGTGATTCTGCTGTTGCTGGCCTTTCCGTTCCGTAACGATCGGAAATGGGCCGTCTATGCGTTGCCTATAGTTATTCTACTGTTCTATCTCCCAAACTTGTCGGCGACGCTATCAGTGCTTCAGCATACTCCCGGCACTCCGCCTTGGCAAGGGAACCTGGTCGCGTGTCTATCAGCGATTGTCGGCCTCGCACTCTATCCGAAGCCGCGGACAACGCAGTCGTAATTGACAGACTGACGCGTTCTATTTTCGGAGTTCGCCGACAACGAACACCAGAGCCGGTTGAACGCACCCCTGGACGGGGGGCTTATACTGTTGGCTATACCTACGTGACGATTTTCGACACCCCGGGGTGGCGAAATCCGTCACGCGACTACAGCCGACAGTATTAGCACCCGCGGCATTCGGGCCCTCCGTAACCCCAGCACCGGTGACTGCGAATTTCTCGTGTTGTACCCTTCCAACACCACTTCTACCTCGCACGATCCGTGGGAAGACATCATCAATCTCGACGGTGGGATAACCAATCAGGAGGGAGAGACGACTACGTACACGGTCGTCGTTCCCCTTCAGGAGCTCGAGGGGGACGATGGGGCCGGATCGCCGGTCTCGGAAGCTCGGCTTCGGATGTTCTCGGTGACCGATGCGGGATCGTGGACGCCGACGGTCGCTCGACCGTGGTTATCGACGCCGTCGAGGTGCGTTCCGATACAAGGCTCGAACGGAGCGTACTCGGGCCACGAGCCCGGATCGTCGGGGACTGTGATCACTCCGGCCCGATGCAACTCACTATCGGTGCTGACTCCGAACTGAGCCCCCGTGATTGATACGAATTATTGTAACGAATTACCGGTCATCGCCGGAGACGGTGTCGCGATGATCGGTAATTGACTACAATAATCCGTATGAGGCGTTCCGCGTTCGGCAACCGCGGACGCGAAGAACCGGTGACGCTCGATCCCCGACGAGGGGACCCTCGTACCGAACTGGCGCACCGCCGCTCAGTCGCGGTCGGACTCCGTGTCGTAACTCCTCGCCGCGCTTCCTTCCAGTGGGGACCGCTTCCGGGTGATCGCCCACCCGGCGACGACGCTGACGAGGACAACCCCGCCGACCAGCGCAGCGTGAAAGACGATGACGGAGTCGCTGACGTCACCGGCCGGCCGGAGGACGACGAAAAGCAGGGTGAACACTGCGATGATCCCGATCGGGACGAGGTTGACAGAGAGATCAGAGAGGAGTTCCCGGTCGAACTCGCGCCGCCCGTCGGGTTTCGACGCGGCGGAGGTGGCGTCGTCGCCGTCGTTCACGTCGGTTTCTCGCGACATCGGATGTCTGATCCGACGGTCGGGGAGGAATTAATTCCTCGTACTCTCTCCCGAAACGCAGTGTCGCTTGTGTGACCACCTCGGGGCGAAAGCGGACGCCCCCGCCGGGAAGAACCGTCTCCCCCCCTTTGACTGCACGAAGACGTTCGGTGCTCGTGTGTGGCCGTATCCCGGGCGACACCTCAGTCGGTTCTTCCGTTCACGGATAAAAATCCCCGGAGGGCCGCTGAAACGCCAGTTCAGGTGTCCTCACGGCTGCGACCCGACCGTTCGTTCGAACCCGGGACCGACCACGACACGAACCAGTTCGGCGATCCGACGCTCACATTTTTGTCCACTGAAACGAACGTAGGTGTATGAGCGACGAACAACCACGAAAAATACAATCGATCGTAACATCTCATCAAATAATACAGGAACTACAGCGACTGGACGGTGCGGGGGCGAGTGAAGTGGCCCAAAACCTCGATATCGGGAGAAGTACGGTCTATCAGTATCTGTCGACGCTCCACTCTGAAGGATACGTAAAAAAGAATGAAACGGAGTATCACATCGGATTGAAATATCTGGATCACGGTATGTACGCCCGCAACAGGCATCCGATCCTCGAACTGGCTCGGCCGTCGCTGGACAGCCTGATCGAAGAGACCGGGGAGATCGGGTGGCTAACCTGTGAGGACAACGGAAAGCTCGTGACGCTCGACGTCGCCGTCGGGGAGCGCGGCATCAACGACAAGTTCCGCGGCCGGATCGGCAACCGGGAGTTTATGCACGCTCACGCCGGGGGGAAGGCGATCCTCGCGACGTATCCCGACGAAACAGTATCCGAAATCATCGACGAGTACGGCCTCCCGGAGTACACTTCCGAGACGATAACCGATACCGAGGCCCTGTTCGAGGAACTGGCGGAGATCCGCGAAACCGGGATCGCTGTCAACGACGAGGAGGCGATCACCGGGTACCGCGCGGTCGGCGCAGCCGTGACGCAGGGCGAGGAGACGATCGGTTCGATCACTATCGGCGGTCCGAAGAACCGCCTCACGGGCACGTACTTCCTGGAGGATCTACCGGACCTGCTGCGCGGGGTAATCAACGAGATCGACCTCCGCGGGTCCGTGTCGTCGCCCTGGGAGTGAGCGTATCCGGTACGTCCGTCGCGACCCGGTTTGTACGTGGGACCACACGGTCCCGTGGCCCCGTACCGCGGGAAAACTCGGGCTACACTCGGCGGATGGGTTCGTTCGCGCTCAGAAATAACAGTCGTACACTTGTTTTATGCGTCGGGTCAGCGGGGGGCCGTCCCGACGAGCTGTTGTATATATCGAACAAACGGGCGTCACGCGTCGTTCCCGGTCGGCCGTCGACGACCGGCCCACCGGTGCGAGCCGCCGAGCCGATCCCCGACGCTGAGGAGCATTCGACGCGAACGGCTCGTTCGTTATTATCAACGACTCGGTGACCCGAACAGTCGACCTCGACGGCCTCGGCTAACCAGTATTATGCCCTGTTTGCCCCGAACACCGTGTTGATATGAACAAACGACCCGCCGAGAGACGCCGCTCACCGGCCGGTTCGATCCGCTTACGCGACACACTTATTATACCGGTGAACGAATCCCGCGCCAGCGGCTCCCCCGGACGAACGCGAGACAATGAGTGAACTCCAGACTGATACGATCACGTGGCGGGACAACGTCGTAACGCACCGGCTCGACGCGTTCCCCGAAATCGAAGTGACGACGTACCGCGGGCAGACGGTCCGCGCCTACAGGGACCGGCCGGAGTCACTCTGGAAGCTGTTCGCCGCGGGGGCCGAGGCGTCCCCGGAGGAGGCCGCGTTCGTGTTCCCCGAAACCGGCGTCCGACGGACCTACCGGGAACTCGCCGAGCGGGTCCATCGGGTCGCCGCGGGGTTGCGCGACCGGGGGCTGACGGCCGGGGATCGGATCGCGCTCATCAGCGGGAGCCGCCCGGAGGTGATCGAGGTGATCCTCGCCAGCGCCCGGATCGGGGCGGTGACGATCCCGCTGAACACCGGGCACTCGGCGTCCGAAATCGAGGGGATGTTCGACACTGCCGCCCCCGACCTCGCGGTGGTCGAATCACGCTCGCTCGACACGCTGGCGGGAACGGGCTTCGAGACGTCCGGTCGACGGGTGATCCGGATCGGGGACTCCGACGCCTCGGGGTCTTACACCGATCTCCTGAGGCACGACGAGGTCAGCCTCGACGTCGCTGTCCCGTCTCCCGACGATCTGTGTATGATTATGCACACCTCCGGGACGACCGGACAGCCGAAGGGGGTACCGATCGAACAGTTCCACTGCACGAACGCGGTGCTCAACAACGTGTACGTCCACGGGATCGACGACGGGACCACCGTCTTGATCCCGTCGCCGCTGTTCCACGTCACCGGGCTGGTGTGTGGGTTATTCGTGGCGTTCGCGATCGGCGGCACGTCGGTCGTCCTCCGGGAGTACAGTCCCGAGCGGTTCCTCAGGGCCGTCGAAACCGAGCGCGTCGAGTACTGTATGGGGGTTCCGACGCACCTCATCCTCGCCGCCGAGGAAGTCGACCAGCGGGACCACGACACGTCGTCGCTTGTGAAGTTCGCGTACGGTGGGGCCCCGATGCCCGGGGAGGTACTGCCGACGATCCGCAACGCGTTCCCGGAGATCCGACTGTACCACTCCTACGGCAAGACGGAGAACTTCGCCGGCATCGCGGCGATGCTTCCGGACCAGTACGTCGACGAACACCCGAACTCCGTCGGGATGCCGTCGCCCGTCACGGAGATCGCCGTCGTCGACGAGGACCGCAACAGGCTCCCGCCCGGCGAGACCGGAGAGCTGGCTATGCGCGGGCCGTTCGTCGCGGAACGGTATCTGAACGCGCCTGGGGGGTCCGACGAGGGGTTCGACGACGGCTGGCACTACACCGGCGACGTGGGCGTGATCAGCGACGAGGGACTCATCGAACTCCGTGGCCGCAAGGGGAACATGATGATCCGCGGCGGGGAGAACATCTACCCGGCGGAGATCGAGAACACGCTGTTGGCCAACGAGGACGTCCGCGAGGCGGGCGTGAGTTCGTTCCCGGACGACGTGCTGGGGGAGCGGGTTCTCGCGGCCGTCGTGCCGAAGTCGGGAGCCAGACTCACCGAGGAGGAGCTACGGCGAACGTGCGCGGCGACCCTCGCCGACCACAAGGTTCCGGACATCTTCCGCATCGTAGACGAGCTCCCGCGCAACCAGAACGGCAAGCTCGATCGGGGGCAGTTGGTCCCCGAACCGCTCCAGTTCGGGATCAAGTTCCGCGGCTGAACGCCTCACGGAGGCGAGACCCGGGTCAGCGTGACACTGTCCTCTGTCAGCACGGGCGGATCGGTTCGGGCTGTTCGACCGGCCGCGCTGCTGACGCCAACCGCGGGTTGGGAAACATTTATTCGACACGGATCTGTTGGCTCGGACGAAATGTTAGACGATACCGTCTGTGTAGTCGCGGGCGCGGGTCGTGGTCTCGGAGAGGAAACGGCGAAACTGATGGCCGATGAGGGGGCCTCGGTCGTTGTCAACGACCTCGGGGCCGACCTCTCCGGCGAGGGGCAGGACATCCAGCCCGCTCAAGAGACGGTGGACGAGATAACCGACGCGGGCGGCGAGGCGATGACCCACTACGGCGACATCACCGACCTGGACTACACCGAGGAACTCATCCAGGACACCGTCGACGAGTACGGTGCGGTCCACAGCATCACCAACTTCGCCGGGATCCTCCGGGATCGGATGATCTTCAACATGTCCGAAGACGAGTGGGACGCCGTGATCGACGTCCACCTCAAGGGCCACTTCTCGCTCCTCCGGAACGCGTCCCAGCAGTGGAAACAGCGGTACGAGGACGAGGAGTTCGAGCGCCAGCGGTCCTTCCTGGGGGTCTCGAGCAGCGCGGCCATCGGGTGGGCCGGACAGCCGAACTACGCCGCCGCCAAAGCGGGCGTGCTGGGTCTCGTGCGTAACTGCGCGCAGGAACTCAAGCGGTACAACGTGCGGGTGAACAGCCTCTGGCCGGAGGCGTACACGCGGATGTACAAGTCGATCCCCGAGGAGTACCAGCCCGACGGCATGTCCGAGGACACCCACGGCCCACAGCTCGTCGCGCCGCTGCCGGCGTTCATGGCGAGCGAGGCGGCCGAAGACATCACCGGCTGCACCGTCGGCCTCGGCTCCGGCGAGCTCTCGTTTATCACCGACCCCGACCGCGTCCGGAAGATCACCAAGGAGGTCCCGGCGTCGACGAAGACGGGCGGGTGGACGCCCCAACAGATCGCCGACGCCTGGGACGAACTCACGAGCGGCTACGAGACGGAACGGATCGCAAAGCCGAACATTCCCAACGTCGACGAGTAGCCGAGATCGGGACGCTACCTGCGCAACTCGAAGACGGGAATCGCGACGTCGGGGTCGTCGGTGTCGACGAAGGTCACCTCGACCGACGACCCGACCTCGACCTCGTCGGGGCCGCAGTCCACCACGTCCGTGAGCATCCGCGGTCCCTCGTCGAGTTCGACGTACGCGAGCACGAGCGGCAGGTGTTCCTCGGGCCACCCGGAGACGATCTCGGTGGCGGTGTACGCGTACACGGTGCCGGTCCCCGCGGCGTCGATCCACTCCACGTTGCCGCTCAGGCAGTCGGGACACCTGGCCCGCGGGTAGTAGTACTGGAGGTCGCAGTCCTGGCACTCACACAGGAGGAGCCGCCCTTCCGCCGCCGCCGCCCAGTAGGGCGCGGTCTCCGGCGAGATCTCGGGAACGGGTCGCGGTTCCCAACTCACCGTCCGACCCTCCCGAGGACCGCGGTCGAGCCGGCGTGTCTCGTCCCCAGATAGCCGCCTGTCCCGTGGGCGATCGCGAC